>JAFNAG010000404.1 GCA_017860135.1 Acidobacteriota bacterium
CGCAATGGAAATCTCGAAAGGGACATTTACTGGCGGCCGCTGGCAGCGAAGCCTCCTCGCGGCAAGTCCGAAGCGGCCCGGGAACTCGCCTGGCGTTTGGAGAAAAGCGTGCGCTCCCACCTGGCAGCCGACGTTCCGGTCGCCGCATTTCTGTCGGGGGGCCTCGATTCCTCAACGATTGTGGCCCTGGCCCGGAAGCATGCCGACATCGAAACCTTCTGCGTATCTTTCCCGGGAACCGGCATGGATGAAGCGCCCCACGCCAAGCGGGTTTCGGATCACTTGGGCACAAGGCATCATGAGGTCGCTCTGCACATGGATCCGAGCCGGCTGCTCATGGAGGCCGTCGGTTTCATGGATGAACCGTTCGCCGATTCATCGGCGCTGCCGACCTTCGCCGTGTGCCGTGCCGCGCGCAACGTCGCCAAAGCCGTGCTTTCAGGCGACGGCGGAGATGAAGTCTTCGGCGGATACACCGGACGCTACCGCGTGGCAGCGCTGAAAGCCGCTGTTCCCCAACCGCGGCTGCTGGCCAGCCTTCTCAGGCGAGTGCCGCCCTGGCGCAACGGGAGGCTCTCCTCGACTCCGCAGATGCTCGGCTGGGCGGCCTTGTCTGAGATCGAGCGCTACGTCGTGGAGCGACAGATCAGCACGCCGGTCCAGCGGGCGCTGCTGATGGGAAAAAAAAATCACGCGCATTACGAGCCCATGCTGCGGTGTGCGGCGGAGCAGGCGATGTCACGGGCGGACTTTCGGCATCCAGTCCACAAAGCTCTGTGGCTGGACCTCAACACCTCCCTGCCCGACGACATGCTCACCAAGGTCGACCGCATGAGCATGGCGCACGGCCTGGAAATCCGAGTGCCGCTGCTGGACCACCGGCTCGTCGAGTTCGCCCTGTCTCTGCCGCCGGCTTGGCTGGTGAGCCCCCTGCCGGTCGAGGGCAAGCGGCTGCTGCGCGATGTGGCCGGACCGCTGCTGCCGCCTGGAATTTTGGACCGGCCCAAGCAGGGTTTCGTTGTTCCGCTGAACCGCTGGCTTCGCGAAGGCCTGATGGACCGCTTTGAAGATGAATGTCTGAGTTCCAACAGCCGGGTGAACGCGTGGATGGAACGGAAGGCGATCGTGACGCTGCGGCAGGAGCCGATAGCGGAGCGGCCGCGGCAGGATCTCTATGCACTGCTGGTCCTGGAGCAGTGGCTGCGCCGTTGGGGCGTGTGAGGGTGCCGTATGGCCCGAATCGGCATCGATGCATCGATCGTGTTGCACGGGGAGAGGGCAGGGCAGCGTCATTCCCGCAACCTCCTGAAGCAATTGGTCGGCCAGTTCGACGAGGATGATTGGCGCCTTTTGTACTTCGACCGCAGTGGCTGCACTCCGGGGAGGATCTTACACGCGGTTAACGGGACCGCGCGGGAAACGGTCTCACGCATCCCGGTGCGACTGCTGCTGACCCCTTGGCGAATCCTGGGCTCCCCTGCGGTGGAAGACTGGCTGGGATCGATCGACGTGTTCTATGCGCCGGATCTGTTCTTCCCCCCCACGCGAGGGGCACCGGTCCTCTGCACGATCCGCGGAGTGGCGTACCTTGCCATCCCTCAGATGTGCGAGGCGCGCAGGGTCCAAAAGCTGGCCAAGGCCTTCACTTACGCCCGCAAGCGCGCGCACCATTTTCTGGCGGTCTCCGAGAGCACGCGGCAGGACCTGCTGCGCTTGACCGATCTTCGACCGGATCGCATCCACGTGGTGACCCACGGTGTGGATCCGGTCTTCCGCGTTTTAGATCGCGGAAAGTGCAGCAGCGCGGTTCGGCGGAGGTTCGGGGTTGCGCGGCCTTTCATGCTGTATGTCGGGGTCATCGGCCGCCACAAGAACATCACGGGCCTTCTCCGGGCCTTCTCTGATTCAGGACTGCACCGAGAGGGGCTGGATTTGGTGCTGGCCGGGCCCTTCGAATCCGAGATTGGAACGGCACGGTCGATGGTGTCGCAATCGGGACTGGAGAGCGCCGTACACTTCATCGGAAGCGTGAGCCAGGAAGACGATACCTTGGTCGAGCTATACAACGCGGCGGTGGCCCTGGTTCATCCCAGCTTCTACGAAGGCTGGTGCAGCACTCCTTTGGAGGCCATGGCCTGCGGCACCCCGGTGGTTGCATCGGATATTCCGTCGGTCCGTGAGGTGGTGCAGGCAGCGGCGCTGCTGGTTCCGCCGGATGACATTGATGGCTTGAAGCTAGCCATGCTCCGTATGGTGGAGGACGAGAGTTGCCGGGCGGATCTGGCTGCGAGGGGCCTTGCGCACGCCGGCCAACACACCTGGGAACGATCCGCACTGCGACTGCGCCAGGTGCTGGCTCATGTGCAGCAGGAGGGGAGATGATCACGGCCGGATGAGAATCGGGGTCGACATCTATCAAACCGGATTTCCCTTCGGCGGCATCGCGCGTTACGTCCGTGCGCTGGTCTCGGCGATGGCGGCCGCCGCACCCTCTGACCGGTTCGTCCTGGTCAGCAATCATTTTCGGCGGAACCATGCTCCATGGAGGCATCCAGGACCCAATGTTACGCATGTCGACCTGCAGGTTCCCCGCCGTTTGATGCAGACGTGCTGGAATCGCATCGGGTGGCCGCCGATGGATTCATTTGCGGGTCCCCTGGATATTTTCCACGGCACCCATTTCGTCCTGCCGCCGGTGCGTACCGCCAAGCGGGTGCTGACGGTTCACGATCTGACCTTCCTGAGGCACCCGGAATATTTTTCGGACGGGCCCCTGAATCTGCGGGGGCATCGGATGGAACTGCCGGCCGCCTTGAAGCACGCGGACGTGATCATTGCGCCGTCGGACTACACCCGCCGCGCTTTGATCGAACTGATGAAGGTCCCTGAAGACCGCATCCGGGTCATCCCTGAAGGGGTGGAGGCGCACTTCTTTGTGTCGCAGGACCGCTCCAAATTGCAGGAGGTCAAGGATAGATTGGGTCTGTCGCGCCCCTACCTCATATTCCTCGTGGGGACCCCTGAGCCGCGCAAGAACCTGCTCCGCACGGTCGCCGCCTCTCGGCTGGCCGCACCGGATCTGGATCTGGTGATCATCGGGCCTAAAGATCCCATCCGTTCGTTGCTGGAGGGCGACGCCCGCGGGGTGCATTTGATCGGGTCCCTTTCGGAGGAGGACCTGCCGTACGTGCTCCATGGAGCGGTGCTTTCCCTCTATCCCAGCCTGGCAGAAGGCTTCGGGCTGCCGGCTTTGGAATCGTTGGCGGCCGGCGTCCCCCTGGTGACCTCCGATCGCACGGCCGTGCCGGAAGTGGTCGGCGAGGCGGCCGTGCGGATAGAACCGGAATCGATCGAAGAGATCGCCCAGGCCATACGCAGTCTGCTGGGAGATGAAGACCGGCGTCGTCGGCTGGTTGAAGCCGGAAAGGCCAGAGCCAGAGAGTTCTCGTGGGAGCGCTCCGCTCGCGAGGTGCTTTCCCTGTATGGCGAGCTGGTACCTTGTCGGTATTGATGAGCGGCGCTTCCGGATATATCGGGTGAAGCATGTGCGGTCTCGGCGGATACGTCGGCAGTGGGTCGAGACAGATTCTGGAGGCGATGACCTCCCTGCTAACCCATCGCGGCCCGGATTGGAGGGGGGTGTGGATGCGAGACGGGATCGGCCTCGCCCACACCCGGCTGTCCATCCTGGACCTGACACCGGCCGGCAGCCAGCCGATGGTCTCCGCAGACGGGCGCTTTGTCTTGGTTTACAACGGCGAAATCTACAATTACCGTGAACTGCGCAGTCAGCTGCAGCAAGCGGGTGAAATCTTCCTTTCCTCCTCCGACACCGAGGTGCTGCTGCACGGCTACCGCAAGTGGGGCTCTCGGGTCGTCGAAAAACTCAGGGGCATGTTTGCCTTCGGCATCTGGGACGACGCGCACCGGCGGCTTTTTCTCGCCCGCGACCGCCTGGGCATCAAACCGCTCTTCTACGCCCCGCTTTCAGACGGCCTGGTTTTCGGCTCGGAGATCAAAGCCTTGTTCGCCCACCCGGACCTTTGCCGCAAGATGAACCCCGGCGCGGTGGATGTCTATTTTGAGCTGGGCTACATTCCCGGACCCAATACGATTTTTCAGGGTGTCCAAGCGTTAGCGCCCGGGTGCTTGCTGGAATACGGGGAAGGGAGCCTATCGATCCAGCGCTACTGGAGGCCTGAATTTCAGGTGGAGCATGCTGAAAGAAATGAAGCGGCACTGTCCGACGAGCTGGATCAGCGGCTTCACGACGCCGTGCGCAGCCATCTGGTGGCGGACGTCCCGGTGGGCGCATTTCTATCGGGGGGCATCGATTCCAGCCTGGTCTGCGCCATCGCCCAACGCCATAGCCCGGAGCCGATCCACACCTTCACCATCGGTTTCGACGGCGGCGGCGACGAGCGCGTTTTCGCCCGCTCCGTCGCCGCCCACATCGGCTCGAACCATCACGAGCAGGTGATCACCGCGGACATCGTCCAGGAGCTGCCGCGGCTGCTCAGATCCCTGGAGCAGCCCCTCTTCGACAACTCCGCGCTGCCCACCTACCTGGTGTCCCGGCTGGCG
>JAFNAG010000405.1 GCA_017860135.1 Acidobacteriota bacterium
TGCAGAACCTCTTCTTTCAACTGCTCGAACATCGTCATGCCCTCCGGGCCTGGTCGCGAATAGCCAGCAGGTCTTTCATGACGTTGAACATGGATCCCGACCACTGCCGCGTGCCGAAAGCGTCGTGCAGCTGGCGGTAGAGAGCGTACAGAGAACGGTAAACGCGATGGTGTTCGGCAGCGGGCCGGTATTCCTTGCCGATGCCCACCATGGCCTTTTGCGCGTCCGCAGCCGAGGCGTAGCCTCCCGCGGCCTGGCCAGCAGCGACGGCCGCAAAAATCGCGGCTCCGAGGGCCGGAGTCTGTTCACTGCGCGAAATCTTCATGGAGCGCCCCGTGATGTCGGCGTAGATCTGCATCATCAGCGGGCTTTTCGCGGCCAGGCCCCCGCAATTGACCACATCCCGCACGCGCACGCCGTATTCCTCGATCCGGTCGATGATGGCCAGTGCGCCGAATCCGGTCGCTTCCAGCAGCGCCCGGTAAATCTCGTGCGGCTGGGTGCCGAGCGTCTGGCCGATCAGCAGGCCCGAAAGACGCACGTCGACCAGGATAGTGCGGTTCCCGTTGTTCCAGTCCAGCGCGAGCAGGCCGCTCTCGCCCGGCTCGAGCTCCGCCGCGGCTTTTGCGAGATTCGCAAACTGTTCGTCCTGCGTCCTGCCGTACTTGCCGGGGGAGAGGTTGTTGACGAACCAGAGAAATATGTCGCCGACGGCCGACTGCCCCGCCTCTATGCCGTAGTAGCCGTCGATGACCGATCCGTTCACGATGCCGCAGACACCCGGTATATCCTCGAGCGGCTCGCCGCTGGGGTGGATCATGATGTCGCAGGTGCTGGTCCCGATGATTTTGACCAGTGTCCCCGGGGAAATCCCGGCGCCGACCGCCCCCATGTGCGCGTCGAAGGCTCCCACTGCGATGGCGGTGGAGGGAGAAAGGCCGAGCTTCGCGGCCCATTCGCGCGCAAGAGCGCCGGCGCGGTGATCGGCAGTGTAGGCTTTGTCGTACAGGCGCTCCCTGAGCGCGCCGAGCCCGGGAGAGAGGCGGTCGAGAAATTCGCGGTCGGGAAGGCCGTACCAGTCCGCGTTGAAAGCAGCCTTGTGCCCGGCCGCGCAGACGCTGCGCATCATGCGCTTCGGCGAAAGCTCGCCGGTGAGGACGGCGGGAATCCAGTCGCAGATTTCGACCCAGCTGGCGGCGGCATCGAAAACCTCCGGCGCGACATTTTTGCAGTGCAGGATTTTGCTCCACCACCACTCGGACGAGTAGGTTCCGCCGATTTTGGAGAGGTACTGCGGGCGCATCTCCGACGCCGT
This sequence comes from Acidobacteriota bacterium, assembly GCA_017860135.1. GTDB lineage: Bacteria > Acidobacteriota > UBA6911 > UBA6911 > UBA6911 > JAFNAG01. Next base: position 1,316 of record JAFNAG010000405.1, read on the forward strand.
CTGAGTGAACAGCGCGGCCTCTCTGTAGCTCGAGTGGTCCTTCCAGAGCCACACCATGGCCGCGGGATTGTTCCGGAAACGTTCCTGGAAACAGAGGGCCTGCCCGTGTTCGTCGACGGGCATGGGACTGCTTCCCGTGGTGTCGACGCCGATGCCAATGACGTCGGCCGGCTCAAAAGCCGTTGCCCGGGCTTTTTGCAGAACGCCCTTTATGGATTCCTCGATGCCGAGAACATAATCCGCGGGATTTTGCCGGGCCAGGCCGGGATCCGAGCCGTTTAGTATGACCCCGTCGCTTCCCGACGGGTAAGGGAAGACGTGGCTTGCCAGCTCATGGCCGTTGGTTACATCCACCAGCAGCGCCCGGCACGAATTCGTCCCGAAATCCAATCCGATAGCGTAAGGCATATTCATCCGTATTTTTATGCTGACCCACGCCGACAAAGCGCCGACGAACGCCGAAAAAAATATATATTTTTGTCAGCGTGCGTCAGCGTTAATCCTAGCCGACGAAGTACAGGTACGCCGCGAGTATGAGCGCGAGCACGACGATAGAGAGAACGACGTCGATCGCCGACCAGCTCGCCCGGGTGGCCTGCTTGTCTTTCTCGCTGCGTGTCGCGTAGGTGAGCCCGCCGATTTTCGCATAATCGGGCTCCGCGCTCATGTGGCTGACCGCGACCATCACGGCTGCAGACACCACCAGGATAATCATACTGTAATACTGGAAAAAAATGTGATTCACAATCCACAGGAACGATCCCGCCGGATACTGGAACCCCTGGATCAGCTTGACCGGGGTATCCACGGCCAGGCGCAGGATGCCCAGGGTAAAGCCGCTGATCAGCGCCCAAAGGCAGCCTCTGGCGTTCATTCTCTTGATAAAAACTCCGAGGAAAAACACCACAAAGATGGGCGGCGCCAGGTAGGACTGCATGCCCTGCAGGTAGTCGTACAGGCCGCGGCCGCCGCGAATGACGGGGATCCAGCAGATGCCGATCAGGACCATGACGGCGGTAGCGATCCTCCCCATCCAAACCAGCCGTTCCTGGGACGCTCCGCGGCGCAGGCGCCCGTAGAAGTCGATGGTAAACAATGTGGCGCATGCGTTGAACGCCCCCGCCAGCGAACTCATCAGCGCGGCCAGCAGGCCGGCGACGACGATGCCGCGCACGCCCACGGGGAGCACGTGCGCGACCATGAGCGGAAACGCCTGCTGGGCGTTGTCGCGCAGGATTTTGCCGTCAGGCCCGATCAGCAGCTGGTTGAAATACGGTATCTTGCCCGATACCGCAAGCGCGTAGCAAATGATGCCGGGGATGATGAAAATGAACACGGGCAGGAGCTTGAAGAAGGCTGCCGTGATGGACCCGCGCCGGGCCTGGGTTTCGTTGGGCGCCGTCAGGGCTCTCTGAACGATGTACTGGTCGGTGCACCAGTACCACAGGCCGATCACGGGCGCGCACACGAGCATCCCCAGCCAGGGATAGTTGTCGTTGAAGTACCACGCCATCCGGTGAGCGTCGCGGACGGGAGCCCACGTGTTCTCGAGTCCGGCGGGGACCAGCGGCTTCCACAGGTTGAACATCTCCGAAGGCACGATTGAGCGCAGTTCCGACCAGCCTCCGAGCGCCTGCAGCCCGAAAAGCGTCACCAGGGCCGACCCGATGATGAGGACGATGGTCTGCATCGCCTCCGTATAGGCCACGGCGCTCATGCCCCCAACGATGGTGTACAGGCCGGTGATCACGACCACGACCAGGGATCCGATCCAGAAGCTGTCCATTCCCCAGAGATTGAGTTCGGGCAGAAGCACGGCGAAAACCACGCCGCCGGCGAAGATGCCCACGGCGATTTTCGTCAGTATGTAGGCGACCAGCGAAATGACGGAAAGGAACGTGCGGCAGGCGGGCGAAAAGCGCCGCTCGAGAAATTCCGGCATGGTGAAGACCTTCGACCGCATGTAGAAGGGCACCATCACCCAGGCCAGCACCAGCAGGCACCAGGCGTGCAGCTCGTAGTGCGCCATTGCGACCCCGTCGGTTGCCCCGGAGGATGCCAGGCCCACCAGGTGCTCCGAACCAATGTTCGAGGCGAAGATGGACGCGCCGATCACGAACCATCCCAGCTCGCGGCCGGCCAGAAAATAGCTGTCGGAGGTTTTCTTTTGCTTCTTTGCCACCCAAACCACTATGCCCGCAATCAGCGCGAAATATCCCAGGATCACGATCCAGTCCACAGGTTGCAGAATGCTCATGCGTGTCTCCAGTTATTTGGTGGAAAATTGATAAAGCGTCGTCTGGCGGTAAACCTGTCCCGGCCTCAGAACGGTGGAAGGGAACTGGGGCTTGTTGGGCGAGTCGGGGAAAGCCTGGGTTTCCAGGCAGAGCGCGCTCCTGCGCCCGTAAGCGACGCCGTTCTTGCCCCGCGCGCTTCCGTCCAGGAAATTGCCGGAGTAGAACTGAAGACCCGGCTGGTCGGTAAAGACCGTCATCAGGCGCCCGCTTGAAGACTCGTACAGTTCCGCAACCCTGCGCACTCCTCCGCGGTTTCCCAGGACCCAGTTATGGTCGTAGCCCTTGCCGAGCGCCAGCTGCTCATAGGCGTCGTCGATATGCGCCCCGATCGCCATGGGCGTGCGGAAATCCATCGGCGTGCCGGAAACATTCATCAGCTGCCCGGTCGGGATCAGCCCCTTGTCCACCGGAGTGTAGCTGTCGGCCTCGATCAAGAGCAGGTGATCCAGGATCGGGCGCGTGAAAGATCCCGAGAGATTGAAATAGGAATGCTGCGTCGGATTCAGTATCGTGGGTTGGTCGGTTATGCCTTCGTAGGATATGCGCAGTTCATTTTTGGCCGTCAGCGTGTAAGTGACTTTGAGGGTAACGGTACCGGGATACCCTTCTTCGCCGTCCCGGCTGACATACTGCATCTCGATCGACGGTTCGGGCGATTGACTCAAAACCTTTGCATCCCACAAAACTTTGTTGAAGCCGTTCTTGCCTCCGTGGAGGTGGTTCTCGCCGTCGTTGATGGTCAGCTGATACTTTTTCCCGTCCAGCTCAAACTGCCCCTTCGCGATGCGGTTGCCGTAGCGCCCCACCACGGCTCCGAAATAGGCGGTCCCATCGGCGTATCCCTCGAGGGAATCGTAGCCGAGCACCACGTCCTCGAACTTGCCGTTTCGGTCGGGGACAAGGAGCGACCGGACTGTCGCGCCGTAGGTGAGGATCCCGGCCGTAAGACCGGAGCCGTTTTT
>JAFNAG010000406.1 GCA_017860135.1 Acidobacteriota bacterium
AGCGCGGTGCTCGAACTCGACCTTGCCGAAGTCCGGCCGGGCGTGGCGGGCCCGAAGCGGCCCCAGGACCGGATCCCGCTCCCGGACCTCAAGCGAACCTTCCGGGATCTGCTCCAGAAACCGGCATCGGAAAACGGATACGGGAAGCCGGCCGCGGATGTCGGCGCGCGATTCCCGGTCAAGCTCAATCCCGAAAGGGTGAAACCTCCGGAAGGCGTGAGTATTGGGCATGGCGACATCGTGATCGCATCCATCACATCCTGCACCAATACCTCGAATCCCAGCGTCATGCTGGCGGCGGGCCTGCTGGCGAAAAAAGCGGTCGAGCGCGGGCTGACTGTCCCGCCGACCGTCAAAGCAACCCTTGCACCGGGATCACGCGTGGTCAGCGACTATCTCGAAAAGACGGGCCTTCAGCCCTATCTGGACCGGCTTGGTTTCAACCTGGCGGGCTATGGCTGCATGATTTGCATCGGCAATTCGGGTCCGCTCGATCCCGGCCTGGAGGATGTGATCCGCGGGCAGGACATCGTCACGGCCAGCGTGCTGAGCGGCAACCGCAATTTTGAAGCGCGGGTCCACCAGTCGGTCAAGGCGAACTTCCTCATGAGCCCGCCGCTTGTCGTTGCCTTTGCGCTGGCCGGGCGCGTCGACACAGACTTGTCGCAGGAGCCGATTGGGAAGGGCCGCGACGGGAAGGCGGTATACCTTCGTGACATCTGGCCGACGCTCGAGGAAGTGCGCGCTCTGGAACGCTCCGCACTCAACCCCGACACCTTCCGAAAACTCTATCAGAACTTTGCCGAACAGAACCCGATGTGGAATGAAATCCCGGCGCCGCGCGGGGATGTCTACAGCTGGGACAAGGATTCGACGTACATTCAGGAGCCTCCCTTCTTCCAGTCTTTCGACATGCAGGCGGGCCGGATAGCGGAGGTCTTCGGGGCCCGGCCTCTGGCAATCTTCGCAGACTCGATCACGACGGATCATATCAGCCCCGCAGGAGCCATTAAAGCCAGCTCGCCCGCCGGTACGTACCTCCAGGATCGTGGGGTTTCGGTCGCGGATTTCAACACGTACGGGGCGCGCCGCGGAAATCACGAAGTCATGATGCGCGGGACTTTCGCAAACGTGCGCATCAAGAACCTGATGGTGCCCGGAACCGAAGGGGGCGTGACGCTCTACCAGCCCGAAGGCCGCATGATGAGCATCTATGACGCGGCATTGCGTTACCAGGAAGCGGGGATCCCGCTCGTGGTCGTCGCCGGCCAGGAGTATGGGACTGGCAGTTCGCGGGATTGGGCTGCCAAGGGAACCGCTCTGCTCGGCGTCCGCGCGGTCATCGCCCAGAGCTTCGAACGTATCCACCGCAGCAACCTCGTCGGAATGGGAGTCCTGCCCTGTCAATTCAAGGAGGGTTATTCCGCCAAATCTCTCGAGCTCGACGGTACCGAGTCGTATGACCTGGTCGGATTCAAGGGCGGGCTCAAGCCCAGGCAGGAAGTGACGCTGGCAGTCCATCGGGCGGGAGGCCGGACCGACGAGGTTCCTCTGATCCTCCGCATCGACACGCCGATCGAAGTGGAGTATTACGCGCATGGAGGGATTCTCCCTTATGTCCTGCTGCAGTTGCTGGCGGCGGGGCAGAGAGTGTGAAGGGACGCCGTGGGCGTTCTTCATGGCTCGGTGCACGACTGGAAATGAGCTTCTGGAACCGCGAAGGCACCAATGAGCTCAGGGTTTTGTCTCTGTGGCCTTCAGGGTTCAGGTTTTCCGGCGGAGGAAGAGAGAGTTTCCGCTCCGCAGTTCACCGGTAAACGACTCGGCATGACGCGCGGGCCGAATCCCCTAATGAGCCTGCCGGATGCGCCGATAAGCTCTCCGTGATATGAATGCACCAGCGCACGATTCTGCCCGGGCCGCAGATCAGTCCGCCGAGCGGCGCAACAGGTCCGATCGCCGCAAGCCTCCCAGTTTTCCTCCCCAGTTCAGCAGCCAACGCCGGAGGCGAAGCAAGGGGCGCCGGAGGACGGACCGCGGCGGATATGTGGATATCTATGACCGCGGGAGCTGGATTCTCGCCTTGTCGGTCCTGGGGCTGTCGCTGCTCGATGCCGTTCTCACCGTCCATCAGATCCAGAAGGGCATCGCCCGGGAAGCCAATCCCCTCATGAGCATGATACTGACCTGGGGCGGTGTGTATGCATTCTTCAGCGTCAAGACGGCAATGACTGCCTTCCCGCTCGCCATTATCATCCTCCACAAGGAATGGCTGCTCGCCAGGCATGTGGCACGTCTGTGCCTGGTTTTCTACGTTCTGATCCTCCTGTACCACCTCTACCTCGTCGGCAACCACGGAACGGTGCGGGCTTTCTCCTGATCGCCTGAATTTGCGGCCCGCCCCAAAGGGGTGCCGGCTTGCGAATTTCTGATCGCAGGCTACGGCGTCACTTATGTCCTGCAGTTAGGGCTTTGCGGGGCAGGCTGGAGCAGCGTCTTCCAGGCGTGAGAGTCTACTCTTGGGTGATTTCTTTATTTCCACGTCAGCCGATGTGCAATCGGAAGTGAGACTCAACCCTCGCAAAATTCAGGTCGCGCAACGACCAACGACAAATGAATGTATCAATGGTCAATGGTCATTTGTCATCTGGCCGCTGCAAACCTTCGGCCCGTGCGGTCCTGATCGCGTTCGGAGCGGGTGAAGTACCGGAGCGCAGAGCCAACCTGCCCCTCCACCAAGTGACGATTGACAGATTCTTTTTTGTTGAGTCTCACTTCCGATTGCACCCCGTCAACCGGGAGTTCTTGCAATGGAGTCCGGAAGATACTACCCTCTACTGCCTGTTGAGAATCTGGTTTCGGTTGCTGCTTATGAAGAAATATGTCGGCATCATTCTTGGGATTGCATTCGTGCACCGCCTCGTCTTCCTGGGAACGCGGCAGCTGTGGACGGACGAGCTGATGCAGGCCCGCATCAGCCTCGGCGGCTCCGCCTCCGGGATTCTGCAGCGCCTGCGGGAAGGGATGGACCTGGCGTCTCCGCTCGACTTCTTTGTGCAAAGGGGAATGGCGATTCTTCTGGGAAACTCTGCATGGGCGCTGCGACTGCATGCGGTTCTTTTCGGGACGCTCTCGGTCTGGATTTTTTTCCGCATCGCGCGGTTTCTGTTCGGGGAGAAGGTGGCATTGTATGCCTCGGTACTGTTCGCTTTTTTCCCTCTGGCATACCATTACAGCCAGGAGGGGAGACCTTACGCCCTGCTGCTGTTCCTCACTCTGCTTTCCTATGATCTGCTCCTGCGCCAGGTCTACGGCGGAGACCGGCGCTGGCAGGGATGGCTCGCCATCGCGGCGGTTCTGGTTTTGATGCTGTACACGAGCCCGCTGGCAGTGCTGGTGATTCTCTCCCAGGGCTGCGGATTGGTGCTCTCAACGCTGTGGAAACCGGCTGTCGGCGAGGATGCGGCAGGCGGGGAATCCGGGAGCGCTCCCGTCGATTTCGACTCCGCGAAGTGGTCTCAAATCCTGCTGTATGTCCTGGCCGCAGCCGCAGCCTTTGTCCTCTTCTTCCCCTGGATGCGGTACATCTGGGCGCGGCCGGGCATCGCGCCGGCGTCGGAGATTCTGAATGCGAAGTTGATCCTCCGCATAATCAAGGAGCTGGGAGACAACAGCTATCCGATGGCGGGACTGCTGCTGATCGCGATGCTGACTGGAATCCGTGCCCTGCTGCGTCATCGGCGCAGCCGCACGCTCTGGTGGCTGCTGACCTGGTTTCTTGTCCCGATTCCTGCTCTGCTGGTGCTGGAGATCTGGGCGGGGTACTTTTTTGCCGTGCGTCACATCCTGCACGCCACTCCGCCGATCCTGCTGATTGCCGGCTACGGTGTTTCCTATGTGGGGGAAAGGCTCACAATCCTGCCGCACCTTCCGTACCAGATGAGTTCCCCTGCCATTGCCTACGCGGGCTTGATGATCATCTCGTCGGTCTATATCGGGCAGGCGCATTCGCGCTCCGAGCCGGCGGACTGGCTCGGGACTGCGAACTTTCTTCGTCAGACGGTGCGTGCCGGGGATGCGGTCTCCGCACCCGGGGTGTATGCCTTGCTGGAGTATTACTATCCCGGCCTGGAGGGCTCACGTGTGGACGATCTCGACGCCGGCGCGGGCATGCTGGCTTCGGAAGCAGTCACCCGCCGCATTGTCGTCTGTTATGACAAATTGTATCCGGATCCCTGCGGCGGATTTCGCGGTGCGGCCCAAAAAGACCCGGCGTGGGGCAAGCGCGAATTCAAGAGCTTCTCAGTATTCCTCCGAGCTAAATAGGCGGTTCCTTCCTGTCAGCGTTCGCGCCCGGCGTATTGCAGCGCCGTCCTCAGGGCCTGCACGCGGTCTTCGGCGCCGCCAAAGACCTGCTCCGGAAACCGGTAGTGCTGCAGGATGTCGTCGAGAATCGCCCTCCCCATGTATGTATTGAGCCACATGCCGGCGAGGTATTGGAGGCGCAGGTTGAGGTCGCGATTGATCTGGGCGTCCGCCATCCAGTCGCGGAGGTCGGCGGCCCGTCCGGCATA
>JAFNAG010000407.1 GCA_017860135.1 Acidobacteriota bacterium
ATTTGCTCCATGATCGCAAGCAATGGACGCGAAATCCCCGGCCCCTTAGAAATCCGCCTTCAGTACAATCCACTTTCTTATCAATTCGCCACACACAGGGCGCAACCGACAAAAAATGGCTTCCATATTGATCTCCGGAATCATTTCACCAGGTCGCGGATTTCCTGCTCCAGGGCACTGAGGCGGAATTGCAGCAATAGATCGTTGAAGGTGAACTTGACGGCGGCATAATCCTTGCCGCGGATGTCCAGGAGCGCGGCTTTGAGCTGCGTCTTATATTCGTCCAGCCGCCCTCCCGCGCGCGCTCCGGCGCGCCCCTTGAACTCATCAATCGCCGCCATCTGCACCGTCTGAAACTGCTGCACCAGGGCGTCGTACTGTTTAGCCTCCTCGAGCGCCTGCGCGCCCCGGGCGGCGGCGAGTTTCTGCCCTTGCGCCAGCACCTTCTGAAGCTCCACGTGCACCGTGTCGATAATCTTGATCCAGTCCGCCTCGAGGCCGGTCCGTGCGGGCTGTAGCGAGGCGGGCGCCGATTCTGCAATCGGGCCGAAGTAGTACAAGGAGTTGAAGAGCAGCTTGAACATCAGGTGGGGCTGTCCGCGCCACTGCGGCCGGAAGCCGGTCAGGATGATGTGCCCGCGCCCATACGCAGCGTCGAGCGCGGCGATCTTCCCCTGGATCTTCTCCGGATGGAGCATGTATCCGCTCATGAGCGGGTTGTCATCCTTTGGATAGGTGAGCAGGACGCTCCCCTTGAACTCACGGTCGGTCTCGAATGCGGCGTTGCGGGCAAAGAACACGGCCGGGTCCGGCGGCAGGCCGTAGGTGAGGGGATGCCCGGAATCCTTCACCTCGGTCCGCAGGATCGAGCCGGAGCAGAAGAACTCGGTGTTCTTCAGGTCCTTGAGCGCGTTCTTCACCGGCAGGTTGAAGCGGTCGATCGCGAAAATCGAGGAGTTGCCGAGCATCACCAGTGTGCCCCCGTCACGGACGAACTCCCGCAGCTTGATCAGCCCTGCCTCGCCGATCCCGCCGACGTATTCGGCGGGCAGGGTGCCGACGGCGTGACCGTCCATGATCGTGGCGGCGCCGGCTTCGGCGAAGATCAACACATCGTAGCTGTCGCGCAGATGGCCGGCCTGGATCTCCGCATTGCGCACATCTTTGCAGGAAAACTCGAATTGCTCGAGCAGCCATCGGGTCCAGCCCTCATCGATGCTCGCAACCCAGGAGGCGTACAGGCCGATGCGGGGCGCCTTGACCGCGGTCACCGGATCGCTCACCGCGTTCACCGCCTGGACCGGCAGGCTGAATTCCGTACTTATGTTCTGAATCTGCTGTTGCGAAATACCCGTGGCCACCACGCCTCCCGGAGCCAGCCGCGTCTTCCCTGCCGCCAGTTCCTTCTTCGCGAATGAGACGTTCCCGCCTGCTTTGAGGATGCGATTGATCGCCCGGAAAGCGTTGTTGGATTGATGGTCGAAGACGAAACTCGTCCCGGAGCCCGCCGTGGCCGCGGCAGGTGGCGTGACTTTGTCGAGAGGGCGCAGCCGGCCTCGGAAGTCCTGGTCCAGCGGAGCGGAGACTGAGACCACTTCCACTCCCATCTGATAAGGGAGAGTCCATCCGGCAACGTCATAGGGCAAATCGGGTTCCCCTCCCGGAGACACCCTCAGGTCCGGATATTTCTGCACTTCCATCAGCTCTTTCACGAGCAGGGCAAACGGCTGGTCCATCAGGATCACCCAGCTGCCCGCCGGATACCCCCGGCCGTTGGCAGTGATCGTCTGGGCCGCCTGGTGGACCCGGATCCCGTTGACCCTCAGTTTTTCGACCATCAGGGCGGCAGTCTGCGGGTCGCGCTGCTGCTGCGGCACGACGAACGCAAACGGCGGTTCCTTGGCGAAACGCCTAATCACGTCACGTCCTGCCTGGTAGCGGTTGTAGATGATCTCCTCACGGTATTTCGCGGACGTGTCCAACACCGACATGGATGCGCCCACCATGTAGCGCACGGCGTCGCCCAGCCGCCACCAGCCACCCTTCCAGGGGCTCGAGTAGAAGACCTCCTGGCGCAGTTCCTGGAACTCCTTGGGGAAATCCTGCACCGTGTAGAAGCGCGGCGTCGCGTAGCGATAGAGTGCGGTCTCGGTAAGGAATGAGACGGTGTTCCGGTAGTTGTTGACTCCATCGATGAATCCCGGGTACCAGTCGTCGAAACCCGTGCGGTGAACCGACCCGGGCATGCCGTGCTGATCCAGGTAGGAGGCCATGGCGGTGCCGAAAACGTTGGTCCAGCGCCACATCAGCGGATGCACGTTGCTGGAGATCGGCTCCGCGAACGGCGGGATCCAGATGCGCGTCGGAAAAGGCGCCGTCTGGTGATGGTTGTAGTACACCATCGGAAACCACTGCTCCACCGCGACCCGGGTGACCACCTGCGACTCGATCATGTTGTTCATGTAGCCGTCGCGGTTGTTGTCGTGGCCCACATACTTCTGGTACAGCCGGGGCATCGGGCTGACTTCGAACTCGGTGCCCAGGTTGCGCCGGTACCAGTCCGCCACCATGTTCTGCCCGTCGGGATTCAGGGAGAACCAGAGCACGAGAACGACATTGTCCAGGATGAACTTGATCTGGGGATCGTTCGTGTCGGATACCAGGTCGTAGGCCAGCTGGATCGTGTGCTCGGCACCGGCGCATTCTGTGGAATGCAGCCCGCCGTCGACATGAACGATCGCCTTCCCCTCGCGTGCCAGTTGGCGCGCCGACTCATCGTTGAGATCCTGCACCAGCGCGATGCGGCGGGCAATGTCCCGGAAGCGGTCGACATTCTTCAGGTTTTCCGGGGAGGAAATGATGGCGACGTACCAGTCCTGCCCTTCGGAGGTCTTGCCGACCCTCTCCAGCCTCAACTTGTCGGAAGCGGCAGCCAGCTTCTGGAAATATGCCAGCGACTCGGTGTACCGGGTCAGGTGATAATCGGCGCCCGGCTTGTAGCCGAGCACGGACTCGGGACTTGGGGCCGTTTGCGCGAACAGCCCGCCGGCAGCGAACAGCAGCCAGAAGAAGATCGAGAAAGTTGCGACACGCTTCCCGGGGGTCCCTCTTTTTGCAGCGGCAGCCATACAGAGTCTCCTAAATAAGTTTGTCCTGCCATAACGGCGCCGCCACGTAATGGCTGACGCCGCCATTGGGTCGTGATTCAGATTGTACAAAACCAACATCATCTGGCCATGGCATCGGCGAATGTAATAACACATTCGGCTGATTGTCACACGCCAAAACGGAGTACCTGGGAGGACTGTTCCGAAAATAGGTCTTGGAGAGCCTTTGAGTTCTTTGAGCCTTGGAGGTTGGCCGGCCGCTGTAAACTCTAAGACTCCAAGAACTCGAAGAATCTCAAAGATATGCACTTTTTTCATGCGTCACAGGGTGCACCATGGCACATGAGAGGCTGCTTTGAAAATGCCGATCTCAGACCCTTTTCATGTGGGCAGGGTGCGCAACTGCGCATGAGGAGCTGCTCCGAAAATAATCCGGAACCGGGCCAATGCCCCGCACTACTCGTGGCGAAGGGGTGCATAGATTCTTTATCCGTGACTTCTTTGCATTTTACAAAGAAAAATCATCAAAATCATGCGGCCATTTTGGAATAGGCTCTTGGGAAGTCGAGTTCACGAATGTAGAGTGCCGTCCCCATGACTCGGCGTCCGTAGAGGGTTACTCGCCAGCGCCGGGTCCGCGGAAGCTTGGCGATCAAACCATGGGCGTGAAAACGGCGGAAGATTCGGCTCACCTTGGAGCTGGCCTTTTTCGAATCTTGGCCGTAGGGTCGCAGGTGCTGCGTCGATTGAAGCTTGGTCCGGATATCGCGGTTGGTGAAGCCTCTCAGGCAATGCTCTCCGTCCATGACGGCCTGGAATAGTTCGGTGTCGCGATGAGCCAGCGGATTGAAGCCAGAGCAGCCGCGGCCCGCGGCATCCTTTTTGCGCGTGGTGATACGATCCAGATCGCGTTTGGCGTTCGTGGGATCGTCGACCGCTGCCAGCGCATCCAGATAACGAGAGTTCGCCTTCAGGCTGACCTCGCGATAGCGGAATAACCATGCGACCCCTTTGCGCATGTCGACCCATTCCATCCGACTCTTGCCTTTGCGTGTCACTCTCTTGCGAACGCGGAATTCCTCGGGATTATTAATGACGGTTTCCACCCGAAGAACGAGACCGGCTTTGTCGTACATCTTGAGCCAGTTCTCTTTGACCCGATGTTTGATTCTGGAACCGCCAGTTCGGCGGCAGACGAGGCTGGACAGATCCGAGACGATCTCTCCCTGGAAATTGCCTCTCAGCTTGCGTCCCAGGAAGTTCATGACTTCCTGGGCGCCAAAGCACAGGGTGCTATGGCTCAGTAATTGGGGATACAGTTCGCAGAGATCTTGGCGACTCTTAAACTGGGATATCGGTCGAGTATTCGCTTTGGGTGGTCACCCAGTAGGAAGTTCAAGCTGCCTGCTCGGCCGAAATTCACTCCCGTCCGGGGGCGCCCGGCCCTCGGTTCAGCTTCCGATAA
>JAFNAG010000408.1 GCA_017860135.1 Acidobacteriota bacterium
CATGGATGGAACGAGCCGCTGACCGGAACGACGAGTGGATTCATCCGCTCAAGACCTACCAGTTTCTGGATCCGCTCCGATCCGATCCGCGGTTTCACAGGCTCATGCGCAAGCTGAACATCGAACCCTGATCAGGCCCACTCAGATCGCCGATGGTCTCGACGCCGCCCACAAGAAGGGGAACAATGAGAAACCACTCAAATCTCAGGGAGAGACCGGATGTATCAAAGGATCAAGTACGACTTCGCCCAGGAACTGCTGAAAATCAAAGACTCAGGTCTGTACAAGGAAGAGAGGACGATTCTCTCGGATCAGAAGCCGAGCCTCCGGGTTTCTTTCCCCGCGGGGAGTGAACCGCGGACGGTGCTGAATTTCTGCGCCAACAATTACCTCGGCCTGGCAAACCATCCCACAATCCTCGAGGCGGCGCGGCGCGCGCTCGACGAATACGGGTTCGGCCTTGCGTCGGTCCGCTTTATCTGCGGCACCCAAAGCCTGCACAAAAAGCTCGAACAAAAGATCTCCGAGTTCTTCCAGACGGAAGACACCATTTTGTATTCCTCCTGCTTCGACGCCAACGGGGGGCTGTTCGAAAGCATCCTGGGCGCGGAAGACGCGATCGTCACGGACGCTCTGAACCACGCGTCCATCATCGACGGCATCCGGCTCTGCAAAGCCAAACGCTTCATTTACGACCATTCCGACATGGTCTCGCTGGAAGAGGCGCTGCGGAAGGCCCGCGAGGGGATGGACATCTGGGAAGGCTCCGGCCTCGGCAAGGAGCCTGTGCCCGCCCGCAACATCCTGATCATCACCGACGGCGTGTTCTCGATGGACGGCGACATCGCGAATATCCGCAGGATCAATGAACTCGGCAGCACGTACGACACCCTCGTGGTGGTGGATGATTCGCACGGAACGGGAGTCCTCGGCGCGACCGGCCGGGGGTCGGTCGAGCACGCCGGAATGCTCGGCCAGGTCGACATCATCACCTCAACCCTCGGGAAGGCCATGGGAGGGGCGACCGGCGGTTTCACCACCGGCCGCCGCGAGATCATCGAGATCCTGCGCCAGAAGTCCCGTCCCTACCTGTTTTCCAATACCATTGCCCCCGTCATTGCCGCGGCCGGCATCGCCGCTTTCGACCTCCTGGCGCATGGAAACGAGCTGCGCGAGCGCCTTTGGGAGAACACGTCGTTCTTCCGCGGGGCCATGAACGCGCTAGGCTTCGACATCATCGACGGCATCCACCCGATCGTCCCGGTCATGTTCCGCAAATTCGAGAACGACGCCCAACTCGCCCAACAGATGGCCCGCGAATTGTATGAAGAGGGAATCTACGTGATCGGTTTTGTTTTTCCGGTTGTCCCCAAAGGCCAGTCGCGCATCCGCGTCCAGATCTCGGCCGCCCACACACGCCAACAGCTCGAGCAGGCGGTCCGCGCCTTTGAGAAAGTCGGCCGCAAGCTCCGGGTGATTTGACCGCGAGACCGCAGAGGCTAGGATTACGCTTTGCTCCAGTCCTCCAGGATGGTCGCGAAGCACTGCAATCCGCTCGGGATGACTGCGCCGTAGCCGTGCCCGGGCTGGGTCCAGGCGCCCGCCAGGTAGAGGTTTTTGATCGGAGTACGGTGCGGCAGGCGCCTCGGCATGGAATTGTCGAGCGTCTGGTCCCAGCCGTAAATTGCCCCACGGTAGTTGCCAGCCAGGGCTGTCTTTAGGAAATCCCGTCTTACCCATTTTTTTTCAAGCATTGGCGGCACCTCTTTATCTTCGTCTCGGGTCGGTATCGGAGCGGCTGATCCACAGGGTTCTCGGTTTACGGGGCAAGGATCATGGCGGCCGGCCTCCAAGCAGGTCCCTCCTGACCCGGCGGCTCGGCAGCCCACTTCGTATGTACGTGGAATCTGGACGAGATAGTTCCAAATATTTGAGCGGATCCGGACCAGACGAGAGCAATACCCCTTGTGGGGATTATGTTTCGGCTGAGGATCGAGCAAAATCCCGGAAGCTCACTTGATCCATCCAGAATCACAAGGATGGTCTCAGAAACGGCTCTTCGCCTCATTATTTTGAGTATTGCCCGGGCAGAATGGCGAGGTCTTACCCGCATCAACGGACCATCGACGGTAACTCCATCAATCCATGAGGCGAAGGACGCCTTGATGGGTGAGACCCTTTCCCAATTGTCCAACCTGATGCTCCGGCCGCCGGTAAATGTGCTCCTTCCAGATGTGGGCCTGAAGTGATATATCTACTTTCGTCATTTATCGTTGCTGAGGTCACGGATGCCGATTTACGAATACCGTTGCCAGGCTTGCGACCATGATTTCGAACGCCTGGTCTTCAGTGCGGCTGCCGAGCGGGAGCTGAAGTGTCCCGAATGTCAATCGGGAAACATCGAAAAGCAGTTTTCCAGTTTTTGCGGGAGAACCCAAACCGAAGGCGGCGGCACGCGCTCTCTATCCTCCGGTTGTTCCGGATGCCATGCCTCCAGCTGCGCAGGCTGCAGGTGATGCCGGGTGTCAGGTCTGTAAAACTTACTTTTGCGCTCAGGGCTAAGCTCATCCTCAGAAACTGAACACAAGAGTGAATTTTACAAACCTGATCCCAGGACAGCGGCCGTCACGACTTCCACGACGCGGCGGGCGCCTGCGCGTGCGAGCTCGGCATCCTGTTTCTGATAAAAGTCCGAGGGGGTCAAGTCCTCACTCCCGTAAAACGCCAATTCCCGGTCGCGTCTCAGTGACCGGGAAGTGGTGACGAGGTCGTCCACGTGCTTGCGGACGATCTCGGGGAACCTTTGGCTCTCCGAAAGCAGGATCTGGCCGACATCGTGAATGCGTGGGACCTCAATCGAAGAAAAGCGCAAGAGTGCTTTCAACGCCAGTTCCACAACCTCCTGTGACTCGCGCACTACATCCGCCCAGCTCTCCCGGTCGAACAGGACATCCAGCGCGGCGAGCCTGTGCGTTGCCCGTGTGAGGTAGTCAGCTGCTAATGTCCGGTTGTGCATCGTTCACCTCAAAAATCTCTGACCCAGTAGGGACTCCCGTGCAGCATCCGGCGCCGGATCTGCCCTTGCGCCATCGCAATGCGCACGGAGCCAAGAAACCGCGAGACCTGCCGATCATGTTCCCACAAGCCGACACCGTCAACCGCTGCTTCGTACCACAAACCGCCGGCCTCGCGCACGCTGTCCGGCAAGCTCACGAAATGGGGCGAAATGCCCCTGACGTCCTGAGCACCCGCATATCCCCGGCAAAACTGTTCCCAGAGCCGGTATAAATCCCGAATAATCTTAACCTGCGGTGTCATGACCAGCAGCAGATCGATGTCGGAGTCCTCGGTGGCATCTCCCCGAGCTGCGGATCCGAAAAGGACCACGCCGACAAGATCTCCCTGCCACTGCCGGACAATCTTGTCCAGGAAATCCGGGGAGATGACGCCCGTCTGGACCGTTGCCGAGCCTAAGCCGGCAACGTCCCGCGGTGATGCCCGTAGTCGATCAAGAAGAACCCGCCTTCAGACAATGCTGCCGTGTTTGCATTGCAGGAAGGCCATAGAATGGTTGAAGCTCTCAGCAGGCGCGGTCTGCCCTTGTGATCTAGAGTCTCAGTGCGCACCTGAGGTCGAATCTCGGGATGAACTCTGCGGCGTTTGCACAGATATCAGTCGGGCTCCGCGCCGGGTGACTGGTAGACGATTCTGCCTCCCATGATTGTAGCTTCCACGGTCACGTCGCGCACGCGCGCCGGTTCCATGTGGAAAATATCCTCATTCAGAAGCACCATGTCAGCCAGTTTTCCGAGTGCGATCGACCCCTTCTCCCGGTCCTGAAACTCGGCGTAGGCGGAGCCCATGGTGTAGGCGGAAACCGCTTCAGCCATGGTGAGCATTTGACCGGGCACCCATCCGTCGGGATGCCTGCCGTCCAGGGTAGCGCGCGTGGCCGCCGCGTGCAGAGTCAGCATCGGGTTCAGTGGCGCGACGTACCAGTCGGTTCCGAGCGCCAGACGGGCGCCGTGTTGGAGGAAGCTCTTATAAGGGTAGCTCGTCTGGAGCCTTTCCGCGCCGAGGCGGCGTTCCGCCCAGCGGCCGTCATCGATTGCGTGGTACGGCTGCACTGACGCAATCACGTCGAGGGGGCCGAAACGGGGGAAGTCTGCTGCTCCCACATGCTGTGCGTGTTCGATACGGAACCGGCGGTCCCCGGGGCCGTTTGCGCGCGCGATTTCCTCGAACAGGTCGAGCGTCAGAGCTACGGCGCGGTCGCCGATGGCATGCTGGCAGAGCTGCATGCCGGCCCGATCGGCTTCCAGCATGCGCTGGAGAATGGCGCTGCGAGGTTGCATCTCATCGGTCAGGAGTCCGCAGGTTTCGGGGAGATCCTTGTAGGGCTCGAAAAAGAAGGCGGTGGCGGATCCGAGAGATCCGTCGGTGAAGCCCTTCAGCGCGCCGAGGCGCAGCAGCGGGGATCCGAATCCGTGGCGGATGCCGACCTTGCCGCGTTCCGACCAGGTTGTCACCAGGGGGACAGCGCTGATGCGCGTGGTCAGTTCCCCACGCTCCGCCAGCTCCATGTACAGGCTGATGTCGGCTTCGGAGGGATTCATGTGCTGCACGCTGGTCACGCCGAGGGATGCGGCGTGCTCGAGCGCGCGTCTCACGGCCCGGAGCCGCCGTGCCGGAGTGAGAGGCGGAATGACTGCAGCGACGATGTTGATGGCTGCGTCTTTGAGGATTCCGGTAGGGAGGCCCTGATTGTCCCGGACTATTTCTCCTCCGGGCGGGTCGGGCGTCTGCGCATTCACTCCGGCGAGTTGCAGGGCCAGAGAATTTGCCAGGGCAGTGTGCAGGTCACAGCGGTAGAGCAGCACCGGGAACTCTTGGGTGAGTGGATCGATGATCTGG
Source organism: Acidobacteriota bacterium (assembly GCA_017860135.1). Classification (GTDB taxonomy): domain Bacteria; phylum Acidobacteriota; class UBA6911; order UBA6911; family UBA6911; genus JAFNAG01. The sequence goes on from JAFNAG010000408.1 coordinate 4,915, forward strand.
CGTGTCGGAAGCACCGGCCGGTCCCACGACAGTTCATCCCAGCCTCCTCCCAGAATCCATTCGCCGTGGGGAGTTGATTCCGCCTGGAAGCGAACCCGCCGCTCGAACTGCGCTGCGCTGTCAGCATCCTTGAGCTCGACCTCGTCGAGGTGCAGGCCTCCGTCCACGAAGTGAACATGTGCGTCGTTGAAGCCGGGGAGAAGGAGCCTGCCCATCGCACGAATCTGCCGCGTGCGGGGGCCTTTCCATGGCAGAACCGCCTCGTCGCTGCCCACGGCCACAATCCGCCCGCCGAGGATGGCGACCGCCTGGGCCTCGGGTTGGGACGGATTCCCGGTCCACACGTTCGCGCCCGTTACAATCATGTCTGCAGCCGGGGAGTGCGGGTGAGACGCGCCGCAGCCCGGTTTTTCGCTGGGTACATACCCGGATTCGGTCATCGGATGCATTTCCTTCCTGAGCCATTCGGACTCTGGAAATCGACAATGTTGCGCTGGAGCACGCGGCGTGCACAGTCTTAAAAGTGTATTCCCCGATGGCGATCCTGCAATCCCCACCCTGCAGATAGCCCCTGGACAGATAGAATCCCACCGCGGCCGGGGACGCGTACACGAAGATATCTTCAAAGAGAGCGGCTGGGACCAGGGCCTCCACGTGCTCGAGAAGTGAGGTTCCGATCCCCTTTCGCCGTTGCCCGGGGTCGACGAAGAGCAGGCGGATTTCGTTCATGTCGACTCCCGCCGCACCCACGATCCCGCCACTGTGGAAACACACGGCCAGGTAATAGAGACACGCCCTCTCGCGCATGGCGGCCGCGGTTTCCAGCCGGAGGAGATCTTCCCTCGCATCCGGGGCAATCATCGGGTCCATCCGCAGGCAAGCGCGGCTCAGCGCGCTGCAGGCTTCCGCGTCCTGTGGCTCAAACTGGCGGATCATGCCGGCCTCCCGTCAGGGGATGTAGGCGATCGCATCGATCTCCACCCGTAACCCGGGCATGGGAAGGGAGGCGACCTGGACCGTTGTCCGGGCAGGACGGTTTGCCCCGAAGACGCGGGAATACACGGCGTTCATCGCGGCAAAATCCGCGATGTCTGTCAGGAATACACCGCAACGAACCACGTGCGCCAGGCTGGAGCCGGCGGCTTCGAGAATCGACGCGATGTTTTTGAGGACCTGCTCCGTCTGGCTCTCTATGTCTGAAGCGACGAGTCGGCCAGTGGAGGGGTCCTTGGCTCCCTGGCCGGATACGAACACGAGCCGGTCGAGGACAACACCCGGAGAATAGGGTCCGGCGGGTGCCGGCAATGTGTGGGACTGCACCGCTTTGTGCCTGATGTCAACGCTCATTAAAATCCTCCTCCGTCTCCTGAATCGACGTGATCATAGCCTGTCCCCGCTGCCCAAGTCTTCAGAATCTTGTACCACGAACAGGGGGCGGGATGCAGTGCGTCGGAAGGATAAGAGAGCCTGCATGGCTTGCCGACCGATTCTTCGCAGTTCAGAATGCCATGCTGGTATACTTTATTTCCGACGTATTGCCGGACAGCGCGTTGCCCGGGCTCTGGCCGGAGCTGCATATCGCGGGGAAGACGAGGACCGCATGAGGGGAGTACTGATTCTTGCCGGCGCAGTGCTGATCGGGATTTTTTTGATCCTGATGCAGCGGGGAGAGCGCCGCGGAGGGCCCGGCGGGGGAAATGCCGTGGAGGTGGACAGTCCTGCTCCGCCCTTCCAGCTCCAGGACCTGGACGGCAACACGGTCTCGCTGGCGGATTTTCAGGGGAAGATCGTAATGCTCGACTTCTGGGCCACCTGGTGCGGTCCGTGCCGCATGACCATGCCTTTGCTGGAGGAACTGCAGCAGGAGCATCCGGATGACTTCACGCTTCTGGCGATCAACCTCGGCGAGCCCCTTGATCTTGTCCTTCCCTACGTGAAGCGCCAGGGGATCCACTCCCCCGTGCTTCTGGACATCGACAACAGCGTCGGCAGTGCGTATGGCAGTCACTCCATCCCGATGCAGGTGATCATCGATCAAAAAGGCACCCTCCGATTTATCCAGACGGGATTTTATGCGGGCATGAAAGAGGATCTCTGGGAAGAAATCAGGAAGCTCCAGTAGGCAGAAGGTTGTGGGCGGAATGCTGCCAGGACATAATTGAGTCTTGGGTTTTGAGACAGCGTGAGCACAAAGATCTTTTTCCAGGATTCCGATACCGCTGAATGACCCGATTCTCGACAAGAACCGCCACCCTAACAGGCATGTTGCTCCCCGCCTCACTCCTTGATGTCGTTCCCTTCCATGTCGACGCACTGCACTGGACCGAGTTGCAGCAATTCCAGTGGCTTGCGGATTGCGTGCCGGTCTCCAACGGCGACGACTATCATCTGCTCGGAGTGAAGATAGGCTTCGGCGACACGTCGCACATCGGCTGCGGTGACACGGTCAATTTCGTCGGGCAGGTTCCGGAAATAGTCGGAGGGCAGATTGTGAATGAACAATTGTGCGAGGGTCGCAGCCGTCTGGGGTGTAGTTTCGAAAAGCCCGGGCAAGGCCCGGGCAATGGAATCCGTGGCCACGGAGAGTTCCCCAGGCGACACATCGGTATCCTTCATGCGCCGGATTTCAGCGAATATCTCGCTGACCGCCGGAGCCGTCACGTCCGTACGCACGCTGGCACCGACCAGAAAGGGCCCCGGGCCTCGACGGTAGATGAATGCCGACGAGGCTCCATAGGTGTATCCATGCCTCTCGCGAAGGTTCAGGTTGATCCGGCTGGAGAACAGTCCGCCCAGGATGGCGTTCATGACGGTCAGCGGCACGTAGTCGGGATTGGCTCGCGCTATGCCGATGTGCCCGATGCGCAGCGCTGTTTGAGGGGAATCGGGTTTGTCGACCACGATAATCCGCCGGCCCGAAGTGGATTCGACCGGGGGAGGGGAACTTGCGCTGCCATCGCGGCTCCAGGCGCCAAGGAATCTTTCGGCCAGGAGCAGCAGTTCCTGGCGTTGGAGGTCTCCGGCCACCACGAGTGCTGAGGCGGCGGGCGAGTAGCCCTGCCTCCAGAATCGAACGATCTCTTCCCGGGTGGTCGTCCGGTTGGATTCTTCCGTGCCGACTTCGAGGTAGCCATATGGATGGTTCACACCGTACAGCTGGTTGAAAAAGCACCGGATTGCGAGCGTGTTGGGATTGTCTTTGTGCTGAAGGATCTGAGTAAGGCGGTCGTGCCGGAGCCGCTCGACCTCATTGTCTGGAAATTCCGGATTGAGCAGCACGTCGGCAGCCAGTTCGAAGGCGGGCCCGACATTCGTCTTGAGGGTTCGAAAAGCCAGGACCGACATATCCATGTTCGATCCGGTTGACAGAGACGCGCCCAATTGGTCGGCATCGCCCGCGATCTGGAGGGCTGTCCGGCCTTTCGTTCCCTCGTCCAGAAGATCTGCCGTGAAGGACGCCAGTCCGGGCCGGTCCGGAGGATTACAGTCACTGCCGCTCAGCACAACCAGATTGGCTGAAACCACAGGCATGCTGTGTCGCTCGAGGAGAAACACCATCAATCCGCTCGGGAGCCGGAAAAGCTCCGGGACCGGAAGCTTGAGGGGTGAAGCGGCACCCGGCCCGGGCACCGACAGCCTCCAGTCCTGCCCTGCAGAAGAATCAGCGGCCACGGGTGTGGATGTCTTTTGCGCATTCGAGGCTGTTCGAGGCACATCGTCGACGGCCTTTTCTCCCGGTACCCCGTAGATCACGACGCGGGCGGTCCGCGCCAGCTTCCCGCGTGCCAGCGACTGCAATGATCCCGGGGTTGCCTTCCGGTAACGCTCCAGATCACTCGCAAGGTATCCGGGATTCCCGAGGAAGTGGTTGTATTGATTGAGACGATCGGCAACACCGCCGAAGCCTCCCAGATTTTCGAGGCCTCGAATCACCGAGCTTTCTATCGTGTTGCGCGCCCGTTCGACTTCGTTTTTGCCGGGGCCGCTCCGGAAGAACTCCTCGAGTTCTTCGTTGATGGCTTCTTCCAGCATTTCCGGTTGCACACCGGGTTTGGCAGTCGCCTCGATGGTAAAAACCGATCCCAGGGACAACGAGTACTGGTGGGCAATCGCGTCCTGTGCAAGCCGCTTCTCGTACACGAGACTCTTGAAGAGCCGGCTCGATTTGCCGCCTCCGAGGATCCTGGCAATCAGATCGAATTCCCCGTCTTCCTGCGTAAGGATGCGATCCGTAATCCAGGCTATATAAACCCGCGGCAGCTCCACCCGGTCAGGCACCACGGCTCTCCTTTCCGCCAAAATCGCAGGCGTTCTGACGGAGACCCCCGGAACGGGCGGGCCGGCCGGAATCGGAGCGAAATATTTCTCGACCAGTTCTCTGGTGCGCCCGGGATCAATGTCACCCACGATGGCGAGGCTTGCATTGTTGGGAGCATAATAGAGCCGGAAAAACTCCCGCACGTCCTCAAGCTTCGCCGCCTCGATATCCGCGTGCGAGCCGATTACGGATGCGTGATAAGGGTGCCCTGCGGGATAGAGCTGGTGGAAGAGCTCCTCCTGCACCAGCCCGTATGGCTGGCCTTCCACGCTCTGCCGGCGCTCGTTTCGCACCACGTCGCGCTGGTTCTCCAACTTGGCATCGTCCAGTTTGTCGAGAAGGAACCCCATGCGGTCGCTCTCGAGCCAGAGCGCCAGTTCCAGTTGATTCGAGGGGAGGGTTTCGAAGTAGTTGGTGCGGTCGAAGTCGGTGGTGCCGTTGATTTCGCTGGCGCCGGCGGCTTCGAGGTGACGGAAATGGCTTTCCTCGCCGATGTGCCGCGATCCCTCGAACATCATGTGCTCGAACAAGTGGGCGAAGCCGGTGCGGCCGGGACGTTCATTGGCGGGACCGACATGATACCAGATGTTCACCGCCACCAGTGGAAGGCGGTGATCCTCGAGCAGGATCACATCGAGTCCGTTCGCGAGCCGGTATTTCTCATAGTTGAGGCTGGGTACAAGCTGGGGGTCTGCCACGTGATCTCCTTCCGCCGTCAAGCCGGGATCCTCCCGCAATCAGC
>JAFNAG010000409.1 GCA_017860135.1 Acidobacteriota bacterium
TTATGGCGGTCAAGACTTCTTCTTCGGTCGGGATCATCCCGCCGGCGCGGCCCAACAGGCGCACGGGGACACGGCCGTTCACTGCCAGGCGGACATCTTCCAGGAGCTGTCCGTAACTGAGCTCCACCACCAGCACCGACCGGATCCTCGCGGCCAGTTCATGCAAACGCTGCGATGGGAAGGGGAAGAGCGTGATCGGCCGGAGAAGGCCGATTTTCATTCCCCGCAGCCGCGCTTCATCCGCCGTCGCTCTCGCCACACGGCTCGAAATGCCGTAGGCGACCAGCAGCCATTCGGCATCTTCCACGAGGTGCTCCTGCCATAGGATTTCCTTCTCCTCAACCCGGCGGTACTTGGCCTGCAGCTTTTCGTTGTGCTTCTCCAGCTCCTCGTTCCGGAGATAGATCGACGTGATCAGGTTTCCGCGGGTCGCCGCCTCTCCGGTCACGGCCCATTCCTTCGCGGGACGGGGAGCGGACGGTTCGGGAAGCTCCACCGCCTCCATCATCTGCCCCAGCGCGCCGTCCGCCAACACAACCGCCGGATTGCGATAGCGGTCCGCAAGCTCAAACGCGTGGATCGTCATGTCGCACATTTCCTGCACGCTGTTCGGGGCCAGCACGATGTTGCGATAGTTTCCGTGCCCTCCCCCCTTGACCATCTGGAAATAATCCCCCTGCTCGGGACCGATATTGCCGAGGCCCGGTCCACCGCGCATGATGTCGGCGATAACGCACGGGAGCTCCGCCCCGGCCAGGTAGGAGATACCTTCCTGCATCAGGCTGATCCCGGGGCCCGAAGACCCGGTCATCGCGCGCACACCCGCCGATGCAGCGCCGAAAACCATCTGAATCGAGGCAATCTCGCTCTCGGCCTGAAGAAAAACCGCACCCGCCTCCGGGAACATCTTCGACGCTGTCTCTGCAATCTCGCTTGCCGGCGTGATCGGATATCCGAAATACGCCTCGCAGCCCGCAAGGAGAGCTCCGTGAACGATTGCATCGTTCCCCTTCATAAACCGCCTCATGAACAGCCTCCTCCGGATCCTACCGCATCGGCGTGCACCGCCTCATCCTCACCCGCTTCCTTGTCCTCCTTGCGCAACCTCACGGTAATAGCGCCCGGTTCCGGGCAAACATAAAAGCAGATTCCGCAGCCGGTGCATCCGGAACCGGAATAAGCGATCGCATAGTAGCCCTGACGATTCAGGAAGCGGCTCTGCGACAAAACACCCGGGGGGCAGGCTGCGACGCACAGACAGCAGCCCTTGCAGAGGTGGGCGGCGATTTGGACATCTCCCCGATCCGTGTTGCCCATGATCTCCTCCAAACAATCGCATTCGACCCGGCGGCCGCATGACTCCGGCCGGCGGGGTCACTTCTATCCATCTCGTGATAATAGTAGCAGAGCAATCGGCGTTCCGCAGCGCGCACATCCATCCCTATTCTAGACTAGACCATTAGTGCTTCTTTTTCAATAAATTGGCCGGGCTGCTTCCGTATCGCCAGGGATCCCGGAGTTCGGTCCAACGCGAAATGCGTCAAATAACCCGATATTATGGGCATGCTGACACGAAATCCACGGGCGAAACAGCCACGGGCAGGGATAACAGCCGCTTTGATATGCGGAATCCATGGATCGCGCGCCGAGATTCATTCGCGCATTCGCATATTCCGTGGACCTCAAGGCCTGGCCCCTGGAGGCTGGGCTCCTGAGTGGTCAGTTGCATAAATACGTCGCCGTAATCACGAAATGCGGTACTAAGGACCTGTTCCCGAAGTTCCGTGCATGACCGTCCGAATCCGTATGCCTTGCCTCGAAACCGGCATGCGGCGTTGGGCGTTATAACCCGCTATTTGCGCACCCGGCGAATTCTCCCACATGTTTCGAGTAATGAGGTGAATCGCATATTACTGATATATATTCAATATTTTCTATGTTTTACCATGGATTTTGCATAATGGTCCGGGTTTGGGAATCCTGGCAATGGAGTTGCTTCCTGCCTGAGAGGGATATCTTGCGATGATGGCAAAGCCGGACATGAGCATTCTCGTGGTTGAGGATGAGAAACTGCTGAACTGGTCTCTGGCAAAGTCGCTCTCGAAGTGGGGTTTCCATGTGCTGCCGGTGTTTACCGGCAGTGAGGCGATGGCCCAGATGGAAAAGGGAGGCTTTGATATCATACTGCTCGACTACCAGTTGCCGGATGTGGATGGCCTTCAGGTAGCGCGCTGGATCCGCAAGACGCGGCCGAGTGCAAGTATCATTCTGGTCACGGCGTTTCAACTCAGCGAATTGGCGGTAGATGCCGGGCTGATCGACGCATATTTCAACAAGCCTCTTGATTTTCAACAATTACACCAGGCACTGCTGAGCCTTCCGCGATGGTCCCAGACTGCGGGTGGTGTGCGGGAATCCCAGCCCCGATTATCGTGATTGCCCTGAACATGGAAGTTCCCTGAAGCGCCGGTGTGCAGGTTCGCACCGCTGCGGGCCGATGGCTTCGTTGAGGGAGAGAGGAGCACAGGAAACCGATGAGGTCGATCTGGTCGAATTTCTGGTCATTTACCGGGGCGGTCGTGGCGGTTCTTGCTGCCGTCTTTTTCGTCAGTTTTCAGTTCATCGGGCTGATCATGCCGACGAGCAACCCGTATGTGGGGATTTGGACCTTTCTGGTACTCCCCGCCGTTCTGGTTGCCGGGTTGCTCCTCATTCCGCTGGGTTACATCCGGGAGCGGAACCGCAGGCGCAAGATCCAGCCCGAGGTGGAAAAGTGGACCCGCCTCCCCCACTTCGATCTCAACAATCCGAAGCACAGGCGCGGACTGCTGATATTCGTTCTCGGCACGGTCGTTGCGCTGCCCCTGATTGGGATGGCGACGTATGAGGGGTATCACTTCACCGACTCGACGCAATTCTGCGGGGAGGTCTGCCATTCGGTGATGCATCCGGAATTCACGGCCTACAGCAACTCGCCGCACGCTCGCGTTTCCTGCGCTGCCTGCCACATCGGCCCGGGCGCGAACTGGTATGTCAAGTCAAAGCTCAGCGGCGTGCGGCAGGTGATCGCGGTGACGCTGAACACATTTTCGAAGCCGATTCCCACGCCGGTCGAAAACCTGCGCCCGGCGCGCGAGACGTGCGAACAGTGCCATTGGCCCGCAAAGTTCTATGCCTCTCAATTGCGTTCACGGGTGCATTATGCTTCCGATGAAAAGAACACGCGCAGTGAGATCCGGGTGTTGCTCAACACTGGCGGCGGCGATTCCTCCATGGGTCCCCCATCCGGAATCCACTGGCACATGGCGCTCAGCCGCAAGATCGAGTATGTGGCATCCGATCGGGCGCGGCAAGTGATCCCCTGGGTGCGTGCCACAGAGCCCTCCGGGACGCAGAACGTGTATCGATCCGACGGGATCGCCGGGGCGGAGCCTCCCGAAGGAGAAATCCGCACCGTCGACTGTATGGACTGCCACAATCGGCCGACCCATATCATCCAGGCGCCTGACCGTACCGTGAACATCAGTCTGCAGACAGGCCGCCTTGATCCCTCGCTGCCTTACATAAAGAAAGCTGCGGTCGACGCCCTGGTGCGCAATTATTCGAGCGACGGCGAAGCCGACCGGGGCATCGATGCATACATTCGCGAATTCTACAGAACGCAGAACGGGGGAACCGGCGTCAGCGAGGATCTCCTTGCCGGCACCGTCCGGGAAATCCAGGCTATCTACCACCGGAACTTCTTTCCCTCCATGCGGGTGGACTGGCGCGTCTATCCGGATAACATCGGCCATATGATGTTCGAAGGCTGTTTCCGCTGCCACGACGGCAAACACGTCGACAGCCGGCAGCAAGCGCTCTCCCAGGATTGCAGCTCGTGCCACCAGTTCCTCGAACCTGCGACCGGCCAGTCGCAGATGTACCGCCAGGGTGTACCCGAGCACCCCATCAAGCTCGAGGGGATTCACTCGCAGTTGAAGTGCAGCCAATGTCACACCGGCGGTCCGGCACCGGAGCGCACCTGCGCCGGCTGCCACACGGCGCAAACCCAGTTCCGGCAGGGCACAAATCCCACCCTCCCCGGTCTGAAGGGAACGCCGCCGTCTTACATGGCGGGATTGGAATGCGAGCAGTGCCACGACGTGAGCAAGCCCCAGACTCCTGAGAACCTCGGCGCTCAATGCGAGTCCTGTCACGAGAAAGGGTACGGCGCGATGATCCAGATGTGGAAGGACGACGCGCAGGCGAGACGGGCCAACGCAACCGGCGCGATCGACGGGCTGGAGAAGAGTCTCGGGGCTGGAGCCTCAAACGATCAACTGCGGGATCTGCTCGTGCAGATGCGAGCAGCGCTCGCGCAGGTTGATAAAGCGGGGCCGCATCACAACCTGGACTTCGCGGAAGCCATATACGGCCAGATTACCAGCCTCGCGCAAAACCCGGCGCAGAAAGGCGACGGCAATCCCCAGGGCAAATGATCCGCAGGCCCTGGAAGCCCTGCGTGAGAATCCTGGCGGATGGAATTGCCTCTGGAGCCCACCAGCAGACGTTAAGACCCGGTTTTGGAGGGATCTGTCTGCCCGGCCTTGTTCGGGGATGCCGCCGGCGGGGTTTCCGGAAGGGCCAGGGAAGCCAGCATCTGCTGGAGGCGGGCGCGCTCGGGATAATCAGGATTGGTCGCCAGGAGTCTCTCCCAGGCCTTGCGCGCCTCGACCGCATCGTTCTTTCCGTGCAGATAAACGATTCCCAGGTTGTAGAGAGTCTGCGCGTGGGAAGGGTTGACTCCCAGGGATTTCTGAAACTCGCCGATCGCCGCGTCGGCCTGGCCGAGGTTCCAATAGCACGTGCCCAGATCCGTTCTGACGTTTACGTTGTTCGGATCGGTCGCCAGGGCTTTCCCGTAATACTGGACCGCCTCGGCGAACTTGCCGTTGTCGTAATACAGATTCCCCAATGGAATGAGTGCGTTCAAATCCGCCGGATTGGCTTTGAGCATGGACTTGAGGCTCGCCTCGTTCTGGAGGAAAACCGAGGGATCCATGAGACTGGACTGGCCCGCCTGCGGTTGCGCTCCGACGGCCACGGGCATCCGGGAAGATTCGGAAACCCTGCCGAAGTAATAGCCGATCCCGAGGCCTGCTGCCAGGCATATCACCGCCAC
>JAFNAG010000131.1 GCA_017860135.1 Acidobacteriota bacterium
GTCCGGTTGCGGCTGTAACGCAGATCCCTCAGCACCACCGCGTTCCCTTCCGCCGCCGGCTCTACCGTCACCACCGGAAAACGCGCGAAGCGGGCCAGCGCTGCCATATCGGGGTTTGCCAGGGATGCGCGGTAATGGGGATCTTCCAGGTTCTTTTGCACCGCCTCGAACCCGGGCTCATGCCGCTGCCAATCACCGAGGCCGGAATCGCCGATATAGTACCTGTCGTGAGTCTGCAGGATGACGGTCCAGCGCAGCAGGGATTGGGGGCGCCCCGGAATGACATCGATCCGTTCCAGGCGGCCGGACACCAGTCCAGGGCCGGATGCCCGGGCGTTGGAGAGAACGGTCCGGCGGGCTATCCCCAGCGCGCAGAGGTAGAGGACGAGCGCCAGCAGGGCGAAGCGCGCCGGATTGAGGCCGCGATCCCGCAGCCAGCGGCCGATGGCCAGTGAGACCGCGGCAGCCGCAATCCAGAGGAGTACTGTAACCCGATGCCAGCCGAGCATCAGGATCAGCAGGGCCAGCACGCCCAGAGCCCCCCAGACACCGCGGCTGCGGTTTGATCGTGCCAGCGGCACGAGACCACAGCCCAGGATCAGCCAGATCCAGGGATCCAGAATCGTGAGCAGATCCCCGTAATACCAGGCGGAGCGGAACGGCAGAAGCAGCCGGATCCCATAGTCGTTCAGGAGATCGAAAAACGGATGCGTCGCCATCCCGGCCAGGGAAAGGCCCCAGAGCGAAAGGAGGGCGGGAGGCCGGGGAAAGTCCCTGCGCCGGTACCGAGGATACAGCCAGAGCGCGCCTGCAAGGCAGAGAGACAGGCCGATGACTCCAAGAGGAGTGTGAGAGATGCCGCGGTGCGAATCCAGGTAACTGCCCCTGCCCAGCTGCCAGACGATTTCGATGTCGGGCAGATTCGCTCCGATCAGCAGTGCCGGCACTGCAAGCGCCGTCCTTTCCCCGACTCCGGCCTTCGCCAGGGACAAACCGATCAATGTATGCGTGACATTATCCACACGGGATTTATATCACACAAACCCGTACCGGCGCCTGATCGCACCCGGCCGTATCGGCGCCCGGCTGTAAGGGCGACCGGCAGGTCGCCCGAATCTCGACGAGTTGCGCGCGGATTTTCGGGCGACCTGCCGGTCGCCCCTTCGGGGTTTTGCGGGTTCAGAGGTCAGGCCAGGCTGGAGCCGGTGAGCAGACGGTAGGCTTCCAGGTACTTGTCCGTCGTCGCCTTGACTACTTCAGGCGGCAGTTCGGGCGCAGGGGGCTGCTTGTTGAAACGGATCGCTTCGAGATAATCGCGCACGTACTGCTTGTCGAACGAGGGCTGGGCGCCGCCCGGCCGGTAGTGATCCAGAGGCCAGAAGCGCGATGCATCCGGGGTCAGGACCTCGTCGCACAGCAGGATGCGGCCTTCGTGCATGCCGAATTCGAATTTCACATCGGCGATGATGATGCCTTTCTGAAGCGCATAGTCCGCAGCCCGGCGGTAGACTGCAAAAGTCAGGTCCCGCAGCCGGACGGCGACATCCCGGCCGACAATCCCGGCCATCTCGTCAAACGAGATGTTTTTGTCGTGACCGCTCTCCTCCTTGGTCGCCGGCGTGAAGATGGGCTCCGGCAGGATATCGCACTCGCGCAACCCCGCCGGCAGTGGAACCCCGCACACGGCGCCGCTTTCCCTGTACTCCTTCCAGCCGGACCCCGCCAGATACCCACGCGCCACGCATTCAATTGGAAAGATCTCGGCGCGCGTCACCAGCATGCTGCGCAAGCGCAGGACGTCGCGATGGGGCCGTAGAGCTTCCGGATAGTGATCGACATCGGCGCTGATCAGGTGGTTCCCCACGATGTCTTCCATCATGCCGAACCAGAAACACGAGAGCTGCGTGAGGATCGCGCCCTTCATCGGAATCGGCGTGGGAAGGACAACGTCGAACGCCGAAATCCGGTCGGTCGCAATCATCAGCAGCCGGTCGCCGACTTCATACACATCGCGTACCTTCCCCCGGCGGAACAGCTTCAAGCTTTTCAAGTCGGTCTGCAGGCAAATATTATTCATGGGATGCCTCGATTTCGGAATTCGAGATTCGAGATTCGAGATTCGAGATTCGAGATTCGAGATTCGGAATGCGGCATACGGAATGATGCATGCGGCGAAAGGTCGGGAGCTCTCAATTCGCGGTTTGCCCGAATCGCAATCCCGCCCCGGTCAATCAGATTCCGGCATTCCGGGTTCCGCACCCCGAAATTGAAAATCCACATTTCGACTTCCGGATTCCGCACTTCGAATCCGAAAGTTCCGGATTCCGCCTTTCGGATTCAAAACTCCGAATTCGAAAGTTCCGGATTCCACCTTTCGGATTCCGCACTCCGAAATTGAAAGTTCCCGATTCCGCATTACGCCTTACGAATTCGAAAGTTCCAAATTCCGGATTCCGCATTCCGCACTCCGAAATTGAAAGTTCTGCACCCCGAAATCGAGAATCCATATACCGCATTGCGCATTACGCATTCCGGATTCGATTCAACTGGCGATCGCCTCTTCGTGCGCGCGGAAATCAACACTCACCAACTTGGACACGCCCGGTTCTTCCATGGTGATGCCGTAAAGGTTGCTGGCGATCTCCATGGTCTTCTTGTTGTGGGTGATGATCAGGAACTGGGTTTCTTTGCTCAACGCAGAGATCAACTCGGTGAACCGGACGATATTGGCATCGTCCAACGGCGCATCGACTTCGTCGAGGACGCAGAATGGGCTGGGCCGGTAGCGGAAGATGGCGATGAGCAGCGCCAGGGCGGTCAGCGCCTTCTCGCCGCCGGAGAGCAGCAATACGTTCTGCAGCCGCTTGCCGGGAGGCTGTGCCACGATGTCCACGCCGCTCTCCAGAAGATCGCCCTCGTCGAGCAGCCGCAGGTCGCACTGCCCTCCTTTGAAAAGGATCTGAAAGACATCGATGAAGTTCTGCCGGATGTTGCGGAAAGCGTCCTGGAACTGCTCGGCGGAGCGGCGGTTGATTTCGGCGATGGCCTTCTGGGTGTCGGCGATCGACTGCTCGATATCAGCGCGCTGGCTGCTGAGGAACTGGTATCGTTCCTCGTGCTCCTGGTACTCTTCGAGCGCCCGCATGTTGATTGCCCCGCAATTCTCGACACGCTCGCGCAGTTGTTCGTAGGACTGTCGCACTTCCTCGTATCCGCGCTGCCAGTCCGGTTCCTCCACAAGGGTGACGAGTTCTTCCAGTTGCAGGTGATATTCCTCCATGCAGCTCCGGCGCAGGTGGTCGAGATCGTTTTCGATTCTTGCTTTTTCGATCTCGATTGCGCTTCGAACCCCCAAGGCGGTCTCCCGCTCCGCGTGCAGGGCGCGCAGCTGTCCCTCCAGCGCGAGGAGATCCTCCCGCTGCACCGCCAGCTCCTTCTGCCGCTCCCCGAGTTCGGCTTCGGAATCGCGGATCTGTGCCGCCAACGATTCGAGGAGGGCCGCCGTATCCGCTATTGCTTTTTCCAGGCCGGCGAGATCCTCCAGCGTCTGGGCTTTTTCCGTCTGGCAGGCCTGCCGGCGCTTGCGGACATCCTCGCACTCGCGCGCCAGGCGCTGCAGATCGTTTTCTATGCCGGAAAGGCGCTCGCGCTTGACGGCATGAGCCGAGGAAAGCACGGCAAGGTGTTTGGCCAGCGCCTGGTTTTCCGCCCGGAGCGATTCGAGGCGTGCGTTCAGGTCCTGCAGCTCCTCGGTGCCGGCGCGGGCGCGCAGTTCGATTTCCTCGATGCCGGTTGCGCATTCCGACTGCTTCGACTCGAATTCCAGCCTCTCGTTCAGGAGCTGGGAGAGTTCCAGGGCGGCGACTCCCACAGCCTGATCCAGTTTGCGCAGTTCGCCTTCCAGGTTCTCGATCTGGTGTTGCAGCACAACACGTTCGACACCCAGCTTGCGCGTCTCGGCGTCCAGCGACTTCAGGTCTTCCGATGCCAGGGCAAGGTCGGCTTTCAAACAGCCTGCTTCCGCGCGCGTTTTATCCACGCGCGTGCGCAGCGAAGCGAGGTTTCGCGCCAGGTCCCGCTTTTCCCGTTTCAGGGCGAGGAACCCGGCCATCGACTTCCTCTCCCCGACGGCGGAGAGCATACCCTTCGGCGAATAGGACTCGCCCGACAGGGTAAGGAAATTCGTACCCGAATGAGACTCCGCAACGCGAAACGCAGTCGGCAGGTCCGAGACCATGACCGTGGACGCCAGCTCCGGCAGCGCCCGCTCGAAGGCCTCTCTCACGTCCTCGCGCATGTGCACGAGTTCGTCGAGGTAGCCGACCACTCCCTCGCCGGCCAAGGAGGGCCGCGCGGCCGCGGTGGGGTGCGTGTGGCCGTTGCGCAGGGTCATAAAGGTGCATCTGCCGGCGCCAATGCGCTTCACCCTTTCGACGCTCTGGACGGCGTCTTCCAGTCCGCTCACGAGGATGTACTGAAGCGGGGCGTTCAGGTAGTCCTCGACGGCAGCCTCGTAGGCAGGGTCGGTTTCCAGGTAGTCCGCCAGCGTCTGGGCCGCGGAAGGCTGTTCCCCGGGGAGTTGCGTGGACAGGAACTTCTGCACGCCCTCGGAGTAGTTGGTGCGCCGCCGCTCCACTTCCTCGAGCGAGGCGTACCGGTGCTGCATGATGCTCTGCTCTTCCTGCAGTCCGGCGAGCTCGGCGGAAACCTCCTCGAAACGCTTCGTGATCCCGGCCGCGCGCGCCTCGAGCTCTCTCTGCCGCACCTCGATTTCCTGAGCGCGGGCTGCGGCCGCGCCGGCTTCCGTCCGCAGGCCGTCCGCCTGCGCCTGCACGCGCCCGCGCTCCCCTTCGTGCTCCTCCCGCTCGGCCCGGATCCTCGTCTCGCGCGCAGCGATCCGCTCCAGGTTCTCCCGGCATCGCGCATGCTGGTTCCGCAGGTCCGAAAGCCTGCCGGCGCGATTCAGCAGGAACGCGCGTGTCTCTTCGACACGCGTCTCGGTGGCGCGTATGGCTTCCTGAACGACCTCGCCTCGGGCCTGTTCACCTTCGAGCGCTTCCTGCTCCGCGGCGATCTCCGCCTGGAGCTTCGCCGACGCCTGCAGGAGCCGCTCCTGCTCGCGCTCCACGAGCCCCTCGCGCTCGGCGATGACATCCAGTTCCCGCTCGAGCTCTTTCTGCCGCTCAGCCAGGTTGCGGCTCTGGATTTCCTCACTCTGCCTGCGGCCGGCTGCGTTGCCTTCTTCCAGCCGCAGGCGGCCCAGCCGGTCCCGGGTCCCGTTGACTTGCTCTTCGCATGCGCGGTGGAGGTCCTGGCCCCGCGCCTTCGATTCTTCGAGCAGGCCCAGCGACGACAGGATTTCCTGCTCCTCTTGCTTCGCGGCGGCAAACCGGGCCGAGCACTGCCCCAGCCGGCCCTGCAGCTCCTTCTGCTCCAGGCCCAGCTTGAGCCTGTGGAGGCCGCGCAATTCCTCGCGCATGCGGTTGTAGCGGCGCGCCTTCGCGGCCTGGCGCCGCAGTGAATTGAGCTGCCGGGTCACTTCGTGGACAATATCGTTGACGCGTGCAAGATTCTGGGTGGCAAGCTCGAGCTTCAGCTCGGCAGAGTAGCGGCGGCTCTTGAACAACGTGATGCGGGCTGCCTCTTCAATCAGGGCGCGCCTGTCGGCCGGTTTGGAACTCAGGATCTGCCCGATCCGCCCTTGTTCGATGAGCGCGTATGAGTTCGGGCCTAATCCCGTCCCCTCGAACAGCGCCTGGATATCTTTCAGCCTGCAACGCCTGCCGTCGAGATAGTACTCGCTCTCGCCTGTGCGGTAGAGCCTCCTGCTTACCGTGAATGCCTCCGAATTCAGATTCAGGCCTTCGGGGAGGTCGGGCCGGGCATCCAGGCTCAGGGTCAGAATCACCTCGGCAAAATTGGTGGGCTTCCGCGCCTGCGTTCCGTTGAAGATCACACCTTCCATGCGATCCGCCCGCAGGCTCCTGGCACTCTGCTCCCCCACGACCCAGCTGATGGCGTCGGCGATATTGCTCTTGCCGCACCCATTCGGTCCCACGATCGCGGTGCAGCCCTCGTTGAAGACGATCGGAGTCCTGTTAGGAAAGGACTTAAATCCTATGATTTCAAGCTTTTGTATGTGATTCATGCGCGAACCCGGAAACCCCCGGCCGGCAGATCCCAAATCCGAACCGTACCGGCTGCCTCCTGAGTCGCCTCCCTACCACAAGAGGACGACGGAAAGAACGTAGAATCAATATCTTCATTAGTACCTGACGGTCCTGGGAAGACCCCACGGAGGCACCACGCCTGCGACCTTCATCGCCTGGGGAACTATAGCATAGTGTGGACCCGGAGCAAGAAAAAAATCGCAACATAATGGGTGGTATTTCACTTAAGCTACCATATGTTGTGAAGCCTATGAGTTGAGTAACCGAAGGTAATTCTCGCAATCTTCCGGGGAGTCGAGATCAATCAACTCGGAATCTGCGAATCTCCCCTCAGGGGAAGCCAGCCTCCGGATTTGCAGTCCGGATTTCTCCAGAACCCGGAGGATTCCGCATTCTCCCACGCGAAGTGAGCGATCGATGTGCGAAAGGCAATTGCGGTGATACAGGGCGCAGACCGGGTGCGGAAAACCGTCGGAAGTGGCCGGGATCACTCCGTCATAGCCGTTGGAAGAGGCGATCAGACGGTGCAGGAAGGTGATGGAGACGGCAGGAAGGTCGCAGGCCAGCACCAGCAACCAGGGGCGGGGCGAATGGAGAAGCACCGCGTGAATTCCGGCAAGTGGGCCGGTTCCCGGGAAAAGATCCGGAATCACAGGCAGGCCGAGAAACGAATAACGGAGCGGCTCGTTTGCGGATATGTAGACCAGGTCCGTGACCTCCCGCAATCGATCGGCAAGCCGCTCGACGAGCGTCTGTCCCTGCATCAGCATGAGGGCTTTATCCCGCCCCATGCGGAGGCTCTCGCCTCCGGCGAGCACGACGCCGGCAACGTCAGGGTATCGTACCTGGCCTGCATGGGCGTGCGCGGGGATCACAGCCGCTCAAGTTATCAGGATTGTCCGCCAAAGGCAATGCCGCCGCCCGTCGCTGACTGCATTGCAGTTTTGGTCCCGACGCGCCTTGACCTGGTTCTTCAGCAGGTCTTATACTTGCAATTTGGATTGATGGGAACGTATTTCCGCGAGCGTCCCTCGGAAAGGTGCTTCTAGCGATGAAAGCAAAGTGGTTACTGGCGGCCGGAATCCCGCTTTTTCTGCCGCTGGCGGGAAACGTCTGGCCGCAATCGGAATTTTTTCGTGTGGAGGATCTGCGGCCGGGCATGAAGGGGATCGGCAAGACCTGTTTCCAGGGGAGCAAGCCGGAGGAATTCCAGGTCGAGATTCTGGGTGTGATGCGCCGGGTGACTCCCGGTTCCGATGCGGTCCTGGCGCGCCTCAGCGGCGGCCAGCTGGCTCAGGTCGGAGTGTTCGAAGGGATGAGCGGCAGTCCCGTCTTTATCGAGGGAAAGCTTCTGGGGGCCGTCGCCTTTTCGTTTCCTTTCGCGAAGGAAGCGATTGCCGGGATCACACCGATCACTCAGATGGTGGATGCGTTTGCCGAAGGGATGGACCTTGACGGCTCGGGCACCCGGATCATCATAAAGAAAAGCATGCTCTGGAACTACCAGTTGCCGCAGCCCGAAGTGCCGGCTTGGATGCCGGGCCAGGAAGTCTCGCCGCTCGATGCGCGTTTGCAGCCGGCTTTGGGCCCTCTCACCGGTCACGCGCTGCAGCCGATCGCCACGCCGCTGAGCATTGGCGGGGCCCGGGCCGAGACCCTGCGCAGGTTCGAGCCGCAGTTCCGCGCGCTTGGATTTTCGGTCCTGCAGGGATCCGGCGCCACCATGCTCCAGGCCGCCGGCGCGACGCGGAAGGCGGCGGCCGGCGCCGACAGCTCGCCACTCGAGCCGGGCTCCAACCTGGTCATTCCCCTCGTCCAGGGCGATCTGGATTTCTCTGCGGGCGGCACAGTCACCTACATCAGCGGCAACAAGCTCTATGCATTTGGTCATCCGCTTTTCAACCTTGGCTTCAGCGAGCTGCCGATGTACAAGGGAAGAGCCGTCGCGGTCTTCCCGAGCCTGCAGAGTTCCTTCAAGATCCTGGAAGCGACGGACCCGGTCGGCGTGCTGCGTCAGGACCGGGGGCTGGGAGTCTACGGAATTCTCGGGGAAAAGGCCCGGATGATCCCAATGCGCATCACCATGAACACGAGCCGGGGCATGCGCAAGGTGCTGAACTACCAGCTCGTGCAGGACCGTTTTCTCACGGCTCTGCTCATCAACCTGACCGTGTTCGAGACCATCAATGCAACCGAGCGTGCGATGGGGGTGACGACCGTCCGGATGAAGGGCAAGATCAGCGTGAAAGGGCAGGAGGCGATCGAGCTGGAGAGTCGATTTTCGTCGGACAGCAGCTCCTCAGCCAATGCCGCCCTTTCGATTGCCGTTCCGGTGAATTTCATTCTCGCTTCCGGATACCGGAGCCTGGAGCTCGAGAACATCGACCTGGAAGTCACCTCCCTGGAGGACGACCGGAGCGCGCTTCTGGATTCGCTGCGCATGGACCGTTCGGAGCTGCGGCCCGGCGAAACCCTGCTGCTGGACGTCTATTCCAAGAAAGCGAACGGCGAAGTGATGCGGGACTCCTATCCCGTCAGGATCCCACCCGACCTGCCCGCCGGGCCGGTTTTACTGCTTGTCGCCGACGGATCGGCGGTCATGAGCATGGATGCCCAGGAGCAGGGCGAGGACCTGATCCCGCGGGACCTGAGCCAGCTGATCCGGTTCATCAACAACCTGCGCAAAAACGATCGACTCTATCTTCGCATGTTCCGCCGCGAAGCGGGAGCCATCGTCCACGGAGAAGGGCTGCCGGGCCTGCCCCCCTCCATCCTGTCCATCCTGAAATCCGACCGCAGCAGCGGGAGCATGACCCTGATACAGACGCTTCCGCTAATGGAATACGAACTGCCGCCCAGCAACTATGTCGTTTCCGGATCGAAGTTGCTGAACCTCGTGATAAAGCCATGACCGGGAGTCCCATCGTGTCCGTGGTGGCCGGATCGCCGCCCCGCCCCTGGAGAGCCCCTTTCCCCAACTCACACCGGAGTCATTGATGCAATACCGACGCGCAATCCTGCTGATAGCCCTGCTGGCATTGTCCTGCAGCCTGCTGGCGGTTACGCCGCAATTCTGGGAGAATTTCACGCAGGAAGAACTGCTCAGGGGGACGCTCACGCGCGTCTCGCTGAATGCGGAAGGAAAGCTCTTCCTGGCGCCGGCGTACGACATGGTGTACGACACCGGACAGCCGTACATCTTCTCCATGGTGCGCGACAAGGCGGGGAACCTGTTTCTGGGCACGGGCCACGAAGGTAAGGTTTTCAAGGTCGATCCGCAGGGGAAAGGCTCTCTGTACTTCCAGTCTAAGGAGCTGGATGTGTTCACCATGGCGCTGGACGCCTCGGGCATCCTTTACGTCGGGACTTCCCCCGACGGCAAAGTCTACAAGGTCAGCGGGTCGGGCCAGTCCACCGAATTCTGCGATCCCGAGGACAAGTACATCTGGTCGCTGGTCTTCGATGGTGCGGGAAATCTGTTTGTGGGCACCGGCGGCAAAGGATCGATCTTCAAGGTCAGCCCGAAAGGTGAGAAGTCGACGTTGTATGATCCCGATGACAGCAACATCATGTGCCTGGCATTGCAGGGAAACGGGAACCTGCTGGCCGGCACTTCTCCCGGCGGCCTGCTGATCGATGTGAGTCCGCAGGGGAAGGCGTTTGCGCTGCTGGACACTCCACTGGAAGAAATCCGGGCGATCGCAATCGACCGGTTCGGGACCATTTTCGCCGCGGCGGCAAGCGCGAAACCCGGCGCCCGGCCCGCCGCCGGCACGGCGGCGCAAAGCGCTGGGGCCGCGCTGCCGTTGGCCGCGATTCAGGTTCTTTCCAACCTGGCCGAGAAGGCACAGGAGGCCAAAACGTCCGTGACCGCGCCTGGCGGGGAAAGGGCCGGCGATGGATCAAAATCCTCGATCATCGCTGTTGCGAGGGACGGCAGCGCGGAGACAGTTTACAGTTCCGATGATCGCATGATCTACGACCTGCTGGTCCAAAACGACGGATCGTTGCTCGCCGCGACCGGCGGAAAGGGGCGTCTGATCTCCATCAACACCGCCAAGCAGGTCACCGTGGTCACCGATTCTCCGGAGGAGCAGATGACCCGCATGGCGGCAACAGGGGACTCGGTGCTGGTCGCCGGCAGCAACCAGGGGAAGGTCTACAGGCTGCTGTCGCAGCCTGCGCAGAGCGGGACCTATGAGTCGCGCGTCATGGATGCCAAAGTGATCTCCTCCTGGGGCAAGGTCAGCTGGCGCTACGCCGGCCCGTCCGGCGGCAACCTGAAGATTTCCACGCGCACGGGCAACACGGAAAAACCGGACAACTCCTGGAGTGACTGGAGCTCGCCCTATGCGGCTACGCCGCAGCAGATTGCCAATCCCAAGGCCCGCTACCTGCAGTGGCGAGCCGTTTTCGAGCGCGGCGCCGGAGCCGGCGAAGCCGGCATGCTGGAGCGGATCCAGATCGCCTACCTTCAGGAAAACATACGGCCCCAGGTCGTCAGCCTGACCGTGCTCCCTTCGGGAATCTCGCTTCAGAAAACTCCCATGCTCGCATCGGGAACCGTCAGCGTGGGTTCGTCAGGCACCACCGGCGACGGTCAGTCGCTGAATGCGCCCCGCCAGCGCGGCAAGGAAGCCGTAACGCTGCCGCCGCGCCAGACACTCCAGTCCGGAGCGCAGGCCTTCACATGGAAAGCGACGGACGATAACGAGGACAGCCTCGAGTACTCCGTGTATTTCAAAGGGGAGGGGGAAACCGAGTGGAAGCTGCTTGAGAAGGGGCTCACGGACACTTTCTGCAATCTGGACGGGACTGCTCTGCCGGACGGGGTGTACACGCTCAAAGTGGTTGCGAGCGACGCCCCCGCGAACGCCTTCGGCAAGGCGCTGATCGGCGAACTGATCTCCAAACCGTTCGTCATCAGCAACGCCACTCCTGCCGTCACCATCACAAAGCACACTATCAACGGCAGGCGTGTGGAAATCCTCTTCCACGCCAGGGCCGGAGCCGGCCGCATCGCAAGCGCCGAGTTCTCCGTGGACGGCGGCGACTGGTCCCTGGTATTCCCGACGGACGGCATCGCCGATTCGCCGGAGGAGGACTTTCAACTTACGACACCCGAACTCACGCCGGGAGAGCACCTGATCGGCCTGCGCGCAAGCGACCTGAACGGAAATACCGGCACGGCAAAGCTGGTGGTGAAAATCCAGTGACCGGCCCCCAGCGCGCTGGCTGTGGGACACACTTGACACTGTGGGTGGATGGTTTTGCCGGCTGTCAGGAAACGCACCAGGTCAGGGAATCGAAAAGGACCCCGCAGGGGT
>JAFNAG010000410.1 GCA_017860135.1 Acidobacteriota bacterium
TATTTCGATGAGCCTAAAATAATATTTAGGTATATCGAAAGAAGGAATGCGTGGAGAACCGGTCGACGGAAGATTACATCAAGGGGATTTATTCCCTCGCGGGGAGCGGGAGAGCCGTCACGACGACCGAGCTCGCACGCCATCTTAAAATCGGCAGCGGGTCGGTGACGGATATGCTGAAGAAGCTCGCCGCGAAGCGGCTCATCGAGTACCGGCCGTATCGGGGCGCCTCGATGACCAGAACCGGCGAACAGCTGGCCCTGCGCATCCTGCGGCGTCACCGGCTGTGGGAGATGTTCCTCGCGCGCTTCCTGGGCTACCGCTGGGAGGAAATCCACGATGAGGCGGAGAGGCTCGAGCACGTCACCTCGGATGAGCTGGAGCGGCGCCTCGACCGGGCCCTTGCGTACCCCAAGGCGGATCCGCATGGCCACCCGATTCCGGATGCGCTCGGGTTGATGATCGAGCCTGAGGGCCGGGCCCTGGCGGAATCCCAACCCGGGGACTGCGTCGAGGTCCTGAGCGTCAGCGACTCCGACGCCGGGCTTCTGCAGCATGCCACCGAAATCGGGTTGAAGCTCGGCATCCGGCTGGCAGTGAAAAAGACGATGGCGTTCGACGGGTCCATGGTTCTCAAGATCGCCGGGAAGGAACGGGTGGTCAGCTCGAAGTTCGCCCGGAACATCTTCGTGCGGAAGATCCATGAGTTCGGGCGCCGGAAAAAATGACCGGAACGGAAATCCCGGCCGTACGGGACGGGCAGCTTTCGTCCGCCATCCTGCGCGCCGCGGTTTTCGGCCCGGGAGCATGGGGGCAATGGTTTCAGCGGTGTCGGATCTGACGACCACGTGGATCGCCGCGACTCTCGGCGCGGGCCTGGCAGCCTGGGTGGCCTGGCCTCGGACGGGAGTGCTGGCCCGTTGGAGGCGGCTTCGGGAATGCGCACGCCGTGTTCTGCCGGAGGACGCGCTCAAGCACGCCCACGACTGCGAATATCGCGGCGCTGCGTGCACACTCGAGAGCACTGCCGGCGTCCTGTCGGTGTCCGTGGACAGGGCAGCCCGGCTCGTCTCGGGTCTGGAGGAGATGGGGCTCGTCCGGGCCGGATCCGGGTCCCTGGAGCTGACGCCCCAGGGCCGCATGCACGCCTTGCGGGTGATCCGGGTCCACCGCCTGTGGGAGCGTTTCCTCGCCGACGAAACCGGCGTGCCTCAGACCGACTGGCACACCCTGGCGGATCGGATCGAACACCATTTGCCTCCGGATGCCGTGAAGGCGCTCGCTCGCCGTATGGGAGATCCGCGCTTCGATCCGCATGGGGATCCGATCCCGACTGAGGCCGGCGAGATGCCCCGTCCGGAAGGAATTCCGCTGGCTTCGCTCCCGATTGGCGAAGTCGCAAAGGTCATGCATGTGGAGGACGAGCCCGCTACGATGTACGCGCAACTTGTCGCCATCGGCGTTCACCCGGGGATGCAGGTCCGCATGCTCGAAGCGACCGACCGGCTCGTGCGTTTCGAGCTGGAGGGCGAGCCGTGTGTGCTGGCACCCCTTCTGGCGCGCAACATCTCCGTTGCCGCGCTGCGCGAAGGGGAGCAGGCACGGATGTCGTCCGGGACGCTTTCTTCGCTGGCACTGGGAGAGGTGGGCCGGGTAGAGCGGATCTCGCGCGCATGCCACAGCCGGCAGCGCCGGCGATTGATGGACCTTGGAATCGTTCCGGGGACGGAGATTCGGGCGGAGCTGAGGAACCTCGCCGGTGACCTCGTTGGATACCGGATCCGCGGGGCGACGGTCGCCCTGCGGAAGCAGCAGGCGGAGCTGATCCATGTCCGCAGGGAAAGGGAGGAAGGCCGGTGACTTCCTGCAATGGGTGCCCCGCGCGCGGCGCGGGCAATCTGGTAAGGCTCGGCATCCATCCTGGGACCTATGACTATCTCGTCGCCCTGGCGGGGAATCCGAACACCGGCAAGAGCACGGTTTTCAACGCCATCACGGGACTGCGGCAGCACACGGGCAACTGGCCTGGCAAGACCGTCACGCGCGCGGAAGGGGGCTTTTCCTACGGCGGGTCAAAGTTCAAGCTGGTGGATCTGCCCGGCACTTATTCCCTTCTCTCGACCAGCGCCGACGAAGAGGTCGCCCGTGACTTCCTCCTCTTCGGCCAGCCCGATGTCACGGTCATCGTCGTCGACGCGACCTGTCTGGAACGAAACTTGAATCTCGTGCTGCAGGTGTTTGAGATCACCGGCCGCGCCGTCGTCTGCCTGAACCTCATCGATGAGGCGCAGCGGCACGGACTGACGGTCGACAGCCGGACCCTGTCGAAGGAACTCGGCGTCCCCGTGATTCCCGCGGCGGCACGGCAGGGCATCGGGATTCCGGAGCTGCTGAAATCCGTCCACGACGTCGCCACGGGTGAGTACATATGCAGGCCCCGGCACATCCGCGGCGGCACAAAGGCACTCGCGCGCGCGCTGGAGGATCTCGCCTGCCGGATTACGGCGGCATTCCCCGGACTTCCCAATGCGCGGTGGGTCGCGCTGCGGCTTCTGGAAGGGGACCAGCGGATGATCGATGCCGTGCGCACCGGCGAGCTCGAGGGGCTCGCGAAGGCCGGCGCCGCGGCCGCCTCGCGAACCCCGGCCACCGGAATCCCGGAGTGAAGGAGGCAACGATGGCCGCCGCCGATGTCCGTGAACAGGTCCTCGCCTCGGCGAATGTCCTCCGCTGGGAGATAGGCGACGAAGTTCACGATTCGCTCATGGAATCCATCTTCGAGGAAGCATCTCGGATTGCAGAACGTGTCGTGTCCCGACAGCAGGGGAAGGGGCGCCTCGACCTCGAGCGTACGGTCGACCGCATCGTCACCAGTCGGATCTTCGGATTCCCGCTGATGCTCGCCCTGCTCGCGCTGGTCTTCTGGATCACGATCGTGGGCGCCAACGTTCCCTCACGGATGCTCGCATCACTGCTGATCGACACAGTCCACCCGGCACTGAAAAGTCTCGCGGCATTCGCCGGCGCGCCGCCGTTCCTCAACGGCCTGCTGATCGACGGGGCCTGGCTGGCGATGGCCTGGGTGGTGAGCGTGATGCTGCCGCCGATGGCCATCTTCTTCCCCATGTTTACGCTCCTGGAGGACCTGGGGTATCTGCCGCGGGTGGCGTTCAACATGGACAGCGTGTACCGCCGCGCCGGCGCCCACGGCAAGCAGGCGCTGACCATGAGCATGGGATTCGGATGCAATGCCGCCGGCGTGATCGCGACGCGCATCATCGACAGTCCCCGGGAGCGCCTCATCGCGGTGATCACCAACAACTTTTCGCTCTGCAACGGCCGCTGGCCCACCCAGATCCTGATCGCCACCGTCTTCATCGGCAGTGCCGTTCCCGCCCACCTCGCAGGCCTCGTATCCGCCGCCGCCGTCGTCGGCATCGCCGTTCTCGGCATCATATTCAGTCTCGCGGTTTCCTGGGGGCTGTCGCGCACCGTGCTGCGGGGCGAAGCGTCGGTCTTCAGCCTCGAACTGCCGCCTTACCGGCCGCCGCGCATCCTGCGGACGCTGTATACCTCCCTCATCGACCGGACCATCTTCGTCCTGTGGCGCGCGGTCGTGTTTGCCATCCCCGCCGGGATGGTCATCTGGCTGGTGGCGAACCTCCGCATCGGCAATGCGAGCATTGCCGAGCGCTTCATCACGGGCGCGGATCCGCTCGGTCTCCTGTTCGGATTGAATGGCGTCATCCTGCTGGCGTACATCATCGCGATCCCGGCCAACGAAATCGTCGTCCCGACCATCCTGATGCTCACCGTGCTGACAACCGGAATGACCGGCGTGGGCGCCGGGGCGGGCGTGATGTTCGAGCTGGATTCGACGGCCGACATCGCCAGGGTGCTGCAGGCCGGCGGCTGGACAACACTCACGGGGATCTGCCTGATGCTTTTCAGCCTGCTGCACAACCCATGCTCGACCACCATCTACACCATCTACAAGGAAACCCGGAACGCCAGGTGGACCGCAGTCGCCACCTTCCTCCCGATCCTCCTTGGATTCACCATCTGCTTCCTGGTCGCCTGGATATGGCGACTGTCAGCTTAGGGCCCGCCGCAGAATAACATTCACACTTTGGCGTGCGCGCCGAGGGGCCGGATGCCAGGCGGCGCGACGCAGGCGACGTGGTGACATCGTCGAGGAGCCCCAACAACACAGACCGCCCCTCGCCGCCACTCCCCTTCGGGCTGCAGCCCGCAGGCCCCCTGGCTGCATTGCTCGCTCCTACCATACCAGCGGGTATGCTCGTCGCTCACGCCTTGCCAACCGGCCTTGGGGCCGCAGCAAAGTGCACATGTTATTCTGCGGAGGGCCCTTGGCGCTGGCTGCGGGACACACTTGACCCTGTGGGAAGATGGTCCTGCAGGCTGTCAGGAAACACTCCAGGTCAGGGAATCGAAAAGGACCCCGCAGGGGTCCGGCAAGACAGCCCGGGGCGCAAGCCCTGGGAACTGTGACAGGCACAGATG
>JAFNAG010000132.1 GCA_017860135.1 Acidobacteriota bacterium
CTGGAGCCGGCAGGGCCGCGGAGCCACGGTGCCCCTGGTGGAAGCGGTCAAGCGCAAGGGCGTAAAGATTCCGGTTTGGACGGCATGCCGCCTGGACGCGGAGCTGGGCGAGGAATACCTGCGCAAAGGCAGCCTCGACTTTGTCGGGATGACCCGCCGGCTTCTGGCCGATCCGTCGCTTCCCAACAAGATCAGGGAAGGCCGCATGGAAGACATACGCGTCTGCCACGGATGCCTGCACTGCTTCGATATGCGCAACAAAAACAAAAAGCTTGAATGCCGGGTGAATCCCACGCTGGGCCGGGAGATCCTTCCCGAATACCAGTGCCGCCCGGCAGAGCGCAGAAAGAAGGTTCTGGTGGCCGGCGGCGGTCCTGCTGGCATGGAAGCCGCGCGCCTGGCAGCCCGGCGCGGCCACGAGGTCGTCCTGTATGAAAAAAACTCCCGGCTGGGCGGACTTGTTCCGCTTGCGGCGGTGGTCAAGGACCTGGAAACCGAGGACATCATCGGCCACGTGCGCTATTTGGAAGTTCAGCTAGAAAAGGAGAAGGTCACCGTCCGTCTGAACCAGGCGCTGACGCCCGCGCTGGTGCGGGCGGAGAAGCCCGATGTGCTCGTGCTCGCCGCCGGGGCCTCCCATACAATATTTGATCTGCCCGGGGCCGGAAGCCGCCGCGTCCTCCAAACAGGCAAGCTGCACGGCATGCTCCAGGCCGTCCTGCGTTTCCTCACCCCGGTCCAGGTGCAGAAGCTCTCCCGCATCTGGATGCCGGTAGCGAAAAGCGTGGTTATCGCGGGAGGGAAGCTGCATGGCTGCGAGCTTGCTGAATTCCTGGCCAAGCGCGGGCGCAAAGTGGTGATCGCCCACAACGGGCCGGCTTCGGAGCTGGGCGAAGGCATGACCCGAGACGACCTGGAAAACCTGTGGCCGTGGTTCAAACAGAAGCACGTGGCGGTCTGGTCCGATGCAGCCTACCGGGAGATCGTCGACGAGGGTCTCAAAATCCAGATACCCGACAGGCGCGTGTTTGTGCTCCATGGGAAAAGCATCCTGACCACCCAGGACTTGGGTCCGAATACGAAGGTCCTCGAGCAGCTTGCCAAACTTGTGGGCGAAACGCACGTGATCGGCAGCTGCAAAGAGCCCGGACTGATCGTGGATGCCGTGCGCGAGGGCGTCCTCGCCGGCTGTGCCATTTGACCCGGTTCCCTGCGGCTTGAGAACTGAGACTCTCGACCCTTGTCAACTCCCTCCGGCAGAGCCGGATGATTGATTGTTTACCGCTCAAAGCGGTTGGATAAGCTGCACGGCCTCTAACCGCGGACATACGCCGGCAGGAGCCGATGAGACGCTTCCGATGCCTCAAAAGGCCAGCCCTTTGCGCTGGCACACCGTCGGAAGCGTCTCATTGGCTCTTGCACGCCGACCCTTGCCCTATGGATCGACGTTCGTCAGCGTTTTGTCAGTGTATGTCGGCGTTCAAGGGTCCTGGAACTGTCAAACTCATTGAGTCCCCCGGCAGAGCTGGGAGATTACCAGTTTAGTCAGAGCTTCGCACCGCAGTGTTTGCAGTAAAGGGCTTTCATGTCGTGGCCCTGGATGCCGCAGCTGGGGCACGCCTGTCCCGAAACCGGCGGCAGGCTGGCACGCGTGAACTCGGCGGTTACGATGCCGGTCGGCACCGCCAGGATGGCGTAACCGAGAATCATGATGAAGGAGGCAAGGGCCTGGCCAAGCGCCGTGCGCGGCGAGATATCGCCGTAGCCGACGGTGGTAAGAGTGACGATGGCCCAGTAGACGCTAACGGGGATGCTGGTGAATCCGTTCTCTTCGCCTTCCACCAGGTACATAAGCGAGCCGAGGACGGTGACCAGGGTCAGCACCGCAAACAAAAACACGATGATCTTACGCTTGCTCGCGCGCAGTGCCAGCAGAATGATGTTGGCCTCGCTCAGGTATTGAGCCAGCTTCAGTATCCGGAAAATGCGCAGGATTCGCACAATCCGGACGGCGAGCAGATACTGCGCCCCGGGCAACAGCAGGCTGAGATAGGTCGGCGCCACGGCCAGCAGGTCGATGATCCCGTAAAAGCTCAACGCGTACCGCATCGGCCGGCCAACCGTTATGAGACGGAAGATATATTCGATTGAGAAAACGATGGTGAAAAACCATTCCGCTGCGCGCAGGGTCCGCCCTGATACCGCCCGCAGCGAGGCCATGCTTTCCAGAACCACGGCTCCAAGACTCATCATAATCAGGATGATCAACCCAACATCGAAAGCCCTGCCCGCGGCGGTATCCGACTCGAAAATTATTTCGTGCGCCCTGCGGCGCCATCCGCGGAGCTGGTCTTTGCTTTGGGAATACGATGAATTCTTCAACATGCGATTCACCTTAGCATGGATATTCAAGGCGGAACCGGGAATCGAAGCGGATATCAACAGGAAGGTGCCAAGCCCGCCAGGAAATTCGTCCGCTTCCGGCCGCCCCGTAAATCCAATCGCGGTTTTGAGCTGCTTGGGGGGGGCCCGCTAAAGCTGATATAATCCCGTCCCGCAAAAGATCGGGAGTTGGCTGTGAGCGAATCGGGCGGTACACGCGCCGTCTTTGCGGCGCTGCTGGCAAATCTGGGCATCGCGGTGTCGAAGTTTGCAGCGTATTTCTTCACCGGCTCGTCGTCGATGCTCTCCGAGGGCCTGCACTCTGTGGCGGATTCCGGCAACCAGGTGCTGCTGATGGTGGGCCGCAAAAGAGCCCGGCGGGCGGCTACTGAGGAGCATCCCTTCGGCTACGGACGGTCCCGCTACGTTTACGCCTTCATCGTCTCGATTGTGCTGTTCAGCCTCGGCGGAATATTTGCGCTCGCCGAAGGCGTGCTCAAAATCGCCCACCCGGAGGAACTCAAAAGCCCGGTGTGGGCTTTCGCAGTTCTCATCGTAGCGATTGCGCTTGAGGCTTTCTCGCTGAGGACGGCGGTCAAGGAATCCAACCACGAACGGCGCGGCGTCCCGTGGGACCGGTTCGTGCGCGGGGCGAAGGCGCCGGAGCTGCCCGTGGTGCTGCTCGAGGACACCGGGGCGCTGCTCGGCCTGGTTTTTGCGTTGTTCGGCGTCAGCGCGGCCGTCATAACCCGCGACGGGCGCTGGGACGGCGCCGGCTCGCTGGCCATCGGCGCGCTGCTGGTGGTGATCGCGATATTTCTTGCGCTGGAGATGAACAGCCTGCTCATCGGTGAATCCGGCAGCGCGGAACACGTCGCCGCAATCCGCAAGGCGATCGAGGCCGGCGAGGACATCGAGCGCATCATTCACCTCAAGACGCTCCACCTCGGGCCGGACACCCTCATGGTGGCCGCAAAGATCGCGGTCCGGAACGACGAAACCGCGGCCTCCGTAGCGCGCGCCATCGACGCTGCCGAATCGCGCATACGCAGCGCCGTGCCCATTGCCCATGTGATCTACCTCGAACCGGACATCTTCCGCAAATAGCAAAATTGCCGGCCGGCCCGCAATAACCAATCGAATGCTTTGAGGCGGCTCCGCCGAGCTGCCCCCGCCAACAGCTAAAATCACTTATCGGGAATTGGATTCGGCTGTAGAATCGATTTTGTATGGAGGTCCGTTACAATGCCGGCTATCGGCGGAGAAGCCATGCCACCGCAAAAAATACTGAGTTCCAGGCTGACGGAACAGTTCAACGCGCTCCGCGAGATCCTGAAAAGCTCCCTGTCGCTGACGGAAAGACTCTCGGATAAAGACTCCTGCGCTATTCTCAGCGAACGCCTTGCGCGCCTCCAATCCGCGGCGCTCTTCGTCTTCGTCGGCGAAGTCAAGTCGGGCAAAAGCAGTTTCATCAACGCCCTTCTTGGGCAGGACGTCTGCGAAGTCGCGCCCGATCCGTGCACATCCAGGATCCAGGAACTGGTTTACGGGGACGAACCCGCCACGGCGACGCTGGGGGATTACTGGGAGCGCGTCTTCCTGCCCAAGCCCGTTTTGCGGGAAATAACCATCGTGGACACTCCCGGGACCAACTCCATCATCCGCAACCACCAGACGATCACGGAGAACTACATCCCGCAGAGCGACCTCGTCATTTTCGTCTTTCCGGCCAAGAATCCCTACACGGGCACCTCGTGGGAGCTTCTGTCGCTCATACGGAAAGACTGGCTCCGCAAAACCGTGTTTGTCCTCCAGCAGTCGGATCTTGCCTCCCAGCACGAACTCGCCACAAACCTGGAACGCATTAAGGAATATGCGCGCGAGCGGAATGTTCAAAACCCGGTGGTGTTCACGGCATCGGCAAAGCGGGAACAGGAGGGCGCATCGGACAGCGGGTTTGCGGAGTTCCGCGAGTTCATGCGCAGGACGGTCGAGAGCGGCGATGTCTGGAAAATGAAGGTGGACGGAGCGCGCGACACTGCCCGGAAGATCGTGAGCGCATCGCTGGCTTCATTGCGGGCCGAAGAGGCCGCTGTGGCCGCGGATAAGGTCTTTTACAGCGAACTGAAAGCCAAAATCGAGGCGCGCAGGGAGAAGGCCCGTTCGCTGCAGCGCCTCGTTGTGGACAGCCTTGCCGCCACCTATGACCGCCTTTCTCATTCGCTCGAGGACGATTTTGCCGAAGGGCTGGGCGCCGGCAACGTGCTGAAACGGTCCATCCCCTTCCTGCGCGATAAAGACATCAAAACGTGGCTGAAGGACCTTCAGTCGCAGTTCGAGAACAGGGCCAGGGAGGAAATCGACGCCGAATCGCTGCGCGTATCGAAGGACCTCACGGATGAAATGCAGGCGATGCTGGACGAACTGGTCCAGGCTGTGGGGCGCCGTCAGAAGGAAGGCGACGCGAGCGCGCTTTCCCGGATCTCCGGGCGCTCGGAGGTGCTGGAGCGCCTGAAGTCCAGGCTCAAGGAACTGCGCATAGCGGACATCGTGGGAGACAAAGGGATTCAGGGATCGAACCTGGGAATGCTCACGCTGGCCGGCGGCGGCATAGCTGCCCTCGGAACCGTCATCGCGCTGGCGACTCACATGATGGTAGTGGACATAACCGGCGGCGTCATCGCCACCCTCGGCATCGGCATTATAGCGCTGGCCCTGCTCTGGAAGCGCTCCGGCATACTCTCCGAATTCCGCCGCAAGATGGCGACATCGCGCGATGAGTTCCGGGACCGGCTGAACCAGGAGATCACCCAGATATTCGAGAAGCTCTTCCTGGAGATCGAGCAGCAGGTCAAGGAACCGCTCGCCCGCCTGGACAAGCAGGCTGCTCATCTTTCCGCCCTGACCTCCGAAGCCGTTCGCATCCTAAGCAAATTGGAACCGCGGGATGAGACCGTCACCGTCTGATCCCGCCTTATCTGCCGGACCGGGTGAGGGTAGCGCCGCGGACTTTTCGGGTCTGGTCCGATGTGGGCGCGTACAGCCCTTCCCTGTAGTACATCATGCCGAACGAATATCCGGGTATGCCGCCGGCCACCACAATTCGTATATCTTCAGGCCTGTCCAGAATAGGCAGTTTCCCCCCCGGTTTCAGAGCTTCCTTGAAAACCGGCACGCGGTCCGGGGGGATTTCACCGGAATCGATTCTCGGCTGGATGGACGCGATTTCCGCCTGCGTGAGCTGCTCGTAAGGTATGGTCGCGCGCTCGTAAAGCAGCTTCTGAAGGCTCGCGCGCGTATGTCCAAGGCGGTTCAGCTCGATCGCAAGTTCCGGCTGGAAAATCAGGATATGCTTCATCGGCCCGGGATTCGGCCCTCCGCGTCTCCAACCCTGCATCATGGGCCGGCTGCTCAGAAGATTTCGAGTGATGGTGTCGAGGATCTGATCCGGGGTCCAGGGCTCCACGGCGCCGCCGCCGAAGTAGTTGCCCGGTGAGCTCATGACGCTGGAAATGGTCACGCAGCTGTCTTCCGCTTGGAATCCCTGGCTCACGTGAAAGGGCTCCCAGGGGCTGAGATCGTGGTTTTCGGCAAAGACGTAGAACTGGGAGGACGGGCGTCCCATCAGCGCCATGTCGGTCTCCGCAGGCCACACGCGTCCGGCGTTGATCGTGATCAGCCTCACGGCGCGCCCGATTGTGAGGTTGGCCTGCCAGCCGTAGCCCAGCATGCCGATCCCTGAGTTGACGTTGATCTCCTTGGCTATCGGCCCGCTCACCATGATTGCCAGATTGAAGGAGCCGCTGGAAGTCAGGATGTGCAGGTCGTCGTAAGCCGGGTCCGTAATGCCTTCCATTGCGGCAATGATCACCGGTAGGTATTCGGGCTTTGCCCCGGCCATCACCGCATTGACCGCGATTTGCTTGACGGTAACGATGCCGTTCTTGGGAGCGACGGTTCCGATCACCTCGTCCGGAGATCGGTTGGTCCCTTTGAGCATTTCCTCGACCGCCTCTTTCGTCGGCGGCAAGAGCGGCAATCCATCGGCCCAGTGATTCTGCAGAAACACCTCGTTGAGCTTCTGCACCGCATGAGCATAGCTGTCCGCGGTGACGGTAACGAGCTCGAGCGCTTCCCTTCTGGGAGTGACATCGGTCTCTTCGGGACTCAAGGGGCGCCGCAATCCATCGATGAGTTTGTCGACAGCCGCTGACGCTACGGGCCGGACCGCCTCTTCGCTTCTCCTGAGCCGGTAATAGTCAGCGGCAGGCAGGGCCACCATGCGCGCCATCGGCATGCCGAAATCTTCGGCGGCTGATTTGGCATCGTGCGCAAAGTTGTCGGTGCAGGCAAACACGCCGGGTTTGCCCAGCTTTTCAATCCTTGTGTAACCGGACACGCCGGTATAGGTGCAGGACCCTCAATCTCCCACGCCATAAAGGAAGGCGTCCGCCTCCTTCGCGATTCTGGCCGCCAGCGGATCCCCGAGGTCGTAGGCGCCGTCATAACGGAGCACATTCGTATTGGGGAGCTTTTCTTTCAAAAGCTGCTCAACGACATTCCAGAAATGATTTCCCCCAGCTTTCCCATTCCAGTAAATCGCGAGCTTTTTCCCGGACAGATCGGGGATGCGCGGCCGGGGCGCCAGAAGCGGCGGCGGCGCGATTTCTCCGCGGGGATTCATTACGGTCAGCGAGACTTCGGGCGCTGCGGTTGCGGTTTCGGCTGAGGAGCCGAAGGATGCCAGGGCCGCGGCGATCATGGTTGCGATCCACATACGTTTTCTCATCGATAAGCCCTCCCGGATCTGCACGAATTCTAGTCCAGAAATATGCGGATTTCGTGAAAATTTGTGGCTGCATTTTTGGGACAGGGTCCGCATGCAAAAAAAGCATTGGGCGGAAGAAAAGTTTTGAGAGTTGCGGATTTGGGCTTGATTTATTTTTCTTTCAGATTCAGTGTCACAAAAAGGGGGACTGAAGTCATATCCCATTGAGTGTCAAAAAACCTAAGGAGATCGGATATGACAACCGCAAACGTTTTACCCCGGACCGGCACAAGCCATAATGTTGGTCTTGTGGCCGTCGACGGGCGCACCTATCCTCTCAAATCCGCAGCGGTCAGCGGCCGGGCGGAGGGCGGCATCGCTGCTACGACTCTGAGCCAGACCTATGAAAACCCCTACGCGGAAACCCTGGAGGTGCTCTACACGCTGCCCCTCCCGGCGGACGCGGCCGTCACCCAGTACACCGTCCGCCTTGGAAAACGTGTGATACGCGGAGAGGTGCGCAAGCGCGACGAAGCGCGGGAAGAGTACCGCAAGGCTCTTTTCGAAGGGCGCACCGCCGCCCTGCTCGAGCAGGAGCGGGCCGATACGTTCTCTCAGCGGCTCGGCAGCCTTCCGCCCGGGGAGACGGCGACGATTGAAATCGAGGTGCTGCAGCCGCTGGCTTTTCTGCCGGGCACCGGAAACGGACTTCCCAGCTGGGAGTACCGCTTCCCCACCGTGGTTGGCGTGCGTTACGAAGGCGGGAAAAACCGCGTCCCGGATGCAGAAAAGCTCGACGTCAACAGGGCCTCGAACGGAACGCCGCTGCGGCTTGCCGCGAGCCTGCAGATTGCAGACGGTCCCGCGGAAACCGTGCAGCCCCGCTCCCCGGACCAGCGCATTCATGTCCAGACGGACGGGCATGGAACCCTCGTGACCCTCGATAATGAAATGCGTCTCGACCGCGACCTGGTCATACGCTGGTCAGCCGGGAAACAGGAAACCGGCGTGCGTGTGGCCGAGGGAAAGGGGCTTCCCTGCGACAGCGGCCGCTATCTCCTGATCACCCTGACGCCTCCGTCCGCGGCTGGCCCGGCGATTCCCCGCGATCTCACACTGCTGATCGACGCCAGCGGATCGATGTCGGGGGAACCGCTCGAACAGGCCAAAGCGGTTGCCATAGAGCTTCTGCGCAGCCTGGATCCCGGCGACCGCTTCGATATCCTTGCTTTTTCGGAAAAAGTACGGCGTTTGGTTGCCGGCCCCGTGGATGCGTGCGCCAAGTTCATCGACCGGGCCTGCCGGGAACTGGGCAAGCTGAAAGCATCCGGTGCTACGGAAATGACAAAAGCCCTGATCGAATCCTTGAAGCCGCTGCGCAAGGACTCGCAAAGGCAGGTTATACTGCTGTCGGACGGCTATATCGGCTTTGAGCAGGAAGTCATCGGCGAGATCGCGCGCAAGATCGTCCCCGGCGCGAGGATCCACACTGTGGGAGTAGGATCCGCTCCGAATCGCACGCTGACGCGCGGCGCCGCGCGCGCCGGCCGCGGGATCGAAATCGTCATCGGGCTGGAAGACAACGCCCGGCAGGCCGCCGAAAGGCTCCTCCAGGCGACCGTTCGCCCCGTGCTGACGGACATACGGATTCAGGGACCGGCCCTCGTGTGCTGTGCGCCGCAGAAACCGCGCGATGTGCTCGCAGGGCAGCCGGCGCTGATCTTCGCGGAGGTTAAAGACGAAGGGGGACGCATTGAAATCAGCGGCAGGACGGCGGGCAAATCGCCGGACTGGATCGAGTGTTTGGAGATTCCGCCGGCGAAACGCCTCTCTCCGGAAGCGCCGGGATTGGAAACAACGCCGATACCCATCGGGGCGTTGTTCGGCCGGGAAGCCATCGAGGATGCAGGAATCGACCTGGCAACCGGCGGTGGACAACCGGGCGAGATCGATAAAAAAATCGAGCGGCTCGGGCTTCGGCACGGCATATCGAGCCGCATGACGAGCTTGATCGCGATATCGGAAGACCCTACGGTCGATCCCAGAAATCCGCGCCGGCGCGAACGGCTGCCGGTGGAATTGCCCGGAGGGATTTCGGCCGAAGCCGTGGGTTTGGGCCCCATTCCGATTGCATTTGAAGATATGGCCGCTGTATCGGAACCCCGGCTCCGGCCGGCACGGGGCATGTTCAGAAAGGTGCTACACTCCGCCATGATTCTCGACAGACCACGGTTTTCAGGCGCAATTACTATCGATAGAGCGCGAGTGCTGCGCATCGACGGTCCCACACTGGTCTTCGAATTCGAAACGCCGGTGGATGGCTTTGTTTTGCCGGACGAGTACACGACGATTACGGTCACGTTTGACGACGGAGCGGAAACGTGCGTCGCCGAAGCGCTTGAGGATGAAAGCAGCGGACCGGGGCCCTATGCGGCCGGGCTTACCATCCGCCTGGCTCTGCGGCTGGAAGGCCGCGCAAACTGGCATCATGAGGCGGCTTCCATTCAATGGCGCGTTCAACCGACGCCGGGCGCAGCAATGGCCGGTGTCAAAGTGAACGTTCATTTCCTTTTGGGGACCGAGGTATGACGGGCAGTTGCCTATGACCGGCGGCAATCCTTGGGAAAGGCTCGAGGCGGCTTTCCGGCGCGCCCAATACGGCGACAGGGATGCGTTCGCGGAGTGGATGGGGATGGTGGAGCATCCGCTCCGCCGCAGCCTGGCCCGCTTTGCGCGCGCCGTCGACGTTGAGGTGGCCGTCCAGGAGACTTTCCTGCGCATGTGGCTTTTTGCATCCGATCCGCAAAAAAGCCTCGAAGGCGAGAACGCGTCCCTGCGCTTTGCCCTCGCAGTGGCCCGCAACGTCGCTCTCGAAGAGGTGCACCATGCGCATCTCGAACGGTTTGTCGATCTGGAGAATCTTGAGCAGCTCTCGGAAGGCAGCTTCACGCCGGCCATGCCGGACCCGGCTCTGGCCAAAGCCATTGCCGATTGCGTCGGCCGGCTGCCGAAGCAGCCGAATAGGGCTTTGACGGCGCGCATCCAGGACGGCCACCTCCCCGACAGGGAGCTGGCCCGGGGAGTCAGGATGAAGCTGAACACCTTTTTGCAAAACATTGTCCGCGCGCGCCGGCTGGTCGCGGAATGCCTTGAAAAGCGGGGAGTCCAAGCCGGGGAGATACTGCAATGAAAGACCGCCCGGAAGAAATCCTTCTGGAGGAAGCCGTCTCCGCCTATCGAGGCCGGACGGAATCGGGTCGCATCCTGCCCTCGCCGGCCTGGCAGGACCTGCCGCCGGAATCCAGGGATCGGCTCTTCGAGACACAACTGCAGAGCCGCCTCATCGAGCGTGCTTTGTCTCCCGGCGGCATGAGCGCCACCGTCCGCGCCGTCCTCCACCGCCTGCGGGCCGTTGAACGCTGACGTACGCCGACAAAAAAATATATACTTGTTTCCGCGTTCGTCGGCGGGTGTCCGCGTGCGTCAGCCTTAAACCGATCCAATTTCGAAGGGACACATGGAACCATATCGCAATGCCCTGAAGGTAGCCATCGAGGTGGCGCGCGAGGCGGGCGAAATACTGCGCGAGGAATTTCACCAGCCGGGCGGCCCCATCGGCAGCGCGCATCACGCCGAAGCCGACGACCGGGCGGAAGCGCACATCCGCAAACGCCTGCTGGCCGCGGAGCCTTGGAGCTACCGCGGCGAGGAAACCGGCGCGGAACTGCGGGACTCGGAGCACCTGTGGCTGGTGGATCCCAACGACGGGACGGCTGCCTACATGAAAGGCCGCCGCGCCAGCGCCGTGTCGATTGCCGCCCTGCGCGAAGGCGTGCCGGTCCT
The DNA here is from genome assembly GCA_017860135.1 of Acidobacteriota bacterium. GTDB lineage: Bacteria > Acidobacteriota > UBA6911 > UBA6911 > UBA6911 > JAFNAG01. The sequence continues at coordinate 10,994 of JAFNAG010000132.1, forward strand.
GGGTGTGGTGTACGCCTTTGGCTACCCCGACGACGACGGCGACCTCATCGCCTGGGCCGAAGGTTGCGGGCCCGTAATTCGCAACGACCTCCCGGTCGAATCCCTTCCGAGCGCTGCAAAGCTCGACAAAAACACCGTAGTGCTGGTATCCCAGGACGCCGCCCGCAATCCGCAGGCTAACGCCGTGTGCGTCAAACCATCGCGGTTTTTTCCCATCCCGAGCATCGCTTACCGGCTGGCGCTGGTCGCGGCCGGCGAAGGGGTCGCCGCCGTTTCGCTGAACTCGCCGCAAAGCTGGGATTACGGGGCCGCGCACGCGTTGATACGGGGCGCCGGCGGAGTGTTTGTCGACGAGAAGGGCGCTCCCATCACCTACAGCCGTGAGGGCCTGAGCCATGCAAGGGACTGTTTCGGCGGAGTTGAGGCTGGGGTGAAGGAATTGTTGAACCGGCCGTGGGGCAAGGTTTCCAGCCGATCCCATC
>JAFNAG010000411.1 GCA_017860135.1 Acidobacteriota bacterium
GTAAGACCGATACGAGCCTCGTTCACGATTCGCGGTGTCAGGGTGGAACGCAGTGCCGCCGTGGCCTGCCAGCGTGGTCCGCCCTGGGTGCCATAGTTGTCGGATCCCGGAAACGGGTAGTCGACGTTGTTCAGGAAGTCCGGACTGGAGTCGTAGCTCGAATAGTTCCAGCTCCCCTCCAGCCTGTGCCTGGACGTCAGGTTGAAATCCAGCCGGACTGTCGGGTACACGCGCCTCTGACCGCCGCTGTTCGTGAAGTAGAAGTACTGGTAATTGGGATCCGTCTGATCGTTGAGTGAGCCCTGCGACGTCGACGCGCGCACCGTCGCCAGAACACTCTGAACGGTCGGATCGATGGTGGAAGTCTGCCCGTTGGCCGCCGCCAGATTGAGCAGGTCGACTTCCCGAACAGTACTGCCAACGGTGTACCGGAAGATCCCGTTTTCGGTGGCGGGATTGTAAAGATTCTTCGTACGGGTCATCTGGTTGGGAAGCCGGAACTCTTCATAGTTGACGAAGAAGAACGCCCGGTCCTTGCCACTGAACAACCCGGGAATCGAGATCGGGCCGCCCACGCGGCCGCCGAACTGATTGAGCAGGTAGCGGTCGTGGCCCGCTTTGCACTTGTCAAATTCGTTCTGCAGCTGTGCAGCCGTGCAGTTCTGCCACTTGCCGGGATCGCCCTTGTAGAGGGGGGCCCGGTCGCGGTTATTGAACCAATAGTTGGTGTTGAGGGACGGGTCCCGGTGATACCAGTAGAGGCTGCCGGTATAATTGTTGTTCCCCGAGCGCGTGACGAACTTGATCTGCACCGCTCCCTGTCCCGCGGACTCCGCTCCCGGAGTGGCCGTGGAGACCGTGACTTCCTCCATGGCGTCCAGGCGCGGACTGATGTAGCTGAAGAAGCCGTCGCCGTTTCTGTTGTAGTTGTCCTGTGTGTTGACGCCGTCGATCGTGATGTTGATCGTAACCGACGGCAGGCCGTTGACGGTTGAGTTACGGACGCTGCCGGTCGTGCTCACGCCCGGCAACATGGCGATGAAGTCCATCACGTTTCGGGTCGCCAGTGGGAGGTTGGTGATCTGGCTCGACACCAGCGTCGTCGTGATATTTGCCGTCTGCGACTGTACGATCTCCGCGCCGGCCTGAACCACAACCGTTTCGCTGCTGCCCCCCACCTGCATGACCGCCCGGATGGTGGCGGGTGTTCCGGCAATCAACTTGATCTCTCTTATGACCGCCTGCTTGAAGTTGGGCACCGATACCGTCGCCGTGTACATCCCCGGGGGCAGTGCCGGAATGCTGAATGTTCCGTTGTCGGTTGTGACCGTTTTGAACTCCGCGCCCGTATCCTCGTTCTTGACCGTTACGTCCGCGCCCGGGATCACCCCGCCGGACTGGTCGACAACCACTCCCGACAGCGACGAGCTTGTCCCCTGTCCATAGCCGGACAGGCTGACCGCCGCGATCAGGAGGGCCGCAAAAGCTAACCTGAATGCACACTGTTTCATAAAAGGTTCCTTGGATTGAATTCGTTGATCTTCGAAACCGGGCCAGGAATTTCCGGTTTCGCTCCCATCAGCATGGATCTGTCGAGTCATGCCCGTTCGAGTGAGAACAGCTATCCCTCGTGCCTTGCCAGGGGTGTCACCTCAGGGGAATCAGCCGGGACAGCCGCGCCTTCCGGAAAGCGCCGCCCTTCCGGCGCTGCCGGACTGCCGCAAGACCTGCGGGTCTGGCCAGGGGACCCACAGGCATTGAGAAGTGGCCTTCCGCGCGCCGTTCATCGGCCGACAATAACCATCACATCGACGCCGCCGGCCATATGAAGCGCGGGGGGCCAACCCTTCCCCATTCCCGTGCCTGCATTAGAACCAGAAATCCGATTCTTATTAAGTGTACAACACGCACGCACCTGAATTTGCGCGCGAGAAAGATGCTATCGGCGGCACTCTGCCGTTGCAAGCACATCATGATTTTCTAAACCTCCCGGGCGCAGGATCCTCTCGACAATAGAGAATTCCAAGGCAATCCCCGAATCGTCATTGATTGCCGGGAAATGTGGAGGATCAACACCTTTCAGGGACAGCAGACGGGCTGAGGCTGGGAAAAGGCCGGCGCGTGCAGCTTGTTCGGGTCGCGGCATTAATCAGATTTAATAAGGGTGGCAGTCAGGCCGTCGGGACCTCGGAGGCCGCAAAGACCATGAGATGTAGTCCTTTGCGGCCTTCGAGGTTTCATGACATTACAGACGCTCAGAAGTTGAAGCGCAGCACGATCTGTACCAGCCGTCCGCCCGGATCCTGAGAGTTGCTCTCATCCCGGAAGGCCGATGTCACCTGGCCGCTGCTCAGGCCGCCGATCGACGAGGCCCCGTAGAAGTTGATCTCGTTGAAGGCATTCAGGAATTCGGCGCGCAGCTCGAAGTTTTGCTTCTCTGTGAACCGGACCTGCTTCACGAGGCTCAGGTCAAAGCGAACGAACCCGGGACCGCGGAAGTAGTGGTGCCGCGGGGCGCAGTCGCCGGCGACGATCTGAATGCAGTTGCCGCCGTTTGCGCTCCCGGCCGGAGCGATGTAGCGTCCCGACGGCGCCCCGGAGGTAAAACCGCCCGCATCATACTGGTAAGCCTTATATGATTCGTCGATGATGTCCTTCGGGTAGTAGTAGGCGATCTTTTTCGCATCGTCAAACCAGACACCGACCAGATCCTGGAATTCCTCGTCGGTCATGCCTACCATATTGACATTGCCGAAATCCAGGAGGTTGCCGCTCTGGATCCGGCTTGCGCCCTGGAACTGCCAGCCGCCGACAACCCGGTCAAGCGCCCCGCTGGTGTCGCCGAACAGCGCGTGGCCGCGGCCGAACGGCAGCTCGAAGACCCAGTTGATCTTGAACTGATGCGGCAATATGCCCCGCAGGTCCTTCTGCCACGGTGCGCGGAAGGAAATCCTGTTCCGGTTGAATGCCTTGGCCCAGGTGTAGCTCGCCTGAACCAACAATCCTTTGGACATGCGGCGGCGCAGTTCCACCACCATCGAGTCATAGAGGTTGCCGCCGCCGTTCTGGTAAATCCAAGCGCCGCCGTTCTGCACATCCGGGTTTACGATGAAGAAATTGACGGGCACGCCGTTCGCTTGCGCATTGGCGCGTCGCGTCGAGTCGCCCTGCAGGCTGCCTGCCAGGCTGTTTGGATTCGGACTGTAAGTGTTGAGGTAGTTCACGTAGGTCGTGTTGGTGAAGTATGCGGCCTGGCCTCCCAACACTGCGCTGGTGTAATTCTTCGGATCGTTCGGGTCGAGGCCGCGGCCCAGGTAATCAAGGATGATCGGCAGGGGCTGGGTGCCGGAAACCGCGGGATCATAGCGGAAGTTCCGGCCCTTGCCCGCAGCCATGTTCGCATAAAGGTTGCCCTGGGCCTTTTTGAACTCATCGATCCAGCCGTTCTCGACCAGGTTGCGCTCGTTGTTGTGATCGAACTGGTACCACGGCTGCAGGTTGCGTGTAGCCGCATACCGCACTTCGATCGCCATCTCCCTGGTGATCTCGCGCTGGATCCCGAAGGTCCAGGACATGGTATAGGGTGTGCGGATGCCCTGGTCGAACGCGTTGATCGAGTCGTCGATCGACGGCTTGAGCGGAAACGACGGCGCCGTAGGGAACGAAGGCGGGTCAAGCCGGTCCTTTTCACGGAACAAGAGCGGCCACTTCTCACCCGCGGCCGTGTTGACGAGGTTGCCAAGGTCCTGGCTGCGGTTGGCCACGATCGTACCACCCGGATTCTCGCTGAAAATGTTGTTGAAGTCGAACATGCCGTAGCGGTTATATGCAATCGCAAAACCCCCGCGCAACACCGTCTGGCCGCCGCTGCCAAGGATTGTTCCGAGCAATCCCTCCCTGGCATTCGGACTCCAGGCAAAGCCGAAACTCGGGGCAAAGCTCTTGTAGTCGACGTTATAGGCAGGGTCTCCCGGCTTGAATTCGTAGACCTGTGTCGGCTTTCCACCGGTTGAGCCCGGCTTGAAGATATTTCCGACGCCCGAAGGGCCCCAGACCTCCTCGGGAGTTGCCCAGGTATAGGCATTATTGAGCGGGGTCCACGGAAATGACACCTCCCAGCGCAAGCCATAAGTGAGCGTCAGACCGGGGCGCATGCGCCAGGAATCCTGGGCGAACAGTCCCATTTCGCGCTGGCGGGCACGTTGCGTGAACGGCCCCCGGTAGGTGTATTCGTTGGTGTCTTCGTTGATGACCGCATTGGCGTTGATGGCGGTAACCCGTGCCGTCAAGCTCGCATACAGGGTGGCGGCAGCACTCTGCTGGCTGGCAGTAGAGTTGGGAAAGTTCTTCGGGCCATTGTTGGAATCAAACATGACATAGGCCGGGTCGTAGGCGCTCGGCAGGCCGAATCCGATCGATGGCGCCAGCGTCTGGCTCCACTGCCAGCTGTTCACCTGCAGGAAGGAACCCCCGAAGCTCATGCTGTGGGAGCCCCGCGTCCA
>JAFNAG010000412.1 GCA_017860135.1 Acidobacteriota bacterium
TTACGGCTACTGCAAGGAGTACCCCGCAGAGCGCCACATGAGAGACGCCAAGATCTGCCAGATCTACGAAGGCACCAACGAGATCCAGAGAGTGGTTATTGCCCGCAAGCTCCTCGGCGCGCGCTAACCCACTGAGCGCAAGCTCTTAACCGGTATTGCACAAGAGGGTCAGGGGGTATGCCCCCTGACCCTCTTTCTTGTGCATTTTCACCTGCAGCTAATACGCCCTGCCCCGATGGTCCCGCCATGCAAAGCGGGCGACAGGGACCGAGACCGGCTTTACCCGATCACGGAGAAAAGGGTTTTGTTTCCTTCAGATACCTGTAAATCACGTCGGCCGTGCGCAGCGAACCGTTTTCATTGAAGTGGACGTCGTCAAAAAAAATCGTCATGTCCTTCGGGAGACGACCCGCCAGGTCGATGCATTCCACGCCCCGCTCGCGGCAGACCTCCATGAGCACCCGGTTGTACCGATCCATGCCGTCGGCAAGGGCATCCGCGGAGTAGTAGCGCCCGGCCTTCAGGCTTTCGATCCACCCCATCCACAGCAGCTTTCGTTCCTCCGTCGTCATCCCGGGCTTCCACATAAACGGCTGGGTCACGAAGATGATTCGGATGGAGGCGGCCTGCGCCATATCGATGAGGGTGTTGAGGTTCTTTCGGTACTCCCCTAAAGCGGGTGTCAGGTCCGGCAGGCGCTCCACCACCTCGAGGGCTTCCTGCCGCTTTTCCCTCAGGCGGACGAAGAATTCGCCCTGCTCGTCCTGCTGCAGGTCCCGCTGGGAACGGATGTAAAGGAATTTCTTGTACAGGCTCCCGATGGCCGTCTCGTCGTAATAGCCGGTGCGGAAGCGGTACTTCCCGGGGTAATAGGGCGTCTCCGAGAAGGCCCCGCGGATAAGACGCGGCTCCCACTGGGTGTAATGATCCAGGAAGTGGGGGTCGTACTTCTCGTCCTCGATGAGCCTTCTCATGAAGTCGTTGCACCCGGCCAGAATGATGACGGCGTCGACTCCGGGGAACTGGGGGAGCAGGTATTTCATGTGCATGTAGTGCTCACGGGTGCTCAGTCCCGCCTTTCCGGCACTCCCGACCCAGGCCTCCCGTCTGCCGAGGCCGTTGAGGCGTTTCTGGAGCGCCAGCGGCCACGCTTTCTCCTGGTCGATGAGCAGGCACTCCGTTGTGCTGCCGCCGATGGCCAGGATCCGGTACTGAGGGCCGGTCGGCATCTCGTCGCCCCGCAGTCCATCGGAGTTCGTCCCGAATGTCGCGGCGTTCGTGAGGCCGGGCATGATTCCGGGAAGGGGCCTATAAATCTTGAGCATGTTCGGGGGCCACACGAAATACTTGCTGCTTCCCGTGGCGGACAGGTAGAACCGCAGACCGTACTCGCATGCAACCAGGGCCAGAAAAACCCCCAGGACGACAAGGAGCAGGCGCATTAGATTTTCACGGTTGAAAATGCTGCGAAACTTCATTGCAGTTGCCACCTTGACGGGTCGGGGAACGTAGGATGTCACTCCCGGGGAGTTGAACGGGATCTTTCGGTCCCTACCACATGTTGCCGAGGTCCTTAGGGTTGTACTGGTGGTCTCTTCGACTCCAGTAACTTCTCCCGGGGTCATCCTGCCGGCGGATTTTCATAAAATCGCCGTGAAACAGGCGATAGACAGAGGCAAGCGGGGTCAGAACCACGTAAAAGATGAGCGTCAAGATAATGCGGGAATTGACCGCGCCGATAAACCCGGCGAACCGCAGCCACATTTCCGCGATTCTGATGGAGAGCCGCTTGAGGAACAGGCCGGTGAAAAGAAGGATCAGGGCCGCAATCAGGAGGGCCGGCACGTCTAAAAACAGCCCGGCGGCAAGGCAGACCAGCGACAGGACGGCAAGGGTTTCAAGGGCCTTATACGGATTCATCGGTTCTGCTGTTTGATTCATAGGGTCAGGACACGGGGCCGGGATTTTCCGGCCGTCACGCTCCGCACGGGCAGCTTCATTTGCCGTCACCGGGCCGGACCGCCTAGAACAGGGCATAGATGAAGGGCGCAATCGCCGAGCCGCCGGTCAGCACGATGAGCGAGCCGAAAAGCAGAAGCACGACCACCATCGGTAGCAGCCACCATTTTTTTCGTTCCTTCAGGAAATTCCAAAGGTCTTTGAGCAACGACATCACATGCCCCTTTTTTCACCGCTTTCTCAGTCCAGGCCCCGCCTGTCCTTCCAGTTTCCTTCCTCGGTCCAGGTTGGCTGATCGCCCTTTGCATAGAGGCAATTGCCCATGACCAGGTAGTCCATCTCCGTCCGCATGAAACACTTGTAGGCGTCCTCCGGGGTACATACGATCGGTTCCCCGCGCACATTGAAGCTCGTATTGATGATGACTCCGTAGCCCGTCCGCTCCTTGAAGCGTTGAATCAATGTCCAGAACCGGGGGTTGACCTTCCGGTCGACGGTCTGGATTCGCGCGGAATAGTCGATGTGGGTAATGGCGGGGACATCGGATCGGAGGAAATAGAGCTTGTCCCTCCAGGACCAATCCTGGTACTGCTGCGGGAGAATGCTTCTCCTGCTGAGCTTCACATCGGCAATCAGCAGCATGTAGGGCGATTCACGGTCCAGGTCGAAGTAATCCGACACGTCCTCCTGGAGAACGGACGGTGCGAAGGGCCGGAACCCCTCTCGGTACTTGATCTTGAGATTGAGCTTCTTCTGCATCTCCGGGTTTCTGGCATCGGCCAGGATGCTCCGCCCCCCCAGCGCCCTCGGGCCGAATTCCATCCGGCCCTGGAACCACCCGACCACGTTCCCTGTATCGAGAAGTTCGGCCGTCTTTGCGGCAACGTCGTCAAAGTCTGGATAAACCTGGCAGACAGCACCGAATTTTTTCACGGTCGCCTGAATCTCCGCATCAGAAAATTCAGGCCCGAGCAGGGCTCCCTTCATCCGATCCCCCCTGTCGACCACCCGCTCCCTGCCGGAGTGAATATACAGGGCGCAGAAGGCGGCCCCGAGAGCGCCGCCGGCATCGCCGGCTGCCGGTTGAATCCAGATGTCGTCGTAGACTCCCGTCTTGAGCAGCCTTCCGTTGGCCACGCAATTCAGGGCCACTCCGCCGGCTAGGCAAAGACGCCGGGAGCCCGTCAGCCTGCGGGCCTCCTTCGCCATGTTGAAGACGATCTGCTCCGTGATCCGCTGGATGGCAAGCGCCAGATCGCAGTGCTCGGGGGAGAGATCCCCCTCGGGATCGCGGACCGGAAAGCCGAAAATCTGTTCCCATTTGTCGTCCTTGACCATTTTCAAGCCCGTGGAGTAGTCAAACAACTCCTGATTCAGCCAGATTGAGCCGTCTTCCTTCAGGTGCACAATGTGCCGCCGGATGAGGTCTTCGAACCGGGCAACCCGCTCGGAGCCAGCGTTTCCGTAGGGCGCGAGCCCCATGAGCTTGTATTCCCCCGAGTTGACCCGGAAGCCCAGGTAGTACGTGAAGGCCGAATAGAGAAGCCCCACGGAGTGGGGAAATTTTAGCTCCTGCAGGATCGTGATGTCCTTCCCTTTCCCGTGGCAAATGGAAGCGGTTGCCCACTCGCCCACCCCGTCAATCGTCAGGATCGCCGCCTCCTCGAAGGGCGACGGGTAGAAGGCGCTTGCGGCATGGGACAGGTGGTGCTCGGGAAATAGGAAGGTCGGGGTCTTCGTATCTCCGTTTCCGGTTTTCGATAGCTCATCGGCAAGCAGCTTCTTGAGCATGATCTTTTCCTTGATCCAGACAGGCATGGACGCGAGAAACGAATGCAACCCGTCGGGAGCGAAGGCATAGTAGGTTTCGAGAAGCCGCTCGAATTTCAGGAAGGGCTTGTCGTAGAAAACAACGGCGTCCAGATCCTGGAGCGTCGCGCCAGCCTCCTGCAGGCAGTAGCGGACCGCATGATGGGGAAAGTCGGGGTCGTGCTTCTTTCTGGTGAAGCGCTCCTCCTGCGCGGCAGCCAGGATCTCGTCGTCCCGGATCATCGCCGCCGCGGCGTCATGGTAGAACGCGGAAATGCCTAGGAAGAGCATGTCTTTCGTATCGTCAAAGTCCTTGATTTCATAATATTAATGAGATTTTATAGTATGCTGTGCAGGATTCTGCAATAGAATTTTGCATGAAGCTGCCGGGACACCCCGGTTGAGTCCCGGCCATCAATAAATCCCCATCACGCATCCGCCCGCCAGCGTCTGCCCCAACTCCCGGCACTTCTCCAGGGTCTCCTCCGTCAGCTTTCCCTTCGAGATGACCGGCTCGTAGACCTTCTTGAACTGGTAGCCCAGGGCGATGCGCTCGATGTTGCGAAGCGCCCCCGTGCCGTCGTTTCCGGCACTGATGAAGACCACGTAGGGCTTGCGGAAAACCTTCCCCTGGGCGGGATAAAAGGTCCGATCGAAGAAATCCTTGATCATGCCGGACATGTACCCGAAGTTCTCCGGCGTGCCGACGGCCAGCCCGTGGCAATCCAGGAG
>JAFNAG010000413.1 GCA_017860135.1 Acidobacteriota bacterium
TCTCCGCCCAGCAGGGCCTTGGTGGCGCACATCTCGGCGCACAGGGGCAGCTTCCCCTCGGCGATCCGGTTGCGCCCGTACAGTTTGTATTCTTCCACCGACCCGTCCGGCAGCGGTCCGCCCGCGCAGAAGGTGCATTTGTCCATCTTGCCGCGGGCGCCGAAGGAGTTCTCTTCGGGAAACTGCGGCGCGCCGAACGGGCAGGCGTAAAAACAATAGCCGCAGCCGATGCACAGGTCCTTGTCGTGGAGCACGATGCCGTCGGGCGTTGTGTAAAAGCAGTCGACGGGGCAGACGGCCGCGCAAGGCGCGTCCGTGCAGTGCATGCAGGCCACCGAGATGGATTTCTCGCCGGCGGTCCCGTCACCCAGGGTAACCACGTGCCGCCGGTTGATGCCCCAGGGGACATCGTGCAGGTTATTGCAGGCCGTCACGCAGCCGTTGCACTCGATGCAGCGTTCGGTGTCACAGAGAAATTTCATTCTTGCCATGGTTTGCCTCCTTCTAAGCCGGCGAGATCCGGCAAAGCGTCGCCTTGGTTTCCTGCATCTGGGTCACGGAATCGTACCCGTAGGTGGTAGCAGTGTTGCACGCCTCCCCGCGGGTGTAAGGGGCTGTGCCCTCGGGGTACTTGTCATACAGGTCCTTGCCCTGGAACCAGCCGCCGAAATGGAAGGGCGTCCAGACCGTCCCGGGGCCCACCCTCGGGGTGACCATGGCGCGCACCTTGATCTTTCCCCCTTCGGCTCCCTCGAGCCAGATATACTGGCCGTTCCTGATCCCGGCATCGGCGGCGTCTTTCGGGTTAACTTCCGCAAACATCTCCGGCTGCAGCTTGGCGAGCCACGGCTCGGAGCGCTGCTCCTCACCGCCTCCTTCGTATTCGGTCAACCTGCCGCTGGTGAAAATAAGAGGATATTTTTCACTGTGGTTGACCGACTGAATCGACTGGTAGCGGGTCGGCAGCCGCCAAAAGGCTTTGCGATCGGGATATGTCGGGTATTTTTTCACCAGGTCGAAGCGCGGCGTGTACAGCGGTTCGCGATGCACGGGGATCGGGTCGGGGTAGGTCCAGACGTGGCAGCGGGCCCGGCCGTTGCCGAACGGCGCACAGCCGTGCTTGATGACGACGCGAACGATTCCCCCTGAGAGGTCCGTCTTCCAGTTTTTCCCTTCTGCCTCCTGCTTTTCCTCCGGGGTCAGGTCATTCCACCAGCCGAGTTTCTTGAGCAGATCGGAGGTGAATTCCGGGTAGCCGTCCTTGATCTCCGAACCTACGGAATAGACGCCGCCGGCCAGCAGGCTTTTGCCGTTGTATTCCGTCCCCCAGTTGGCCCTGAAGACAAGCCCGCCTTCGGCTACCGGTTTGTGGTAATCGTAGAGTATAGGGGTCCCAGGGTGCTTCATCTCCGGCTTGCCCCAGCAGGGCCAGGGCAGGCCGTAATAATCCCCCTTGCAGGGGCCGGCCTCGGCCTTCAGGGTCAGGGGGTCGAACGTCCTGCGGTGCTGGGCGTGAAGCTTGAGGCGCTCCGGGCTCTGGCCCGTATACCCGATCGTCCAGCCGCCGCGGTTGATTTCCCGCAGGACGTCCTCGATCACGGGTTCATCGTTCACGACCTTTATGTGCTTGAACATTTGATCGGCGAAACCCAGTTTCCTGGCCAGCTTGTACAAAATGACATGGTCCGGCCGGGACTCGTAGAGAGGCTCGATGATCTTTTCCCGCCACTGCAGGGAGCGGTTCGAGGCCGTGGCCGAGCCGTATGTTTCGTACTGGGTTGCCGTGGGGAGCAGATATGTGTCGTTCTTGCGGTCGCTCATCACGGCCATGTGGGTCGGGAAGGGATCAGAGATCACGAGCATGTCCAGCTTCTCCAGGGCCTTTTTCATCTCCACGCCGCGGGTCTGGCTGTTGCAGGCATGGCCCTGGAAAAAGACGGCTCGGAGGTTGTCCCTCTGCGAGAGATTGGCCTTGTCCTCCATTACGCCGTCGATCCAGCGCGAGACGGGGATGCCCGGGAAGTTCATGGTATAAGCCATGTTGCCCCCGCCCGCGTCGTACTGGCGGCTCATGTCAAAGCGGGATTTAATCCACTCATAATCCACATCCCAGACCCGGGCCCAGTGTTTCCAGGCGCCTTCCGCCTGCCCGTAATAACAGGAGAGGGTGTGGCAATTCGGCCCCACGTCGGTTGCCCCCTGGACGTTGTCGTGGCCCCGGAAGATGTTGGCCCCGCCGCCGGCTACCCCCATATTGCCCAGGGCAAGCTGCAGGATGGAGAAGAGCCGGACGGTATGGCTGCCCATGTGGTGCTGGGTGACGCCCATGCACCAGACGATGGTGCCAGGCCGGTTTTCCGCCATTGTCTTGGCAATCTGGTAAACCTTGTCCTCGGGAACGCCGGAGACGTTCTCTACTTCTTTCGGGGGCCATTTTTCGACTTCCCTGCGGATGTCGTCCATGGCGTAAACGCGCCTGGCGATGAAATCCTTGTCTTCCCAGCCGTTCTTGAAGATGTGCCAGAGCAGTCCATAAATGAACGGGATATCGGTGCCGGACCGCAGGCGGGCATAGATGTCGGCATGGGCGGCGGTGCGGGTGAAGCGCGGGTCCACGACGATCATCTTGGAGCCGCTCTCCTTGGCGCGCAGGATATGCTGCATGGCCACGGGATGGGCCTCGGCCGCGTTGCTTCCCAGGAACAGCATGGCCTTGCTGTTTCTCATGTCATTGTAGGAATTGGTCATGGCGCCGTAGCCCCAGGTGTTCGCGACGCCGTCCACGGTGGTGGAGTGGCAGATGCGCGCCTGGTTATCGACATTGTTGGTGCCCCAGAAGGCGGCGAATTTCCCCTGCAGATAAGCGCCCTCGTTGCTTGCCTTGGAGGAGCCGCAGAAGAACAGGGCATCGGGCCCCGATTCCTCGCGGATCTTCAGCAGCCGGTCGCCGATCTCGTTGATGGCCTGGTCCCAGGAAAGGCGCGTCCACTTGCCGTCGACCAGTTTCATGGGGAACTTCAGGCGCCGCTGCCCGAATCCATGGCCCCTTGCCGCGGCCCCTTTTGCGCAGTGGGCGCCGAGATTGAGCGGGGAGTCGTAGTCAGGCTCCTGGCCGACCCAGACGCCGTTCTGCAGCTCGGCGATGATGCCGCATCCGACGGAGCAGTGGGTGCAGATCGTCCGCCGGTATTCTGTCTGCACACCCGGCTGCGGGAAGTTGTGCTTCTCCTCCGTGGTGGCCTGCCGCATGCAGGATAACGGCAGGATCCCGAGAAGGGCGCCTCCACCAAGCACCGCGGTGCCCCCTGCGAGAAAGGCGCGGCGGGAGATGTCCTTTCGGGAGGTAGGTTCAGCGGATATCCTCTGCAGCCATTTTTTTTTGAACGGTTTCATGGGTCGTGCCTCCATAACTTGTCAACGGTTACAGTCTCGCCGTTTCGTAATATTTTTTTACATGCTCCGTTAATCGATATCCCTTCGACTGTTCCTGCTGCGGCGAAGGCAGCTGCGGTTTGGCCGCCGCCGGCCTCTGCAGGCCGAAAAGGAACGCCAATCCGCCGGCAAGAGCCGCACCTTTCAGAAAACTCCTCCGGTTGCTGGATAAATCCCATTTCATCACAGTTTCCTCCTTCTCTTCTTATCCGTCCTATTTGGGGCAAGGCTCAAATTACATTTCAGGGGCCCGGCCTCGAATGCCAGAAAACGTGAGCCGAAAAGGCCGACTGCCCGGTAAAACGCCGCGCTTCTTGCAGATTGCAGGTCCTGGAAAAAAATTCCCATCCAGGGAGCGATATGCTGTTGAAAAAAGCCCGCCTGGGTCGCGATGTTCGAGCCGCTGCCCTCACGGGAGATCATCGCCATGACCTCGCAAAGCGCCGCGGCATGGTCTTCGGGCTCATGGTTGTCCGTCTGCCTCACTATCCCGAGGCTGATGAGATCGGAACGCAGCGGCACGAGGGGCAGCCCCTGGATCATTTTTTCCCTGTACCATGATGCGTAAGGGATCGCTTCGCCGCATCCCAGGCCCACGAACAGCCGGTCAAATTCCTCTTTCATGGCGGCAAGGGAGTAGTCATGGGCGGCCTGGCGCAGTGCGGTCAGCGCCTGGTTCAGATCGCCGGGGATTGCTTCATCCCATTGCAGTTTTTGCAGGATGTCCCGGAGCTCTTCCGAAGGCTGCTTTGCCAGCAGCGATGCCAGCAGGACGTAGCAGTCCGTGCGGATATTCGCCGGTTGATCAAACCCGGAGGGCGCATTCGAATTCACGGTTACAGCTCCCATAAGGCCGCATCCTTTGATATGAGGGCATCCCGGGTGCGACAGGTGCGGCACATCCGCAGCCTGCGCAATTGTCGCGCCCCGGCGTACATCCAGTGGCCCGCGAGTTTGCGTTCCATGCGTGTGACCATGGCCGGCGAGGCAAAAGGCGCGCCGCATTCAATGCAGCGGAAAGGCACGGCCTCGTGCAGCACGACCTGGGCCTCGATCCTGTCGAGCGCCTCACAATATCCGCATTGATGGCATGACGATTCGCGAAATAAAAGACGCGGCATGGGACCGCTCGAGGACAACGCCCCGGAGGGGCACACGGCCGTACAAGCCCTGCACAGCGTGCACGCCGAAGCGTCGATGTGGACGGTTCCAAACGGAGAGCCTTCCGGCAAGGGGAGGTGCGCGTCCCGCGCGCCGGA
>JAFNAG010000133.1 GCA_017860135.1 Acidobacteriota bacterium
AGCGTTTCCAATGGCAGGTCGGCCCACTGTCCGGTGAAGAGTGTCACAGGTCGTGTCATAAGAAATGCCTCCTATATGGTTGCCCTTCGCCACCCGGCAAACAGCTTGTGAAGTATCTGGTCGATCCCATAATAGCGTCCGCTGTGCAGCACCAGGATCGCCAGAAGCGCAGCCGCCTCCACCAGGTTCTTGTTGATGATCAGATAGCTTCCCTCGGAAGGGAGGGAATAAAAGTAACCTATGAAGGGGGGATTGCAGAAGTAATAGAGCAGGATCAGCAGCAAGCCCGCGCCGCTGGCGACGCGCGTGAAGCACCCGAGCATGAGCCCCAGGCCGATGAGGATCAGCCCCCAGATGTTCATCAGGTCCGCATAGCGGAGCAACTCGGGGCTGTTCGCAATCCAATGAAAAAAACCCGCCAGTGGACCGCGCGCCTGCAGAAGGAACGAAGAAGATGACCAATCCGGTTTCATCAGCTTGACGACCCCCTCATAGAGGAAATGCCAGCCGATCAGGATTCTTAGCAGGGCCAGGGCGATCATCTGCAGCGTGGTGAATTTTCCCGTTTCCATGTGGTTCCCTTGTTTCGAAAAGATTGGAGACGCCGCGCGGAATCATCCGCCGCATCAGATCTTGAACTCCTCCGGGTTGAACTCCAGCCGCTGGTTGGAATCGATCGCCTCGTTGACCTTCAGCACCGTCACCGCCGTCTCGTATCCCACCCCGGCCGGACAATTCAGCTCGGCAGTGCCCCGGATCGCATTGAAGAAGTTTTCCAGGTGGGGTTTGTGATAGGGGTCGGTCAATTCAATTGGGATCCGGTGCTCATCCGGGGAGACCGACTCCCGCACATCGAGCACCGCTCTGGTCTCTTCGGACTTAACCTCCTGCAATTTGGGGGCCTCGATGTAACCCTTCTGCACCCATTCATCCCACGCCGGCGCCGTGATCTCCCTGTAGATCGAGCCGGAGTAACTCGCCTCGGATTCCGACAGGACCAGCGTACCCTGGTCGCCCATGAAAGTCTCAAAATATCCCTGGCTGCCGTTTGTAGTCTGGGTTTTATAGAAGACCCGGACTCTTCCTTCCGGAGTCTGGTACTCGTAGATGGCCAGAACGGTGTCGTACCATTCGTGCGTGGCAGGTTCGTAATAATCGGTGCCGCCGCTTGCCAGGACATGGCTGGGATAAGCGCCCAGGTACCAGTTGAAGATGTCGATCTGATGGGATCCGAGATCGACGATCGGGCCGCCGCCCAGCCCTTTGTACCAGCGCCAGTTGCGGAACTGTTGCATCGAGCTGAAACCGTATTTTTTCAGCCTGTCCTCGGGGATTGTGTAGCGCTGCGGCCAGCCCATGTCGGGTTTCACCGAGCGGTTCCATTGCCCCTGCGCGGTAACGATCCGGCCGAGGAGCTTTGCTTCCCGCAGCAGCTTTTCGAAGCAATGGAGATAGCGGGGATTGCTGCGCCGCTGATGGCCGATCTGGAGCAGTTTGCCCGTCTCCCGGGCTGCCTGCACCATGCTTCTGGCGCCTTCGAGAGTATTGGACATTTCCTTTTCGCAGTAGACGTTCTTTCCCGCGCGCAGGCAGTCGACGGCATGCCGGGCGTGCCAGAAGTCCGGTGTCGCGATCACAACCGCGTCCAGGTCCTTCTCCTTGTCGAGCATTTCCCGGTAGTCTTCGTACCCTCTGACGTCAAAGTTGTACTTCTTGAGACGGTTGACGAGCTTCGTCTGGTTGTACTCCGTCCAGATGTCGCAGATAGCGCGGAAACGCAGACCCGGGATTTTGAGCATGGAATTGAGCAGGACCTCGCCCTGATCCCCCCCGCCCAACAGAGCGACATTGATGTCGGACAGTTCGCCTCCCGGGGCCGGCGCCGCCGTTGTCGTCCCGAGCCTGACGTTCTCGTAGTCTGTCTGCTTTTTCACTGCATAGCCGAACAGGCCGAGCACAGGAACCGCGGACAGCCCCTGCAGAAGGTCACGCCGCCCGATGGTTTTGCCCCGTTCCTCCACGGGAGCATCCTGGGTTTCCTTTTTTCCCTCTTCGCTCATTCTCGTCTCTCCTGATAACCACTCCGGGAGTGCAATCCAATGTGGAGGCTGTGGCGCCGCCGTATTCCCACGCTCGATCCCGCCCCGTGACAGTGCGGGTTTTGCCTCCGGAAAGCCGGCGGAGATGCTGCGGGCGCGGGCATTCTAACGCACATCTTTCGATCCTGTCTACTGCCGCGTTCCCTGGCATTGGACAGTTAGCACGGGCTTCAGCCCGTGCGCTTCAAAACCCCTTATCTCCCTCACCACCACTCGATCGAGGGAGTTTGCCACGAATGATTATTCGATCAAAAGCGCGCGGGCGAAAGAGGGTGACCAACGATTGACCCATGTTAACCTGAGGCGCGAAGCGCCGGAAGTGAGTCGCCCCGTGCGTCAGCGCGGCTTCAGGGCACAGCCAGAAGCGAGGCCGGAAGGGCCGGCACATCCTGTATATTTTCAGGAATTTAGTGCCGCGCCTTCGGCGCTCCATCATGCTGCGCCGCCATCCCGGCCTCACGGCCGGGCATACTTACTGGCGGCCCTCCGGGCCTGATCGCGCTGTGATTCAAACGTTGGACAGCCTCTAAAGCCCGCGCTCACTGGGCCGCAACCCGGAGAAGTTCCCTCTCCGCCCGTGCGGTCCACTGGCCGTCCTGAAGTTCCGCCGCCACGGTGGGGTAAAGCCGGGGCAGTTCCGAAAGACGAATCAGTCCCAATCCGTGCAGTTCCGGATAGACGATGATCTTTCCGGCCAGCGTGCGGCTCTCGACCGCCGCCAGCCCGTCCAAAGCGCCCGTCATCCCCGAAATGGCATCCACGCTGCAGTTGGTGTCCAGCCGCCCCCGCTCGATCTTTCCCAGGACAATCTTCATATCCCGTATGACGGACCCGCTGGTACCGATCATGTAGCATGAATTCGCTATATAGGCGTCCAGATCCAGCGCCTGCCGCGTGGGGGCCGGGATGCCGGCAAAGATATTGATGATGCACCCTTCGAGGCTGGTCCGTACGGCATCTGCGACCAGGCTTCCGATTGGCGCCAGCAGCGCGAAATAACTGAATCGCCCCGCGAGGGGCTCCCGGGTGGTGTTGACGAACCTCAGCTTTACGGCTTCGGCCTCTGCCAGGGGCCGGGCTTTCCGCGCCAGGGCTTCGAGCCTGCTGTCATCCACGTCGGCCGCCACGATGGAGATGCCCGGGATGCCCTGCCGGATGTCCCGGATCACATGCATCTGCCCCATAGGACCGGCCGCGCCCAGAATGGCGATTCGATCTCCCGGCCTGATTTCCCCGTCCGGGGGGATCATCTGGAGAGCGTCATCGGCGCGGTCGCCGCTGGTCCCGATCCAGCGCGTCATGCCGTAATGAACCCGCCCGATGCCGACCGAAACCGGCTCGCCGATTTTGCGGCCTCCGGTCACGATTATCACGATCCCGCCCGCGGCGATCTTGTCGTTGCAGCCTTCGATGGTCTGGCGCCTGGCGCCGAAGTAGACGATGTCATCGAAGAAATCCCCGGGCAGCGCAGAGAGGTTTGCCGCCTTCTCCAGGATCACCGCCGCACTCAGCGGCGCCCCGAGTTCCTCTTTGCTTGCTCCGATGCCGTACACGCAGGCAGGCTTGCTTTGCGAGATGGCATCGGCCAGCCCTTCCATTCTGTGCCCCTCTTCCACGATGACGAGGAGGCGACCGCCGGGCTTGAGGCGCCGCCGCTCCTGGTTGGCATAGGCGTCCTCGACACAGGCCCACGGCTCCACCAGTGCGACCGCCGAGGCGCTCCAGTCGTCTGCGACGGGGATCAGAAACCTCTCGCCGCTTTCGGGATCCATGACCACCCGCTCGTCCATCAGGACATACTCCTGGAGTCCGCCCTCGAAGTTGTAGCCAAAGGCGGCATTGGAGCTGCCGGTGCGCAACGTCCGGTAGTCTGTCTGCACCAGGCATCTCTCGCCGACCCGGTGCCGCGTCACCTTGTCTCCTACAGCCACGATGCGGCACACCACCTCGTGTCCCGGAACCGTCGGCCGATCTCCCGGCACATAGCTCGGAATTTCTGCGAGCACATCGCCGGGGATTCCCTCGAGGATCTCGGTCTTGCGGGCATGCTGTGAAAACTGCTTCAAGAGCTTCAGGTCTGAAAAACAGAGTCCCACCGCCTCGACCCGCGCCAGGATCTGACAGGGGCCGGGATAGGGCACTTCCTTGGCGGCGTTATGGCGCAGTTCTCCCGGGCCGACCAGCTGTACGGCGTGTTGCGTCTTGGGTAACTCTTTGGAGTCCATGACAGGCATGTTCCCAATAATCGGCTTTTAATGGAGCATGATCTGCCCGCCCGTGACGGGGAGGGCCTGCCCGGTTTCATATTTCTGCTCGACCAGGTAATACACCGCCTTCATCACGTCGGCCGTGGTGCAGCCACGGCCCATCGGCACCCTTGCCTCATAGGCCTTCCGGACATCCTCGACGGTTTTCGCTCCGGGAACCTTGCCGGCGCGAAGATACTGCACCAGCAGCCCTTTCTCGGGATCGCTCCAGAGCGGGCCTTCAAAGAAGTTGCCCGGGCAGACCGCGTTGACCTTGATGCCGTCTTCGAGGAGTTCGAGCGCGAAAGACTGGGTCAATCCGATGCTGCCGAACTTGCTGCCGGCGTACGCACCGTTCCGGTTCGAGCCCGCCAGGCCGGATTTCGAATTGACCTGGATGATGTCGCTCCAGCAATCGGGCTTCGCGAGATGCTGAAGGGACAGAATCGGAGCCACTTTCTGCACGCACAGGAAAAAGCCCTTGTAGTTGACGTTGGTCACCAGTTCGAAGTCACGGACCGGCTGGGTCTTGACGCTTCCCGCCAGCAGGACTCCCGCATTGGAGATGAGAAGGTCGAGCCCGCCATAGGCACGAACGACTTCGTGAAGAGCGTCCGCGATCAGGCCGCCGTCCGTAACATCCATCCCCAGCGCCATGACTCTTCCCGATCCGTGCCGCGCTGCCAGCGCCTGAGCCCTATGCGTGACCAGTTCCCGGTTGATGTCCGCGAGCACCACGTGCGCTCCCTGCGCTGCCAGGTCCTCCGCGATCTCGAGGCCGAATCCCTGCGCGGATCCGGTCACCAGAGCGACCTTGTCCGACATTCGCCCGGGGGACCTCTGGCCGGCGCTGACTTTCCTGCGATAGGCCTCGACTTCCCATTGTTCGATAAACTCCCGGTCGCGCCGTGCCAGGGCCTGTGCGCCGCCCAACCGCTCGGCTCCGGCCGCGACCTTGATGGCGTCAATGTAGCAAAGACGCACGCTGTCGGCGGAAGACTGATCCCTGCCCGCGGCAAACATGCCCAGTCCTTTCACCAGGATGACGGCGGGCGGAAACCCCGTCGCGACACCGTGTGCCCGAACAGCCTCGGCAAGGCGCGGGTGCAGGGCTCCCGGTTCTTCGCGCCCGGTCGCCTCGAACCAGAGCGGAAACGAACCGCAGTAAACGATCTGATCCGGCGTCCACGGGCCGCGGGCCGCGATCTCCTTTCCTGTCCCGGTGCAGACCAGATCCAGGACGATCTCCGAATCGTCGAACGTCACGATCGGCAGTCTATCTTCCCCGGCAAGCAACCCGCGTAAGATGGGCCCGAAGGCGTCGATCAATCTGCGACCCTCCGGCGCGTCAAGCCGCTTCCTTGTGCCGAAGACTGCCCCGGGTGGCAGCGCACCGATGCGGGCCGAAATGGATCCGACTACCCAGTCCGTCGTTGCGCGCACTTCCTCGGGCGTGTCCCCCCACACGATCAGCCCGTGGTTCTGCAACAGCAGGGCGCGCGGGCAGTCTCTGCCGGTGCTTTCCCTGTAATCACGGAGCGCTTCGTTGAGACGGCGGGCCAGGGCGAATCCGGGATCCACATACGGCATCCAGAGACAATTGCTTCCGAAGAGATCTGCGGCAGTTTCCCGCCCGCGGCCGGAACAGGCGAGGGAGTTGGCAACCGTGGCGTGGCTGTGAATGACGAAGCGCCGCGGGATGATGTGATGCAGGACGCATTCCACGGAGGGGCGTTGTCCCTTTTCCGGGTGAATCCGGGCTGCGAGAATGGCACTCTTGAAGCGCTGCTCCCGAATCGCCGGGTCCGTCCCCAGGTCAGTTGCCAGCAGCCTGTCGAGCGCAGGCCGATCCAGTTCGACAAAGCCGTCCGCCCCGATGGTGGCCAGCTGCGTGCCGCTCGCCTTCACGTAGAGCCGATCCCCGATTTTGACGGAGGTGTTGCCGCCCCCGGCAATGACAAAATCGATGTCGGAGCCGTAATAGTGCGAGAGCCCGGCCAGCTGCGCCAGCGGATCGTCTTCTGTTCCGAATTCAGGCCAAGGTATCCTGGAGACCATGATCAGCATAACCTTTCACGAAGATCGGGAGTCAATTGGGTTCCGGATATTATAGCGCCGCACGCGTCAAAAACAGCCAACAACTGACTGCACCCAGAATGTTCGTGCATTTCATGTATTTCGTGGTTCCGACTTCGGTTCGCCACAGACGGATGGCGCGACGCGCGTGTGTTGCCGCATCATCTCCTCGTCTCCAGCTGCCTGGCAACGACGGCTGCGCCCAGGCTCCGGAATCGGGCGATCCGCTCCTCGCAGCTTGCGAACGCCGGATTCAAGTTTCCCTGGGCATCGACATACCCGCACCGGTCATGCAGCTGCAGGTACTGGTGCGCGACTACGACATACGCTCCTTCCAGGAAGATCTCCCGCACCGGCATCGGCACGGGAAGGTCCCGGACGCACCTGGGCGACATCGCGGCCAGGTCGAGCGTGTTGTGTTCGGTTCCCGCAGTCAACACCAGGCCTGCTCCGCGCATGGCGTGAACGTACTTCTCCAATACCTGCGGTTCATTCCGCAGAGGGATGAACTCCGCACAGAAAATCCTCGCCGCGCGCAGGGCGCCGATCAACTTCCCCGGCGGATCTTCATACGCGCAGACCGGCGAAGCTCCATCCGCAAGCGTCGGATAGCATGGCATGCCGCCCAATTCAAGGATCAGCCGCCGGGCGTCCTCGAAGCTGAGAAACGCTTCTTCGACGAAGGCCGGTTTTCCGACCTTCATCAGGTGAGAGCGAATTCCGTTTTGCACCCAGACCTCATCCCGAGGACCATCGCCGGCAGGCGCCGCCAGAATCTTCGACAATGCCGCCGGCCTGGCGGACTCCGGCACGAGCCGGAAAAACTCCTGCTGGAAAACCTGCGCCACGTGCCGTTCCTGCAGCGTGACCGTCCCCTCGGCCGCACCGTGCCTCCGGACGACGTGTTCGAGGACCCTTGCCGGATCCAGCCCGATCGGCAGCCCCCTCCGCTCGAATACCTCCGAGAGGAGCCCGATCATCCTGCGGATGCGCAACGCATCGTTGCGCCGCATGATCCCGAGCAGGCGCGCCGCTTCGGACGTCATCTCCCCGAACCGGGTGATGCCTTTGCCGCACAGGTACATGCGTCCCGGGTTTGAGGGGTCGTTGATCCGGATGCCCTCCCGTCTGAGATCCTCGAGCAGGCAGATGACCTCGAGACCGAAAAGCGGATAGATCCCGGATGCCAGCGCCAGGGCTGCAAATGCAGGGTAGATGGAATAGTCGTAGTAATTGCTTGCCCCGAGCAGTTTCACGTTCTGGCGCCGGGCCAGGTCTACGGCCTGCTCCATGCTCTCGAACGCCGAAAAGTTCGGAGGCAGATGAACGTGCGCGTTGACCGCCGGCTCGGCAGAGAGGCGCAAGCCCCGCCCGGCCTCCGCCCACATCTCATCGGGCATGCCGACATCGCGCAATCGCCGGAGTATCTCGTCGCACGAGTTGTGGACTTGGAGTGTCATGTCAAAGCGCACGCTGATCTCTTATTCCAACCTGAAACCACGGCTCGTGGCCGTGAGACCCTGAAAGGCGCTGCCGTTCCGGCGTTTGGTGAGGGCGGCAATATGCCGCTCCCTGCCACGGAATGACGATCGGCACCGGCATCGCAATCGCAGCAGCAATCGATATCCGTGCCGAATGAAATGCCGCTTTGTTGATGTCGGCAGCGCCGCCGCATCGATATCGATCCCGATACCGATTCCGATACCGATTGTATCGCGGATTCGCCCCGCTGCGCGCTGGTTGTTGCCCACACGTGAGACTTTGGCTATGCGCCGCGTGATTGTTCCCGGTAAACGCCTGATGAGGCGCAGAGGTCTGACAGTCAGCAGCCGCTCCCGATCCATGTCGATCGTCATATATTTTGCCGGCATACCGGGCTGAGGCCCGTTTGCTGTGTGCAGACGACCCTGAAAGGGTCGCGCAGGACAGCCCGGGGCGCAGGCCCCGGGAAGAAACACGCATTCTCGCCCCCGGGGAATCACCCACGTTCCGACCCTGAAAGGGTCGTGCAGGACAGCCCGGGGCGCAAGCCCCGGGAAGAAACACGCATCCTCGCCCCCGGGGAATCACCCACGCTCCGACCCTGAAAGGGTCGTGCAGGACAAGCAGCGCGCGAGCCATGGTGACATGGACGCCCAGGATGCCAGCCCGGAAAAGCCGAAGCGGCCTGCACCGCCCATTCAGGGCGGACATGCGGACCTGCCAAAGTTCCCGGGGCTTGCGCCCCGGGCTGTCCTGCCGGACCCCTGGGGGGTCCTTTTCGATTCCCTGATCCGGTGCGTTTCCCGACAGCCCGCAAAGCTATCCACGCACAGTGTCAAGCGTGTCCCGCAGCCAGCGCTGCGCGCGGCAGTCCAATGCCACGCCTTCCAGGCGTGGTCGATTATTCCGGCCCTTCCCGCAGCAACTCAGGGGCCTCGAGAACTTCTTTGAGCCGCCGGAGGAACCGCGCCGCCAGCAGGCCGTCGATCAGGCGGTGGTCCGCACTGAGCACCATGGTCATCAACCGGCCGGGACGCAGACCGCCGTCTTTCACGAGGACCGCCTCGCGGATCGCACCGACCGCCAGGATGGCTGACTCCGGCGGATTGATGATGGCCGTGAACTCCTCGACGCCGAACCCTCCGAGATTGGAGACTGTGAATACCCCTTGGCCCATGGCAACGATCTTGCCGCGCCGCGCGGCTTCCACGATACGTTCGGCTTCCGTCGCCAGCTGCTGCAGCGTCATGCCCTCGGCGCCGGACACAACCGGCACCGCGAGGCCGTCCTCCATGCCCACTGCGATACCGATCCCTGCAGCCGGCAGCTCGATAACGGCGTCGTCCTCGATCCTGCTGCGAAATGCGGGAAACTCCCGGATTACCCGGGCACACGCCAGGGTGATGATGTCGTTGATCGTGCAGGCATAGGCCGCCTTCTCTTCACGGTAGAACGTAAGCAGGGGATCGGCATCGATCGTCATCTTCATGTAGAAGTGCGGGATGCTCTGCTTTGCTGCCTGCATGGTGCGGGCAATAGCCCTGCGCATGCCCGAAAGCGGGCGACGCGGAGGTCCGGCGGTGAGGCGGGGGCCCGGCGCCGCTGCCGCTGCCTTGCGCACGTCGGTCGACAGGATTCTCCCGCGGGGGCCGCTGCCCGCGCCGATTGTCTTCAGGTCCATGCCGGTTTCACGGCTGGCCTTGCGGGCTGCCGGGGAGGCCTGGATCGAGCCCGCGCCGCCACTCGAACGAGGAGCCTGCGCATCCGGGATCGCGATTTCCTTCGCCGAACCCAACGCCGCCTGCTCCGACGCTAACCCTCCCATGGCTGCCTTAAGGTCCAACTCCGCCCCCCGGATCTCACCCTCCACATCCTCGCCGGAACGTGCAATGATCGCGATGGGCGCCAGGACCGGCACGCTCGCGCCCTCGGGACAGAGGATCCTGCGCAAGATCCCGCTTTCAGGCGCCTCCACCTCCACGGCAGCCTTGTCCGTATCGATGTCGAGCAACAACTCGCCCTGTCGGATCTCCTCGCCCTCACGCTTGTACCAGCGGAGGATTGTCCCTTCCTCCATGGTCTGTCCCGCCTTGGGCATGATGACCCTGCTCATAGAGACTGCCTCCCGAGGGAATCGGACTCACCGCACACGGAGCTAAACAGTTTATTATCAATCATTTGTTATGAATATCCGTCCTGCTCAGAAGTGCAATACTAACCATTTATACACCGGATTGCAAGAGAAATAGCAAACTTCATTCAACAATATATAATCATTTATGTTGATTTTATGTACGATTATGCATGATACTCAGCAGTTCACGGAGGGAACGCCCATTGAGCCTCACCACCAAGCAGAGGCAGGAACTGATACTGACGCGTATTTTGGAGCATGGGGCCGTGGAGGTGAAGGTTCTGGCTCAGGATATGTCGGTCTCCGAGGCGACGGTGCGGCGCGACCTGCGGTCTCTTGCCGACGCTTCGCAGGTCGAACTGGTGTATGGCGGAGCGATCCTGCCGCGCGTCACCGATTTCTCCTTCCGCTCCAAGGCTGCGCGCAACGTGCCGGCGAAGCGGGTGATCGGCAGGCTGGCTGCCGGCCTGGTCACCGACAACGACCAGATCTTCATCGATTCGGGGACGACCAGTTTTGAGATGTGCCCGCACCTGAGGAGGCGGCGCGGGCTGCATGTGATTGTCAATTCTTCACGGCTTGCCGTGGAGCTGGCGGCCAACTCCGAATTGAGCGTCATCCTGGTCGGGGGGCAGTACCGTCCGGAGCGGATGGACACGGTGGGGCCGCTGGCGACGTCGACGATCGAGCAATTGCGGGGGTATCTCGCTTTCATCGGAGCGGACGGGCTGAGCCGCGATTTCGGTATCAGCGCAAGCGACATCGAGAGCGCGCACCTGTATCGGCAGGTCATCCGGAATGCGCGTGAGACGGTGCTGCTCGTGGACCACACGAAGTTTCTCACCCCGTCGCTCTTCAAGATCTGCGAGTTCGGGGATATCTCCAGAGTGGTGACCGATCTGGCGCCGTGGCCGGAATGGCTCGAATTCCTCAACGCCTTGGGAGTGGAGGTTCTCTCCCCGCGGGCGGCGGATGAGGCGCCTGCTCTGCTCGGGCCTCCCTCAGTCTGAGAGCGGGGCGGGGCGCGAGGCGATCCTCGCCACGAACCAGAGGATTCCGTTGGGGGCGGAAATGATCTTTCGCGCCCCGGGAATTTTAAAACCACGGAATGCACGAAAGACACGAATAATCACTCTCGTGTCTTTCGTGTATTCCGTGGTTCCTGCATTCGGTTGCGGCCGGGGGCCGCGCCGGGATATTGGAGACGCGATTATGACCAAGAGGTTGGTGATTGATCCGGCTGAAGTGCGTGCCAGGGGGCAGCTCGAGTTTGCTCCGATCCCGCTGAACCGGTATGACCGGACGGTGCGCCAGGAACTCGACCGGTTCGGCGCGGCGGCGATCGTGCGCATGTATCGTGACATGC
>JAFNAG010000414.1 GCA_017860135.1 Acidobacteriota bacterium
GGTATCCGGTCTCCCCCCCGGCCTCCGCAAGCGGGCCGTGAAGCGCATCCAAAAGGAACATGCGAAGAGCCGCGGCGAGGAGATGTTCCCGAAGCTTGTAGAACACAAGGGGGATATGCCCATCATCAAAGATCAGCTCCCGACGATCTTCCACGCCGAGGGCCACGCCCCGGGGGAGATCCAGAAGGTCTTACGAGACGCGTTCAACACCTACCGCGATAACTTGCCACACTCCTCTCAATCGCTGCTCGATCGCTACGAGTTCCGGGATGCGGCCATCAAGGTGGTAGGGGTCGGCAGCGTCGGGACCGCCTGCTGGGTATTCCTCTTCATGGCCGGCGAAAATGACCCCCTCTTCCTCCAGGTCAAGGAGGCGCGCGCCTCGGTCCTTGAGGCATACGCCGGAAGGAGTGTTTTCCCCAACCACGGCCAGCGCGTCGTCAACGGCTACCGCCTCATGCAGCCCGCCAGCGACATGTTCCTCGGGTGGACCCAGGGCGCCGGAGGCCGCCACTTCTTCTTCCGCCAGCTGAAGGACGTCAAGATCAGCATCCCCGTGGAGAAGTTGAGCCGTGCCGAGCTGGATCTCTACGCCACGTGGTGCGGAAGGGCGCTCGCTCTCTCCCACGCACGCTCCGGAAGCTCGGTCACACTAAGCGCGTACATGGGCAAGAGCGACACCTTCGACCGGGCCATGGCAGCCTTCTCGGTGGCCTACGCCGACCAGAACGAGAAGGACCACGCCGCTCTCGCCCTCGCAGTACGCAAGGGCAAGGTGAAGGCGGTTTTTGAGGATGAGCGGTGAGTGACCGGGTGGAGAGGTGGCCTGACGGTGGGGCGGTGGGCGCCCCTGGCATTGGACGGCGGAGGCCAAGACCATTTGTGCCGAGGTGGAATTGCCGACCGGCATCATGAACTGATTCGAGAGAGGCGGCACGTCGTATCCGGACTGCGCCAGCCGCCAGGAAGGAATGAACCATGCGCTCCGAGATGTTCTCGGATACCACGAAGGACTTTTCCTTGATGTTGGGAGGCCCCCTCTATCAGTTTCTTGTGCGTGTCGGACTGGTGAGGCCGCCCTTAGACCGTGTGGCATTGCGGATTATAGTCATCACGTTGTTCACGTGGCTGCCTCTGCTCCTGCTCACGGCCCTTGGCGGACGCCTGACGAGCGGCGTCAAGATCCCTTTCCTGTACGACGTTGAAGCGCATTGCCGGTTGCTGGTCTCGCTCCCGCTTCTGATTGGCGCGGAAGTGATCATCCACCGGAGAATGCGGGCAATGATACTGCAGTTCGTCGAGCGGCAGATCATCACGCCGTCGGCGCTTCCGAAGTTCGAGGGCGTTATCGGGTCGGCACTCCGCCTCAGGAACTCCCCCGTCATCGAGCTGGGGTTGCTCGCCCTCGTCTTTATCGCCGCCAGCTTCTGGCTGAAGGGGGTCCTGTCAATCCAATCCGACACATGGTACGCCGCGGTGACTGCCGGCACAAAGGTGTTGGCGCCCGCCGGTTATTGGTACGAGTATGTCAGCCTGCCCATCGCCCAGTTCATCTGGCTGCGCTGGTATTTCAGGCTGTTCATCTGGTGCAGGCTGCTCTGGCAAGTCTCCAGGCTGGATCTCCAGCTGGTTCCCAGCCATCCCGACTCCCGCTGCGGATTGGCGTTTCTCGGAGGGAATGCGTTCGCGCTTGGGCCATTCCTGATGGCGCACAGTGCCCTGCTGTCAGGGTTTATCGCGAACCGCATTCTTTACGAAGGCACCAGGTTGCCCGACTACCGGATTGAGATCATAGCTGTGGCACTCCTTTTGTGCCTCATTGCATTAGGGCCGGTCTGCGTGTTTGCTCCCCGACTGCTTCGCCAGCGCCTCCACGGCTTGTACACCTACGGTTCGCTGGCCAGTGAGTATGTAATCGGGTTCGAGAAGAAGTGGATGGAGGGCCACCGGCCAAGTGGTGAGCCGTTGGTGGGAACTGCCGACATTCAATCGCTGGCCGATTTGGCGAACAGCTTTGCCGTCGTTCAGAACATTCGACCGTTCCCATTTGGCAAAGAAGCGATCATTGCCGTGACCGTCTTTATCGTGTTGCCGATCTTGCCGTTGGTCCTTACCATGTTTTCGCTCCAGGAATTGGTTGCCCGGCTTGTGCAGGTACTGTTGTGACTCCAAGTCTTCGGCGACAATGGCGCCGAGGGGACCGACCTCTTCGAGATGATCGCGGGTTCGCCCGGCTCGCGCCTTGCCAACGGGCCTGGGGACCGCAACAAAGTGCACATGTTAATCTGCGGGGGGCCCTGCGTGCGGGACCTCTTGGATTTCATACGTCGGGCGCCGCCAGCCGTTTTTTCAAGAGAACGTTGAGCTCCAAATCTTCGTTTTGTTCTCGCCTGTCAAGTGAATTGTCACTGCTCATGACCTGACTCCTGTTTGGATGCGCCGCTGCCGCCATTGAAATATGGAGCCAAGTCCCGCCTGAGCCGCTCGCGCGCGCGGCGAAGTCGGGATTTGACCGTGCCCACGTCGGCGCCAACAATAGCGGCGACATCGGCGAGCGTTTGGTCTTCATACTCGAAGAGAATGACGACTTCGCGCTGCAAAGGCGCCAGCTGCGCGATCGCTTTTTGGATCTCCGCGGACAGTTCCTCCGCCAGCAGGGCGTGAAGCGGTTCGGTGGATTTTTGGGAGTTGGCGTTGTTCCGATCGCCCAGCGGTACCTCGCCGCCCAGGTCGCGGAAACGCTTGAACGCCAGGTTTCGCGCGGCGGGGTACAGATATGTGCGCAACGACGCCCGGCGAGGGTCGAACCGGACTGGATGTGTCATCAGGCTGTAGTTTTGGACTTCCAACACCGGGCATTCTTCGCTGTTGACAAGTATTCAAGTATCTGCTGAAATATTAAAACATCGGGTGGCGAACAAGCGGGCTTACAGTTCGACCTGGCTGGTACCGGCGTGACCAAGCCCCGCACTCACATGAGATAAGGAGATTCGATTTCGAATGCACGATTTCAATTGGTTTGTCAAATACCGAATCGCTCGGGCTTCTGTCTTCGCCTTGGCGGTGTCTATTGTCGGGCTCACTGGCTGTGGGCAGAATGGCTCTGCTTTTGAAGGCTCCGGGCGGGCACTCGTCAACAACTTGCAGCGAGCACCGCAGCCCGTCGATCCGTGGACTGCTGACCGGCTGCTGGAAGCGGCGAAGTTGGCAGAGATCGTTTCCGATCCAGGCAACAGCAAGCCGCTGATTCTTTATTTTGGCCCCGCCGTGCTTTACAAGGGCGCGCATGTCCCCGGCGCGAAACTGATCGGGCCATTATCAGAGCCCGACGGACCAAAAAACCTGCAAAAAGAAGTGAAGAATCTGGGGAAAGATACGGAAATTGTCCTTTATTGCGGTTGCTGCCCCTGGAATGTATGTCCGAATGTTCGGCCGGCATTCCAGGTGCTGGAAGAAATGGGATTCAAAAAAGTAAAGGTTCTGTATCTTCCGACTAACCTGAGACAGAACTGGGTTAATAAGGGGTTTCCGGTCCAAAAGGAACAATGACGCCGGCACGTAGTCTCATTGATTCCCTTCCTCGGCACGACCGAATGAGAAGAAGCTCTGATAGAGAGCCACCACTTTATGTCGAGTCCAAATCGTAAGTACCGGACCTCAATTTACGAACAACACTCCCGCATTGGCAAAGCCATCTCGAACTCCAGCCGGTTGGAGCTATTGGACCTCCTGTGCCAGGCCCCTCGAACCGTGGAAGCTTTGGCCAGGGAAGCCAATCTTGGTGTGGCCAACACATCACAGCACTTAAAAGCGCTCCGCGCAGCCCGCTTGATAGAAGCCGAAAAAGCAGGGCTTTTCGTGACCTACCGGCTGGCCGACGAGGCGGTCTGCAAGTTCCTCCGGTCGCTGCGCCTGCTGGCCGAGAAACGTCTGACGGAGGTTGGCGAAATCACGCGCAACTTCCTGCAAGGCCGGGAGGGAATGGAACCTATCGATCGGAAGGCACTCCTGGCTCGGGTGAGGCGCGGCGACGTCACGGTTCTGGATGTTCGTCCAGGGGAGGAATACAAGGCTGGTCACATACCGGGGGCGCTTTCGATTCCGCTTGAAGAGCTCGAGCGGCGTCTTTCGGACCTGCCGCGGGACCGCGATGTCGTCGCTTACTGCCGAGGCCCATGCTGCGTGCTGGCGGTAGAAGCCGTGGAGATGCTTCGGGCAGGCGGATTCAGCGCCTTCCGCCTGGAGGGGAGCGTCCAGGACTGGCAGGCGGAGGGCCTGCCTGTCGCGGTTGGCGAGGAGCGGTAGGCATATGGGCGTTCGGGACGAATTGCCAATTTACCTGGACTGCAACGCCACGACCCCACATGCGCCTGAGGTTGTGGCGGCCATGAGACCGTTCCTTTCGATGGATGAACTTACCGGCTGGACCCTGGCCGCCGACAAGGTCCTCGTGTTCTGACGTCGATCCCG
>JAFNAG010000415.1 GCA_017860135.1 Acidobacteriota bacterium
GCGCCGGCGATTTCCGTGCCGTAGCGCAAAACCTGGTCCAGCGGCAGCTGTCCTTTGGCGAGGCGCTGGGCTATCGTTTCGCCCTCGCAGTATTCCATGACGAGGAAATCCGTGTCGCCTTCCCGTCCGATATCGTGCAGAGTGCATATGTGAGGATGGTTGAGCGCGGCGATCGCCTTCGCCTCGCGCTCGAAACGCTGCCGCTGATCCGCGGAAGGCGCGGCAGCGGACTTAAGGACCTTGAGCGCCACGGTGCGGTCCAGGCGGGTATCGCGCGCCTTGTAGACTTCCCCCATTCCCCCGGCGCCGAGCTTTTCAACAATCGTATAGTGCGAAACGGTCTGACCGATCTCGGGCATGGGAGCCTCCGCTGCGGTGGTACGCCCACTGCAACGACATCAACTGGAATTGCGCCATTATAAGTCGGATGGGAGGCCCGAGGAAGATGAATCCGTAACATTCCGTGAGCTGATCAAGAACCACGAGATTGCATTCAAATGGCAAGGCGAGCGAGAGCATGACGGACATCCCGAGGAGATTCTCAGGATGGCCTGATCTTCATCGCAGGGACTGACGACGCTTGCAGAAGGACATCATTCCTTTCCCTTTCTTCAAAAAGCCGATTCCCCATATAATGGCTGCGCCACATAGCATCGCATCCTGACTCGCCGTACGGAGGGCCCGCATGCCCGAGATCGGCCAGACCATTTCGCACTACCGGATTATCGAGAAGCTGGGCGGCGGGGGCATGGGTGTCGTTTACAGAGCCCGGGACCTGCACCTGGACCGCTTCGTGGCGTTGAAGATCCTCCCCCCGGAGAAGGTCGCCGACGCCGAAAGGAAGCGCCGCTTCGTCCAGGAGGCCAAAGCCGCCTCCGCCATCAACCATCCCAACATTATCACCATCCACGACATCACGCAGGAAAACGGGACAGACTGCATCGTCATGGAGTACGTCGAGGGCCAGACTCTCGACCAACGGATCGGCCATCGTGGCATGTGCCTCAACGACGCGCTCAAATGCGCGGTTCAGATTGCCGACGCCCTGGCCAAGGCGCACGCCGCCGGGATTGTCCACAGGGATCTGAAACCGACGAACATCATGGTAAACGAGAGCGGTGAGGTGAAGGTGCTGGACTTCGGCCTCGCGAAGCTTACCGAGCAGGTCCAGGCTGATGAATCCGCCTCCACCGCCACCGTCGAAGACGCAGGAAGACCGATCACGGAAGAGGGCGTCATCGTCGGGACCGTGGCTTACATGTCGCCCGAGCAGGCGGAAGGGAAGAAGGTCGATGCGCGGTCGGACATCTTCTCGCTGGGATCAGTGCTGTATGAGATGGTGACGGGGGAGAAAGCGTTTGATGGGAAGAGCAGGATGTCGACTCTCTCGGCGATCCTGCGCGAGGAGCCGAAACCGGTCAGCAGCATCACCCCGGCAGTTCCGGCAGAGCTTGAGAGACTGATCAACCGCTGCCTGCGCAAAGATCCGGCGAAGCGATTCCAACACATGGACGACGTCAAGGTCGCGCTGGATGAGCTGAAGGAGGAATCGGACTCAGGCAAGCTGGCCGCCATCCCGGCCGCCGGGCTGAAGCGCTCGTTGCAGTGGTTGTGGGGCGTGGCAGCCGCAGTGACTCTGGCGCTGGGTGCGCTGACGATCTGGCAGTTGCAGAAAGCGCCACTGCCCAACGACCTCATGCCGATCGCGCTGACCTCCTATTTGGGCGCCGAATCTCAACCATCGTTTTCTCCGGACGGCAATAAGGTGGCCTTCGTCTGGAATGGTGAAAAGGAAGACAACTTCGACATCTATATCAAGCAGATCGGCTCGGCAGGAACCCCCATGCGGCTGACAGCGAATCCGGCGGAAGAGAGATTCGCTGCCTGGTCTCCGGACGACCGCTATATCGCTTTCACGCGTGTGCAGCAGGGCAACGCGGCGGTTATATTGATTCCACCCCTTGGCGGGCCAGAACAGATCCTGACGGAGGCGACCACAGTCTCTGGAATATCCTGGACGCCGGATGGGAAATGGCTTGTCGCTGGAGTGCAGGATTCAATGGAGGAGCCGCTAAGTATCTGGGCAATCTCTACTGAAACCCGTGAACGCCGCCGATTGACCAGCTATCCGATCAAGTCCGAGCTGGCCGAAACACTTCTGGGCGACCAAAACCCGTCCATCTCGCCGGACGGGGGCTCCCTGGCATTTGCCCGGGCCACGAACAGTTACATGTACGAACTCTATGTTCTACGGCTGACGCGCGACTTGCGGCCCGTTGGGGAACCGAGGTTACTCACCGATCAACGCTGCGCGACACTGCCAGGCATCGCATGGACCGCGAATGGCCGCGAGATCGTGTACTCAGCTGGCGGCGCTCAGATCCAATACCTCTGGCGAGTGCCTGTTACCGGACGACAGGCCCCAAAACGCCTGCCCTACGCGCAACCTGCCACAGTATTCCCGGCAATTGCACGCACGCCGCCACGGCTTGCTTACAGCTGGCAAGTCCTTAACATGAACCTCTGGCGTCTGGACACTCGAACCGGCGAGCGCAGGACGCATATTGCCTCAACGTATGATAGCCGCCTCCCGGACTACTCGCCGGACGGCCGCAAGATCGCGTTTCAGTCCAACCGGAGCGGGAACGTGGAAGTCTGGAGCTGCGACGCAGACGGATCGAACTGCGCGCAACTCACTTCCTTCAACGGACCGCAATGTGGGAGCCCGCGCTGGTCGCCGGACAGCAGGTGGCTGGCCCTGGATTCCCGTTCGGAAGGACAGTCCGAGATCTATGTAATGGCAGCAGACGGCGGCAAGCCTCGACGCGTTACGAATCGCTCTGCCGACGATATCATGCCGAGCTGGTCGTGGGACGGGCGATGGCTCTATTTTTCATCCAACCATTCCGGCCAACACGAACTCTGGAAAGTGCCGAAAGACGGGGGCGAGCCGGTCCAGATCACGCGCTCTGGCGGCGGCCGGTCGCACGCATCGCCGGATGGCAGGTACATTTATTACAGCAAATTATCGCAGCGGGGCCTATTCCGGATACCGGCTGATGGCGGTGAGGAGGAGGGAGTCGTGCCCGCTGAAGCTACCGGGCAAGGATGGACCTTTGACGTGACGGAAAAAGGCGTCTACTTCATAGCACCGGATGGAATGACGATCCAGTTGCTTGATATCGGCAAGCGCAAGCTGAGCACCGTGGTAACGAATGACAAGGAAATATGGGGTTTTACCATTTCTCCAGACGGTGCCTTTGTGGTGTGCGGGCGAAGGGACCGCAACACCCAGGACTTAATGCTGGTGGAGAACTTCCGATGATCGGCACAACCCTCTCCCGCTACCGCATCACAGAAAAGCTCGGCGCAGGCGGCATGGGCGTCGTCTATCGCGCCGAGGACACGAACCTTGACCGCCAGGTTGCTATAAAAGTCCTGCCTGACTTATTCAGCGGCGATCCCGAACGGCTGGCCCGTTTCGAGCGTGAGGCCAAGCTGCTGGCGTCTCTGAATCATTCCAACATCGCAACCATTCATGGCCTGGAGCAGGCCGAGGGGAAGCGCTTCCTGGTCATGGAGTTGGTGGAAGGCGAGACCCTGGCGCAGCGCCTGCTAAAGGGGCCCTTGCCTGTCGACGAAGCCCTGGAGGTCTGCCGCCAGATCGCGGAAGGGCTGGAAGCCGCGCATGAGAAGGGTGTCATCCACCGGGACTTGAAGCCTGCCAACGTCAAGATCACGCCTGATGGCAAGGTTAAGATCCTCGATTTCGGTTTGGCCAAGGTGCTGGAGGAGCAACCGTCCGAGACCAATCTCTCTCATTCTCCGACGCTGACCGGCAGGATGACGCGGCAAGGCGTGATCCTGGGCACCGCCGCCTACATGAGCCCGGAACAGGCGAAGGGGAAGGCGGTCGACAGGCGGACGGACATCTGGGCTTTCGGGTGCGTGCTGTACGAACTGCTGGCAGGGCGGCGCGTATTTGCAGGCGATGATGTGACAGACCTGATCGTTGCGCTGATGACGAAGGAACCGGATTGGCTGCTGCTGCCACCCGCAACGCCGCGGCGCATCGTCGGGCTGCTTAAGCGTTGCCTGAAGAAGGATCCGCGAGCGCGGCTGCACGATATTGCCGATGCGCGGCTGGAAATCGAAGACGCCCTCACGGGGGAATTAATGGATGCAGGCGCGGATGAACTGCCCGCCGGCCGCGCGCGCATGGACGGTGCGACGAGCTGGCAGAAGCTCGTCTGGACAATGCTGGGAGTGGCCCTTGCCGCAGTTGTTACCGTGGGATTGGTGCTATCCGGCGTCTGGCCACGCGCACGCTCATCCGGGACACGCCCGCTGCGCGTTTCGATCGTTGTCCGTCGTCAAAAATACATCGCGAGCCTGTCCGCAGGATTAGGTCTGCAGTTGCACATCATAAGCCTTTCCTACAACGCTCGGGTTTGGCAAGTTGA
>JAFNAG010000416.1 GCA_017860135.1 Acidobacteriota bacterium
CCGGCCGCTGGCTGGAATATCAGTTCACCGATGCCGGAGGTTCAATCCTGTACTCCTATCCCTCCGATGGGACAGCTGCTCCGCATGACATCTATTCGCGAAACCTGAGGACGGGCGAGACGACGGCGATCGTTGAACATCCCGCCGAGGACCTGCTGGTCGGCGTTCTTCCCGGCACCGATTGGCTTCTCTTTGCGAGCGATCGAAGGGGCCGCCTTGACCTGTGGGGTGTGCCGTTCCGCCATAACAGGGCGGATGGCCCCCCCATGTTGATCAAACAGGGGATTGGGCGATTCTTCCCGCTCGGCTTCACAAACGACGGCCGGTACTACTACGCCACTCTCTCTGTGACCGACGATGTCTTCCTGGCGGACTTCGACCCTCTGTCCGGGAGAATGATCGGTGAACCCCGCAAAGTCCGCTCCAAATGGGAAGGGGCCAACATGGGTCCCAGCTTTTCACCGGATGGTGAGAGCCTTGCCTATGTCACGAAACGCGGGCCGATGCCCATACCGACACATGCGGCAGATTCGCTGGTTGTGCAGTCTTTGAGGGATAAGGGTGCCGATCCGTTGGTCGTCGGCTTTGATGAGTTCCACTTGAACAGTGTTCAAGGACCCTGCTGGAATGCGGACGGGAGGTCAATGGTACTGGCCGGCTGGCAGAGAGACGAGATGGGGCTTTTTCGCGTGGATCTGCCTGCTTTGCGCAAGACTAGCATCTATTCTGCACCTCGCGGCAGCTCGATTGCCGGCCATGAATGCGCCAGCAGTGGGGATTTCATCTATCTCATATCCCGCGGCACCGGGCTACCTGACATCGTCGCCAGAATCGATTCTGATGGCCGCAATGAACGGGAATTGTTTCGTGCGCCGGAAGGGCAACGTATCAGATCCCTCGCTCTTTCTCCCGATGACAAGGTTCTTTCCCTCATCGTCCATCTCGACCGGGATCGCAGGGCGCTGCTGGTAATGCCCTCCGAAGGCGGGACGTCGCGCCGGATTCATGAGTTTGCGCAGCGGACCGGAGGAGGCGTCTCTCACACATGGTCGCCGGACGGCAAGTGGATCTACTACATCGTCAAGGAAGAGGAAGATTGGACCTGGGGCATCCACCGTATCCCGGCGGAGGGAGGAGATACTTCCGAAACAGTCTATAAGGGGAAAGGGCCGTTCTTCGCACTGCGTTTTCATCTTAACGGCCGGATGCTTGCCTTCACGGGACGCAGCGGTGCCTCGACCGAATCCGAGGTCTGGGTTATCGAGCACCTGAAAGAGGAATTGGCGGCGCTGTCCTCTCCGCCCTCCGGCCCGTGATCTTCCGCACCGGATTCTCGTAAGAGTACCCGGTGCTGGCAGACGGAGGTTCACGGAGTTGGGTCACTGAGTCTCGGAGGCAACGATGAGCCTCTTTGGTTTACAGGATTCATTTCTGATGGAAGCGCTGGTGGGATTACTCCTCACGCTGCTTGCAGTCGTTATGGCGCTCCTGCTGGTGGAGATTGCCTGCTTCGGCGTGTTGATGACGTGTACGTGGCGGAATGGTCGACAGTCGACCGAGCGATCCCACGGGCACGGTGGATTGCTGCGGTAGCCCGGAGAGCATATCTGAACGGGAATGCCCGCGGCTCTCCGAGAACCGGCAGGCGTGCTGCTGTCGGCTATCTACTCGTGCGGGGCTCTTTGTGAGGCCTCGCCAGCGCGGCTGAAGACAGGCGGCGTTGCTCCAAGAGTGAACCTGTGACAATGCGCAGCCAGCGGAGCACCTCCGGGTTTGCCAGTGGGAAGGGCCTGTTGGCCCTCTTCGCACTTACTATCCTTCTGCCCGGCGTCCTCCTGAGCGCTTTCGGCATCAGGGGCCTGCTCCACGAGCGTCAATTGGCCGAGCAGCAGGTCCGTGAGCGCTTGGACCAGACAGCCGCCGAGATCCGGCGCAACCTCGAGTTCGAGCTTCGCCGGTGGCAGCAGTTCCTGGAAGAGCCACCCGCCGCCCCATCCCAAGACCGATATGTTTCGGTGGGAATGCGGGAGGCCCTGATCCGCCATGACGGCGCCGTCGCCATGCAGCAGGATCACGGCCGCGTGTCGGCATTCCCCCCGCGGCGTCTGCTTTACCGCCGGGAGGCCGGACCCGAACCTCCCGGGACGAGCCGGTCGCGGGAACTCGCCGCTGCGGAATCCCTGGAACTCCGCGAGCGCGATCTACCGAGGGCAATTCAAGCATACGAAGCTCTTCTGGCAACAGTGCCTGCAGCTGCGCGCCCCCTGGTCATCCATCGCCTGGCAAGAGCCCTGCGAAATGCCGGCCGGCCTGAGGAATCCCTGCGGCGCTACCGGGAACTCGTACCGTATGCCGGAGCTCGCATCGGACTGGTTCCGGCCGACTTGGTGGGGCGCTTTGAGTCCTGTTCCATAATGGCGGAGATGAACTCAAACGATGGGCCCGGAGCGGCCCTTGCCCTCTATCAGGACCTCATAGAGGGCCGCTGGGACCTCGAGAAACCGCGTTACCTTTTCTACGCGGACTCCGCGCGTCGCTGGGCGGAACGGGCGCCGGAGCTTAGCTCCACACTTCAGGAGCTTCGCGCACGCGAACACCAGAAAGCCGCACTCACTGAAAAGTCATTCCAGGCACTCGACGAGCCCCGGCGGGACCTTTCGGGAGAGAACGGCATATTCTTGGCCTTCTGGCGAGATCGGGACAATTCGCGGGTGGTGCTGATCCTGTCGCCCGAATACTGCAGAAAAGAGCTCTGGCCGCCGATCCTCGGCAATTCCTCAACCGCCCCTATTGCCGTCAGCATTGCCGCCCCGGGAGGTCGTCTTTTTGCAGGAGAGCCGCTCACGGGCTCCACCGGGCTTTCCTCCACTCAGACTGCGGCCGACGGCGGGCTGTCATGGCAAGTCTCCGCCAGGCCACGCGACATGCAAGCGCTGGATCGCGGGATCTCATGGCGTCAGCAGTTGTACCTCGGCATGATCTCCCTGGTGATCGTAATGCTGGGCTTCGGCGGCTACTTCCTGGTACGGACGGTGCGCCGTGAAATGGAAGTGGCACGGCTGAAATCGGGTTTTGTTTCGACCGTGTCGCACGAGTTCCGGTCACCGTTGACCGGCATCCGGCAGCTCGCCAATATGCTCGAGCAAGGGCGGGTGCCCAGCGACGAAAAACGACAGCAGTACTATACTCTCATGAGGAGGGAAAGCGATCGCCTGGCCCGGCTAGTGGAAAACCTGCTCGATTTCTCACGCATGGAGGAAGGGCGCAGGGAATACAGACGGGACCCGATCGATGTATCGGCATGGCTGGGCGGTCTGGCCGAGGAGTTTCGCGGCGACCTGTCTGGGCAGGAGGCAAGACTGGAGACAACGATCCCTGAAAATCTGCCCGCGATCTGCGGAGACCGCGAAGCCCTTTCGACGGCCGTGCTGAATCTGCTGGACAATGCGGTGAAATACTCGCTCCCGCCCGTGACCGTCCGGCTCGAGGTCGAAGCCGCCGGCACGGACATCTCAATCCGCGTGCGCGACAAGGGCATCGGGATCAGCGACGAGGACCAGGCGCACATCTTCGACAAGTTCTTTAGGGGAGGCTCGGAGGCTACGCAAACCGTGAGAGGGGCGGGGCTGGGACTCAGCCTCGTGCAACACATCGTGACAGCCCACAAGGGCACGCTGCATGTCGACAGCCGGCCCGGCGAAGGGAGCACCTTCACCATTCGCTTGAGGTCCGCAACATGAGCCGCATTCTCGTCGTGGAGGACGAACCGACCATAGCGATCGCGCTCCAGGATGACCTCGAACTCGAGGGCTACGATGTGGAAGCGGTGAGCGACGGTCTCAGCGCTGAAGCGAGAGCACTGCAGGGAAACTATGACCTTATCCTGCTCGACGTTATGCTCCCGGGGAAAGACGGCTTCTCCGTGTGCCGCGCGCTCCGCAGGGCCGGCATGAAAACGCCGGTGATCATGCTTACGGCGAAGACGCAGGTAGCCGACAGAATCGCCGGCCTGGATATCGGCGCGGACGACTACATTACCAAGCCCTTCGCACCGGAGGAACTTATCGCACGCATCCGGGCCGTCCTGCGCCGGGCCGGCACGCAGAACGCGGGCCTCCAGACCGTCTGCTCATTCGGCGACGTGACCGTGGACTTCGAACGCTACGAGGCCAAGCGGAGCGGCCGCGCCGTCGATTTGACGGCACTTGAATTCAAGCTGCTGCGCGTCTTCCTCGAGCACCGCGGCAAGGTGCTCAGCATCGACGATCTCCTGCGGCTTGTCTGGGGACCGGACGTCTTCCTGACCGATCGGGTTATCTACACACACATCAACAATCTCCGCAGCAAGCTTGAAGACGAGCCCGCGAGGCCCAGGTATCTCGTGGGCGTGCGCGGCTTGGGCTATCGGTTTGACGGTTAGCAGGCTCTGGCGCGAGCGCCGCCACGCCCCGTAGGGCCGCCG
>JAFNAG010000417.1 GCA_017860135.1 Acidobacteriota bacterium
GTTTCGCGATTGCCGCTGCGCCCCCGGCTTTCTGAAAATCCGTGATTACAACCCAGCGCACCGGCCGCGATGTCACGGCCCGGAGTGCGTCCAGCGTTGCCGCAGATTCGGCTTCCGGCGGGGGATCGATGAGCAGGACACCGTCTTCCGTGACGACCGCACCGGTGTTCGGCGATTCCACTCCGGATTGCAGATAGTAAAAATGCGGGCTCAACTTCCGAAATCGAGCCGCAGCCTCCCTGGGAGCGGAATCCGCGGCCGCCAGTGCAAGCCAGATCGCCACGATGCCCAGGGCTGCGTTTTTCATCTGTGGTTGCCTCGAAGGGAAAGCGGCACTTCCAGGCCGTGTTTCGCCATCAGCTCGGCGTCGGCGAAAAGCAGGCGGGTTTCCCCGTCGGCGCGGATCTTCCCGCCGTCCATCACAATGGTCCGCGGACATAGATCGATCGCCATCTCGAGATCGTGTGTGCCCAGTACCAGGGTCGCGGGAAGCGCGGCAATCAGTTCAATCAGGTGGCGCCGGGTTCCCGGGTCGAGGTTGCTCGCAGGCTCGTCCAAAGCCAGGATGGAAGGCTCCATGGCGAGCACGCACGCAAGTGCCACCCTCTTGCGCTCCCCATGGCTGAGATGGTGCGCCGTGCGGCCGGCGTATGAATGATCCAGCATTACATCGCGAAGCGCCTTTTCCACACGCGCGGGGATCTCGGCGGCCGGCACTCCCAGATTCAAGGGGCCGAACGCGATATCCTCCTGCACAGTGGGGCAAAAGAGCTGGTCATTGGGATCCTGGAACATCAGTCCCACCTGCTTGCGGATGAACGCCAGGTCGCCGTCCGCCACGGACTGCCCCATGATCCGAACGGTGCCGGAGCCCTTCAAAATCCCGTTCAAGTGGAGAAGGAGAGTGGATTTGCCGGCGCCGCTGG
The DNA here is from genome assembly GCA_017860135.1 of Acidobacteriota bacterium. GTDB lineage: Bacteria > Acidobacteriota > UBA6911 > UBA6911 > UBA6911 > JAFNAG01. Next base: position 927 of record JAFNAG010000417.1, read on the forward strand.
GCCCGACCAGCGCGACCCGTTCGCCGGTGCGGATATCACAATCCACGTTTTCCAGCGCGCGAGTGCCGTCGGGATACGAATAATTGAGCCGTGTGATTCGAACCGCGTAATCTGACATAACGAATCCGGGTCTCCGCCGATTCGAAAAACCTAAAGGTAAACCGTTGCAGCGATGAAGAGGGCTACGACGGCGATAAAAGCAAGGTCGCGCCAGGAAAAACTCCTTGGTGCGGCAACCGGGAACTCGCCCGAGAATCCCCGCGATACCATCGCCTGGTACAGGCGGTCAGCGCGCTCGAAAGAACGAACCATGAGGGTTCCCAGCATCGATCCGAGCGTCTTCATTTCTGTCGAAATGGCAACCCTCCCCACCCGTCGGCTGTCGCGAGCCTGCCGCATTCTCATGATCTCGTCGCTGAGCACGAAAATGTAGCGGTAGAGGAAGCTCAGGTTCACGACCAGAATCCGCGGGCAACCCAGCTTGCGCAACCCGCGCAGCAGTTCGACGAAACGGGTAGTGTTGGTCAGCAGAATCAGGACCAGGAGGCACAGCGTCGAGCGCAGCACGAGAACCGCGAGCCGCGTCCACCCGTCTTTGCCGCCCCAGGGCGCTGCCAGCGCCGCCAGCAGCACGAAGGGAAGGATCACCAGTGTGCGCCCCACGATGTACGGGAGAGGGATCTGCGAGATCCCGGCAAAGATCGCCAGGAGGAAAAATGCGGCAAAAAAAGCGACCGAATTCCCGGGCGGGATGTATAAGACGGCCGCCGCCAATGCGATAAATCCTATGAGCTTGGTCCGCGCGTCCAGGAGGTGCAACGGCGATTCCAGCTCGGCAAAACGGTCAACAAAACTGTGTTTCATGACGGCCTTCCCCGTGATGTCAGCCTTCTGGCTGCCAGAAGAGCGATTGCCCCCACCACGAGGATCCCGATGTAGAGCAGGACGCGGTTCAAGTCATCGGCCCGGCCGGGCGACAGTATGGATTCCTGTTCGATGGCACCGGCGACCGGCTCCGGGAGCAGAGCCTGCAGAGGATCCGGCAGGCTCGAGCTCCCCGCAAGCGCAAGGAATGCAAGGGGAATCGCTACCAGGATCAATCCCCCGACGCCATCCCAGAAACCAAACCGGGGAGCGGCTTCCTTCTTCAGAAAATCGGGCCTCGCCCGGACAAGGAAGGACAGAACACCCGCGGTCAACCCACCCTCCACCAGCCCGATGACTGCATGATAGCCGGCCATGGCGGGAAGCCCGACCTTCAGCGGTACGGCCCCCGACAAGCCGAGTTCGAGCGCGCACGCAGCTGCGGAGACCACCACCGAGAACCAACCGGCGACAAAGCCCGCTGCGGACAACCGCTTTCCTTTCGCCTCCGGCGAGCCGAACAAGCGATACACGGTATAGCCGATAAGAACGCTGACGGCCCCGATGTTGAACAGGTTCGCCCCCAGCGCCACCAGTCCCCCATCCTGAAGGAAGAGCGCCTGGGCGATGATCACTGTTGCCATGGTGAGGAGGCCGGCCATGGGCCCAAGCAGGATGCCGACCAGAGCTCCCCCCACCAGGTGCCCGGACGTGCCTCCAAATACCGGAAAATTCAACATTTGTGCAGCAAAAACGAAGGAGGAGAACACGCCCATCATGGGGATCAGCCGCATGGCGGATTCGAGCTTGAGGCGGTGCGCCGCTAGCAGGACGCTCGCGCCCGAGAGAACATCCATGGAAAGGGCGATACGGTTGGTAAGAAAGCCATCCGGTATGTGCATGGGTTTGAATTGTAGACTATCTCTCGAGGCGCAGGCACCTTATTTTAATGTCCGGACAATCCCCTGCTTCCCGAAATCAGAGCACTAACTCGGCCATGGTGCGGAGGGTTGGCAGATCGGTGGTAGTGCAGATCAGGGTAGTGGCTCCGCTATCGCGCCAGGCCGCCAGCCGTTCGGCTATCCGCTCCCGCGGCCCGCACAGAGACACCTCGTCCACAAGTGCGTCCGGGACTGCGGCGATAGCTGCTTCACGCCTGCCATCGAGGAAGGATCCCTGAATCGAACGGGCTGCCTCTTCAAACCCATAACGGCACGCCAGGTTGTAGTAAAAATTCCGGTTCTTCGCTCCCATCCCGCCGATGTAGAGGGCGAGTGCCGGTTTGACCGCCTCGCGGCAAGCGCTGACGTCATTTCCCAGCCGCACCTCAGCAATCGGAGCGATGTCGAACTCAGCCTTTTCGCTTGCGGCCTTCGCCAGGCCTTCTTCCAGGGACGGGCGGAACACCTGCATCCTTTGTGGCGAAAAGAATATCGGCAACCAACCGTCCGCAATTTCGGCGGCAAGCGCCGTGTTCCTGGGCCCGATTGCAGCGAGATAGATCGGAATCGCGGCTCGCAGCGGTCGGAACATCAGCTTGAGCGGCTTCCCGAGTCCGGTGCCGCCCGGTATCGGGATTTGGTATTCGGCCCCGTGATACTCCAACGGCAGTTTACGGGCGAGGATTGCCCGGACGATCTCGACATATTCTCGGGTCCTGGCCAGCGGCTTGCCGTACGTCACTCCATGCCACCCTTCCACAACCTGCGGGCCCGAGACCCCCAGCCCGAGGAGCATCCTGCCGCCCGTCAGGAAATCAATGGTGGCGGCAGTCATGGCGGCGCAAGCGGGCGTGCGGGCCGGAATCTGCATGGCGGCCGTACCCACGCGGATCCGGCTGGTTCTGGCCGCCAGCCAGGTCAGCGGAGTGAAGCAGTCCGATCCCCAGGCTTCCGCAGTCCAGAGGGAGTGATATCCGAGGCGATCCGCCTCCTGTGCCAGCTGCAGATGCAGGGCCGGCGGCATTGCGAGGGATCCGAGGTGCAGGCCGAGGCGCAATCTCCGGGACGGATTCGGGGGAGATGTCTTTGGAATCATACTGGATCCGAGATACCGATTTTAGACGCGCCTGGGCGCGTCGCGGGATTTCGCGAGCGTGACGGTCAGGCTCTGGAGAATAAAGACTGCAGCGACAACAGCAGCAGGCCGCTGTCCCGCAGCAGATCGAGTTTCATGGACGAAAAAAGTTCCGCCGGGGTCTTTGCAGCTGCTGCGACGGAAAAACACCCGCAATCGACGGGGATTCCCCGCGCCAGGTCTATTGTCAGGGCGGCGATGAACAGGAGCAGCATCGATGAAATCAGAAGTGCGGCGCCCCTGCGCAGAAATCCCAGCAGCAGCGCCAGCCCGGCGAGCAGCTCCAGCCAGGGCAGAACGATGGCGGCCGGGCCGATCAGGACGGCGGGCAGGATGCGGTAATTCCAGATCACCCGGGCAAAGCCCGGCGGATCCGCGATTTTCGACCAGGACGAATACACAAAAACGGAACCCAGCAGGATGCGGGTGCAAATGGAGAACCACCGGGAGTGGAGGAGCCGGTTCACGGTTCTTTCCCCTCCGCGACCGGCCACCCGTTGTTCGCCCATGCAGCAAAGCCGTCCTTGTACAGGTAGATGTTGTAATAGCCGGCCTGTGCCAGTTTCGCTGCCAGCAGCGCGGCGTCTTCGCACTC
>JAFNAG010000713.1 GCA_017860135.1 Acidobacteriota bacterium
CAGCCGGGTCCGGGCGAGATGGACGCCTACGAACGGGTGCTGGGGGATGCCATGGCAGGAGACGCCACCCTGTTTGCCCGGCAGGATTATGTGGAGGAGGCCTGGCGCATCGTTGACCCGGCTTTGAAGGCCGACACCCCTGTCTTCGAGTACGAACCACAGACGTGGGGACCCAAGGAGGTCGAGCGGGTCACCCCGCCCGGCGGTTGGCACACGCCTTTAGGCGCGTAAAGCCAAGGATGATTCACAACGACACAAAGGGAGACGATCATGTCCAAGATAACTGAATTGCTGCATCAAATTGGGCAAAGCCTGTGGCTCGACAATATCACGCGCGGCCTGCTGGATAGTAAAACGCTTCAGAAATACATCGATGAGCTGTCAGTTACAGGTCTTACCTCCAATCCGACGATTTTTAATAACGCGATCAAGAATTCCAACTTTTACGACACGGCCATCGCCCAAAAAGTAAAGCAAGGGAAGTCGGGCGAAGCGCTGTTCTTTGAACTCGCCATCGAGGATTTGACCCGCGCGGCCGATCTGTTCAAGCCTATCTACGAGCGCACCAACGGCGTGGACGGTTGGGTGTCCTTGGAGGTTTCACCCAAACTGGCCTATGACACTCAGACCACCCTGTCGGCGGCAAAGCAGTTGTACGCCCAGGCGGGCCGTCCGAATCTCTTCATCAAGATTCCCGGCACACGTGAGGGCTTGCCCGCGATTGAAGAGGCGATCTTTGCCGGCGTGCCGGTGAATGTGACGCTGCTCTTTTCGCGCGAGCATTACCTGGCCGCGGCGGCGGCCTATCTGCGCGGCATTCAACGGCGCATCGAGGCGGGCTTGAATCCGCGCGTCGAGTCCGTCGCTTCGGTCTTTGTCAGCCGCTGGGACGGCGCTGTGGCGGGCAAGACGCCCGAGGAATTCCACAACCGGCTGGGCATCGCAATGGCGGAGCGGACGTACAAAGCCTATCGCGATCTGCTCAACTCCGATCGGTGGATGCGGCTCGCCAATTCCGGTGCGCATCCGCAGCGCCTGTTGTGGGCCAGCACCGGTACCAAAGATCCGCACGTCTCCGACTATCTCTATGTAAAATCGCTGGCCTCACCGAACACGGTGAATACCATGCCGGAGGCGACGCTGTTGAAGTTTGGCGAGCATGGCGAGCTGGGCCGCATTCTCTCAGCCGGCGGCGGGGAGTCCGATGAGGTGGTTTACACAATCGACATGGGTGCGCTGGCGGCGCGGCTTCAAAAGGAAGGCGCCGAATCGTTCGTCAAGTCGTGGGAAGAAATGATGGATGTGGTTGCCAAGAAGGCCCAGGCGGTCAAGTGAGCGAGGAGAAGGTCACCATGGCAGAAATGAAAACAGTGAAGAAATCCACCCGGAAATCTGCAACGAAAGCCCCGGTAGAATCGGCCAAGTCGGTAACGGGAGGTCGCGCATGGCGGGCGCTGGCGGCCCATTATCGGAAAATCAAAGAGGTTCATCTCAGGGCATTGTTCGCCCAGGATCCCGGCCGCGGCGAGCGCTTTGCGCTGGAAGCGGCGGGGTTGTATCTCGACTATTCCAAGCATCGCATCACCGATGAGACCCTACGGCTGTTGTTGAACCTGGCCGACGAAAGCGGCTTGCGCGGAAAAATCGATGCGATGTTCCGCGGTGACAAGATCAACCTCACCGAGAACCGGGCGGTGCTGCATGTGGCGCTGCGTGTCCCACGTGGTGAAAAGGTAGTGGTGGACGGCAAGGACGTTGTACCCGAAGTCCATGCCGTCCTCAATAAGATGGCCGAATTCTCCAATCGTGTGCGCAGCGGCGAATGGAAAGGCTTCACAGGCAAACGCATCCGCAACGTGGTCAACATCGGCATCGGCGGCTCGGACCTCGGACCGGTCATGGCCTATGAGGCGTTGCGCCACTACTCGGCGCGCGACATGACCTTCCGCTTTGTCTCCAACGTGGATGGCACGGACTTCGCCGAAGCCACGCGCGACCTCGATGCGGCGGAGACGATGTTCATCGTTTCGTCCAAAACGTTCACCACGCTGGAGACGATGACCAACTCGCAGACTGCGCGCGCCTGGGCGCTGGCAACGCTCAAAGACGACGCCGCAATTGCCAAGCATTTCGCCGCCGTCTCGACCAATGCGGCCGAGGTGACCAAGTTCGGCATCGACACGGCCAACATGTTCGGCTTCTGGGATTGGGTCGGCGGTCGTTACTCGATGGATTCCGCCATCGGTCTTTCGACCATGCTGGCCATCGGGCCGGAGAATTATCGCGCGCTGCTGGCCGGCTTCCACGAAATGGACGAGCACTACCGCACCGCACCCTTCGAGAAGAATCTGCCGGTGCTGATGGGTCTGCTATCAGTCTGGTACAATAGCTTTTTTGACGCGCAGACGGTAGCCGTGCTGCCCTACGACCAATACCTGAAACGCTTCCCCGCGTATTTGCAGCAGCTGACGATGGAGAGCAACGGCAAGCAAGTCACTCTCGACGGCACGATGATCAGCGACTATCAGACCGGGCCGATCTTCTGGGGGGAGCCGGGCACCAACGGGCAGCACTCGTTCTACCAGTTGATTCATCAAGGCACGAAACTGATCCCGTGTGACTTCATCGGCTTCGCCAACACGCTCAAT
>JAFNAG010000714.1 GCA_017860135.1 Acidobacteriota bacterium
TCGTCCTGGAACGGCCCGTCGTTCTTGCCGTCCAGGAGCCCTTCGGTGTCCAGGCAAACCAACTCTCCGCGGTTGCTCACATAGTAGAGCCGCTTTCCTTCGACGGCGGGGGAGGAACACACGCCCTGCTCGGGAAAGTCATTTTCCGGTCCGGAAGCCAGCTTGTCCGTGACGGCCTGCCAAAGAAACTTGCCATCAGACTCCCGGCAGCACATGAGCACGCCTCGATCGCCCTGGATATCGGGGTTCCTGGGATTCCCATTGTTGGTGCCGAGGAAGATCTTCCCGTCAGCCACGACCGGATTGCAGGATTCCGGCAGGTTCTTCATGGGTGAGGTCATGTTGCGTCGAACTGTGCCGCCCCACATCGGCCAGTCCTGTGAAACCAGCGGAAACGCGGCTGCAGAGGAGAATATGATAAACAAGAAACAGCGATTCATGAGGGCTGAAACTTCGAGACCGCTCTTTCCCACATTTCTCTTCTGCATTATTTCCTTCTTCGGAGCCCATCTCTCAAATCCAAGATTACGACAGGGCGTTTGAAGAGTGATATTTTCAAACTCCTTTGTCTTGCGAGAAAACGCTGGCGTTCCGGCATGACCAGAAGCGCCGCGAGGTTCAGCAGCGGATCAGTCCAGCTTCTTCTCCGAGAGAAACTTCGACATCAGGTCAGCCACTTGTTTGTTATTCAAGTCGGAGAACGGGAAGTGGGTATTTCCATGGACGCCGACTTCCGGGAGGTGCACAAGGGTCACGTCGCCACCGTGACGGTTGACTGTGTCCCGCCACTTTCTGGCCATCTCCAGCCGGACTCGCCATCCATCCTGGCCGGGATTATCGCTGGGCTTCTCAGGGATGAAGTCACCATAAAAGATGATGATGGGAATCTTGGTGAGGTTCATGAACGCGGCCATGGGCACGCCGATAGCCGCGAGCGCCCCACCGGAACTTGGCAGCGTCTCCGGAACTTCTCCCTCCGGAAACAGGAAGCCGCTACCTGGCTCGTACGCCACGATTCCTCGCACATTGCCGGTCTTAAGGACTGTCGCCCATCCAAGTCCGCCACCTTGCGAGTGAGTCACAAAGACTGCCGGCCCGATCTTGTTGAACAGTGCCGCGCAGGCGTCGGAGATCACTTCGGGATCGTACGGTCCCACGTTCGGTGTCATCTGACGGAAGTATTGGTTGAGAGCTTCAGGATCTTTCGAGAACTGGACACCAGGAAAATATTCCGGCCAGATACCAACCCGGAACGTATCGAACCACATCTGCTCATCGGGCGTGGCGTTGATGGTCGCTGAGACCGTACTACGGCCCGCATTGCCACGACGCGGCTGATCGATCAGATATACCGGAAAGCGACGACGGAGAAAGATCGTCTGGAAGCCCTCTCGGCCATCGGGAGTGGTCTCCCAGGTCTTCGAGAACTGCCCTGCGCCGTGCAGAAACACCACGAGCGGAAGCTTACGCCGATTCACTGGAACCTGGTAAAAGACGTAGGCGTGATCGCCATGCAGTGTCTGGCCATCAGGCGTTGGCTGTTTTGGATTGAAGGTTCCGGAATTAGTGATGACCTTGCCACCGACGGCGAAGCTTCCTTGCTCCTGGATCATCAGCGGCTCGGCCTTGCTCTTCTTGGCTACCTGTCCGCTTGCTGCGGTAAGTAGGGCGGCGCCGATCAGCCCGAGCGCGAGGAACGATCCGCGATACTTACCCTTCCCATATTGCTTGAGTTGCATGTGTTCTCCTGTGATATACCCTGCGGCTACCAGCTACTGAACCGGATGCGTCAGCCCCTGCACTTCCAGCCAGCATGGGCACACAAACGCAAGAGGAGCCCCTGCACTTCCAGCCAGCATGGGCACACAAACGCAAGAGGAGCCGGTGGACCTTTTGGCCGCCGTCTGGTCCCCCTTAAGCCGCTACTGAAGCCATCCGCCGACCGCGATCCCAAATGCGCCTCCGTTCGGCTGCCGCCAGGTGCTCCCGGATGGTGGGCCACCATCGCGGTTCGCCATCAACACCGGAACCTTATCGATTCGCGACAAGTCGTCAGCTGCGCACTGCTGTGCGCTGTCAGATGCGCCCCCCGACGAAATAGGCAATCGGTGAGTGCAAGTTCTGAAGCCGTTCCCTGGTCACGCTTTTGCAGCATCGGAGCCCATAGGATTATTGCGAAGACCGAAGTTGTGCAGAGGCGAGGGCGTCCAGCCACCGTTGCGCCAACAGATAGAGCCAAACCAGTTTTTGCCGCTCGCGGTAAAACCGAACATGCTATGCCCCGAGAGCGGGGCGATATTGATCAGATACTTGGCTTCGGTCACGCAGGTTGGCAGATAAGCCGTGGCACTGTTCGCGGGGCTCACGCTCGGATTGGCGAAGTGGACGGGATAAGCGGGGTCATAGACCGCGCCGACGCGGCCGTTGCCTGTGCTATTGGCAACAAACCTCACGTTCTGGAAATTCGGGTCCGCATCGCCATGGATCCGGCTGTAGAGCGGATCGGCAATAGCCCGCGAGGCATCATAAATGGTGACGTCTGCCCCGGAGACATGCACCTTATCGAAGAGTTGGGCAAGGAGGGAATGAATCATCTGCGGGCTTGGCATACGTCCGTTGCCGCCCCTGGTGTCATAAGCGGGGCCGTATCCCTCCGGGTTCAGGTTGATCTTGATTGCGATCTTCTCGCCGGGCTTGTAGCCGACATCGCCGGCACCATGGGTGCGATTGAAGTAGCGGAAAACCGCGTCCCAAGCGGCGGCATCATCCTGCTGCCCGCTCAGAGTCCGCAGGGCACTCGCAACCATGTCATTTACCGCCTGCTGATTCAAATTCCGGTCGTCCCACCAAAAGCCGGTCACGCCGTCCCAAGTTGTCGCGCTGGGATCGTGCACCCATACAACCCGGCCCGGATGGATGCCCTTGCCGACGCCGATCGGGCTATTGGGCGGATCAATTGGGACGAATGCCGCACGAGCGTCAGTGATGGCGGTTGTGTTGATCGCCCACCAGATAGCGGCCACGGCCAGCGCCGCGAAGAGTCCGGCAGCCACGTAGCGGCCTCGGCCCGCCAGAGACTTGGCCTTGCGACACGCCATGCGCGATGCTACTGCGCCGGTCAGCCATACCACGAAACCTGAGGCCAAGGGAAAGGCTGCCCGCTGGCATGGATAGACAACCCGTGAGGGCTTGGGGATCACGCGTACCAGGAGCCACAGCAGTGACACCAGCCCCACCAAAGGCAGCTTCCAAGATGCCAGTCGGCGTTCTTTTCCGGGTACGAGGCAAC
>JAFNAG010000418.1 GCA_017860135.1 Acidobacteriota bacterium
TGCAGTTCCTGCGCAAGGACCTGCTGCCCCAGGACCGTGTGGCCTTTCTTGCTTATAATCGGGCCACTGATTTCACCACCGAACACGAGCGGGTTGCGCGGGTGATCGAGCGTTTCAAACGCGAGCACGAGTGGGTCGAGGCCCTGGAGGCGCAGCGATTAAGTGGGCTTGCCGGGATCTTCGGGAACAAGGACTGGTCCAAGGAAACGCAGAAACGCATTGAAAAGATCTTTCAGGATGAAACCGGCATAGCGTCGCGCCAGCTGTCCCCATCCGGGATGGCCGACGCAAAGAAAATGGGCAAAGACGCGGCTCAGACCGCAGGGACGCTGCTGGTCAAGGAGGCCATCGACCAGTCGGCTGCAGCGGGAGATCCCACTGCGGCGCTGCGTCTTTCCATGATGCAATTCGATATCCTGTCGGCAGAGTCCATCACCAGCCTGCCGTTTTCCGACTACGCATCTTCGTTCGCCGCGACCATGCAATCGACGCGGAACATTTACACCAGCATCGACTACATGCGCTATATCGAGGGGGAAAAGCACCTGCTCTTCTTTACGCCCGCCGGGCTCGACCTGCCCAGGGTCGAGTACGACGAGCGTCTGGCTGCGTATGCAAACGACGCCCGGGTGGTGATCGACACCTTCCAGACCGGCGGCTGCTGCCCTCCGTTTGAATGGCTTGCCTCTTTGCGCAATATTTCCAAACTCACGGGTGGCCGGGCGACGATACTGGATTATGCCGCCAAGGGATTGGCTCGGATCAACGACACGACCATGACACAGTACCTGCTGGCTTATTATCCAACCAATACGCACTGGGATGGGAAATACCGTCGCATCGACGTCAAAGTCAACCGTCCCGGGGTGAAAGTCTCCTTCCGGCACGGCTATTATGCGCGCGAAAAACCGCCGGTCGTCAATCTGAAGGAAATGCTCTCCTACCGGCGCATCACCGCGGCCGGCGCCGACTTATCCAGCGTCCAGGACGTTCCCTTCGGCGCAACGGCATACGTTGATCCGCTGGCCCCGCAGCGAATTCGCTTGGACATAAACGTTATGCCGGAAAACATCGGGCTGGCGCTTGTCAACGGCCGCCACGCAGGCCACCTGTGAGTCACGATCTACTATTCGGACGGCAGGGGGCGATATCTGGGCGAGGTGTGGAAAAACGTGGACATCAACCTGACCGAACCGACGTTTCAGCTGTACCGGCATACCGGGATTCCGTTCAGCATCATGATCCCGTTCCGGGACAAGAAGCAGATGATCAAGATCATCATGTACGATCCCCAGATTGACAGGATCGGCAGCCAGCTGATCAAAATGAAGTAACTCCGCACCCGATGGATAAAGTGAGCGCGGGCTTCAGAGGGTGTCCAACGGTTGATTCACGGTCCGACCAGGCCCGATGGGCCGGCAATAAACAGGCCCGGCCGTCAGGCCGGGAAAGAGATGGAGCGCGGTTGAGCGCCGTAGGTGCGGCACTAAACTAATGAGAATATGGAGGATGTGCCGGCCCTTCGGGCCTCATTTGTGGCCGCGCCCTAACCCCGCGCTGACGCGCGGGTCTATTCACTTCCGGCGCTTCGCGCCTCAGCCTGCCGTGGTGCAACCGTTGGACGCCGTCTTTAGCCCGCTCGCTTCCAAACGGATAAATATCCAGTCGGGGAAATAAGGAATCTTAAAGCGCGCGGGCTTCAGCTGTGAGAGCGGGCTTTAGCCCGCTCGCTTCAAAACGGATAAATATCCGGTTGGAGAAGTAAGGAATTTTAAAGCGCGCGGGCTGAAGCCGGTGCCACTGATAGACTCCCGCGCTCACGACCCGGGTGACATTTGGAAATTTGACCATCTCAGCCAGAGAAACCGGCTGCTATTCGTTGCCGAGGCTCCGGACGATGTCCGACAGCTGCGCGAATGCGGGCTCGTCGAAGGGGCCGGCGTGCAGCCACCGGATTGTGCCTTGCCGGTCGATCAGAATGAGATAGGCATCGTCCGGCTTGTCGTATCCCACGCGCTGCTTCCACGGGTCGACACTGCCATATACGGTGATGACATTCTCGTGCCGCTCCTTGGGAGTGCCGCGGCGCATGCCGCTGTCGATGAACCAGCGCGCGATGCGGCCGATGCCACCGATCAGGGGAATCTCATAGAAGGTGAAGTCAGGCGTTTTTGCGAACTCGCCGGCAAAGCGCTCAGACCATTTCTCGACCTCATGCCGCGATTCATAGGTGAATCCGAGCGCCAGCAGGGCGATTTTGCCTTGTGAAGCCTCGGGAAGACGCGCTTTCTTGCCAGTCAGATAACTCCCTTCGAGCACTGGGAGCGGTATCCCGATAGCGAGGCGCGACTCCTTTTCTCCCGCAAGCGGGATCATGCCCGCCCCGGGCAGAGCGATCAGCATCGAGAAAGATACTGCGAGTAACGCAATGAGTCTCATAAACCCATCCTACTATCTTCCGCACCTCTATTGCACCGGGAATTCGCGGCGCAGTGAACAAACAATTGCCACCGGATGGACCTGGTTTTTCCTGTCGGGGCATTTGCCGGGCAGGCTTTAGCTCAAATGCCGGACGGTTTTTCTGAGACGTGCCCTACCAACCGTTGCCCGGCGGAGGGGGCGGCCTGCCGATGCAGGCCATCGGTCGCGACACTGCGCCGACATCCCACATTTTGAATATTGCAGTTGCGGCCGCCTTTTCATACACTGCTGCCTGCCTGGACCACCCGGCCAACCGTCAAAGGAGGACACGTGTCTGGAAAACGGTCGTTGTCATTCATCGCAGTAATTCTGCTGGCGATCGCGGTTTCTGCGGGTGCCGGCTGGATATTCCCCCAGCCTCAGGATGATCCCGTCGTCGCGAAGATCATCGAGCTGGGGACCAAAGACAACCAGGTCATGGCCTGGAACGATTACGCCAGCAACCGATTCGGCGGGCGGGAGACGGGAACGAACGCATACACGGATGCGACGGAATGGGCGGTCTGGCAATTCAGGCAGTGGGGATTTGATGCCGAGCTCGACGAGGTCGGTGAGCTTCCGGTCGGCTTCAACCGCGGCCCCTGGTTCGGAAAGATGACCAAACCGGCCGAGAAGGCCCTGTTTTTCGGGACGCCGAGTTTCACGGCGGGGACCAAGGGTGTGCAGCGCGGCCCGGTGGTGATCCTGAAGACCGACCCGTATTCGATCCCGGGACGCAACGCGAGTGAGGAAGACAAGGAGAAGAAGCGCGCGGCAGTGCAGGCGGCGATTGCCGAGGTCAACGCGAACACGGGCGCTTACAAAGGCGCATGGGTGCTGATCCCCGGCATGAGCACCGGGTTCGCCCGGGACGGCCGCCGTGCCACCCCGGAATATGCCGACTCGCAGCTGATTCCGCCGCTCACCCGGGCGATGGTCGAAGCCGGGGTGCTCGGCACGATTCAGGCTTCGGCGAGGGAACCCTTCCGGATCCTGGATGGCCATGTCGTGTCCTGGGACAAGCTCCCGGTCCTGCCCGACATCAAGCTGGTTCAGGAGCAGTACAACGAAATCAAAGCGCTGGTCGAGAAAGGCACGCCGGTCGAGCTCGAATTCGACATCCGCAACTGGTTCAAGATGGGCCCGATCAAGTATCACAACGTGGTCGCGACGCTGCGCGGAACGACGTTTCCCGATGAGTACATCGTCATCGGCGGCCATTACGATTGCTTCAGCGGCGCCACCGGCGGCGTGGACGACGGCTCGGGGTTTGCCCCGGGGATGGAAGCGGTCCGTTTGATCAAGGCGGCGGGCGGACGGCCCAAACGCTCGATCATCATGATGCTCTTCGCGGCGGAGGAGAGCGGGCTGCTCGGCTCGCAGTCCTGGCTGAGGAAGCACCCCGAGATCCATCCCAGGATTGTCATGATGATCAACCGCGACGGCAGCCCGAGCTCCATTACCGGCGCGGCGGTGCCGGAAACCTGGTATCCGGATTTTCAGCGAATCACGGCGCCGCTCACAAACCTGAATTCGAAGTGGCCGTTCCGGCTCGAATTGACCATGCCGCGGGCGCACGCTACCACTCCTGGAGGCACCGACTCCTCGTCGTTCGAGATTCAGAGCGTGCCGACGCTGAACTTCCGCACCCAGACCGACTACGTCTACAACCATGCCTGGCACACGCTCTTCGACCTGTACAGCGAGCTGGTTCCTTACACGGAGCACCAGCAGCACTCCGCGCTGGTGACCGCCGTCGTGGCATACGGTGTGGCGAACCTTGACAAGCCCCTTCCACGCGAAAGCGTCTACCTGCCCGACGGCATTTTCGCGGAAATTGCGGTCGGCCCTGCGGATGCGCCGGCGCGCATCATGACCACCCTTGACTATGCCAATACTCCTTTGTTTGCGGCGCAGTTCATCCGCATCGTGGAACGGCCGGCTCCGGCGGGCGGCAGAGGCGGGCGGGAGGGAGGCCCCCCTCCAGG
>JAFNAG010000419.1 GCA_017860135.1 Acidobacteriota bacterium
GATCTCATCCTTCGTGATTGCGTCCAGATGAATGCCGGCGATGGCGCATACAGGCTTTTTCAATTTTCGGCAAAGCTGGTGTGCCGCGTGGACGGCGACGGCGTCGTCTTTGTGTCCAAGCCTCGTAATAACGGAGGTGGATGCCCGCTTTTCTTCACGACAATAGTCGGCCACGGCGACCGCGCCAAGATGGCCTTGCCCGTTGAAGAGATAGACGATCAGGTCTTTGCCGATCCAGTGCGCGAAGAGACTGACCTTCGTGCGCCCCTTGCCTGTGTTCAGCGATATGGATTTCATGCCGAGTTTCCCGTGCCCGGCCACCGCCGGAACAGATCGTGCTCGATGTTGAAGAGGTCGAGCGCTTTGCCCACTGTGTGATCCACGACGTCCTGGATCGTCTTGGGCATGTGGTAAAAGGCCGGCAGCGGCGGCATGACGATGCCGCCCATTTCCGTCACGCTGACCATGTTTCTCAAATGCCCGAGGTGCAGCGGTGTTTCGCGGACGAGCAGCACCAGTTTGCCTCGCTCCTTGAGAGTGACGTCGGCTGCGCGCGTCAGCAGGTTGTCGGCATACGCGTGCGCCAGGGCCGAGAGCGTCTTCATGCTGCAGGGGGCAATGATCATCCCGTCGCGGCGGAAAGAACCGCTGGCAAGGCGGGCCCCGATGTCATCGAAGGGATAGCAGAAATCTGCCAGCGCTTTGACCTCCTGCGCCTTGAATTGCGTTTCAAGCTCGATGGTCTTTTCGCCGGCCGGTGAAATGACGAGGTGCGTCTCGATGTCCTTCATGCCGGACAGGACCTGAAGCAGGCGGATGCCGTAAATCACGCCGGTTGCGCCGTTCATGCCGATCAGTAGTCTCAATTTGTTTCGCTCCCTCTGTGCACTCCCTAATATAACCCGAAGACTCCGGGACTCGAAGGCTCAAAGAGAATTTACCTGTTGAAGTCAGGTCCCGGGGGGCTGCTATACTAGGAGCTTGGACTACGCATACACATACGGCGATACGCGCAACCTTTATCTGAATGCCACCAACAGGTGCACCAACCGGTGCTCATTTTGCGTGCGCTATCGGACTAAAGGACTGGGCGGCGCGGTCCTGTGGGGCGAAGACGAGCCGGACCTGGAGCAGCTGAAGGCCGCCGTGCATTTGCGGGGACCGTTCGAAGAGATACGCGAGTTTATCTGGTGCGGCTACGGTGAGCCCACTTTCCGCCTCGACCTCATCCGGGAAGCAGCGCCCTGGCTCCGGCGCGCAGGAGCCAGGATTCGCCTCAACACCAACGGGCACGCCTGCCTGATCCACGGCCGCGATGTGCTGGTGGATCTCGCCCCGGCTGTCGATGAGGTGTCGGTTTCCCTCAATGCGCCGAATTGCCGGAGATATCTGGAGCTGTGCCGGCCCGAACCGCGCTTCTTTGCAGCTGCCGGAGGCGACGCCTCGATTCCCGAGCTCGCGTGGGAGTCGATGATCGACTTTCTCACCCGAGCCCCGTTTTATATCGCAAAAGTGCAGGCAAGCGTGGTTGGGTTTACGCTCACGAGCGAAGAGGTTGAATCCTGCAGACTGCTAGCCCGCTCCCTCGGCATAAAACACTTCAGAGTACGGTAACTCACACAATACCTGGGTCGCCGCTTCAGCCGCTGTCTCAAAACTCAGGATTTGGTGATTCGATCTGCCTGTAGGGCCGAAGGCCCGGCATAGAATAGGCCCGGCCGTCAGGCCGGGAAAATCGAGTTGAAGAACGCTGAGCGCCGAAGGTGCGGCACAAAAGGCCAACGATATATTAACCGGAACGATGTTGTTCCTAATGATTATGCAGTGCCGCACCTTCGGTGCTCTGTTTCATCTTCGACCTGATCCCGACCTTACGAGGCCGTCCAACGGTTAGTTCTAATTAGTTTCTCCGCCCGCTTTCACAATATTTGCGCTTCTGTGCGGACGGCTCTCCAGAGCCGTCCGACCGAGATGCATCTTCAGTAGGGTCCGGGCTTTGGCTCGGCGGCTGCCAGGTTTTGAGGCAGTCTCTGAATCCGCGCCTAGACTAATCCCGAATCATTTACCCGGCAAGAATGGACAGTGCTAGAATTGCTCCATCAGCAAAGGCATACAGCATCTTTCAACCGGCCGCGACGACATGAGAAAAATGAAAAAAATCGAAATCGACGGAAACCGACTCACACTTGAGGATTTTGAGGATGTAGTGTTCCACAGAACGCCCGTAACGCTTTCCTCCGGCGCCCGCCGCAACATGCTGGCATCGCGAAAGGTGGTCGAAAGAATCGCCGCTTCCGACACGCCGGCATACGGCATCAACACCGGGTTCGGCAAGTTAGCGGACCGGCACATCGGTCACGCGCAGATCAAGGCCCTCCAGGTGAATTTGATTCGCAGTCACGCCTGCGGCGTAGGCCCGCCGCTCAGCGAAGCCGAAACCCGAGGCATGATGCTCTGCCGGGCTAACGCGCTGGCAAAAGGGTATTCGGGAGTGCGGCCCCGGGTCGTGACGTTCCTGCTCACGCTTCTCAACCGGAAAATCCATCCCGTTATCCCATCGCAGGGCTCGGTAGGCGCGAGCGGCGACCTGGCTCCGCTGGCGCATCTTGCCCTTGTGCTCATCGGTGAAGGGAAGGTCTGGAATGGCAGCAAGCCGGTTTCTGGCAGAGGGGCTCTCCGCAAAGCCGGACTGGAGCCCCTCGAGCCGGGCGCAAAGGAGGGGCTGGCCCTTTTGAATGGCACGCAGGCGATGTTGAGTGTGGGATCGCTATCGCTGCTGGAGGCCGAAACGCTCCTCGACACGGCCGACGTGGCGTCGGCGCTGAGCCTCGAGGCGTTGAAGGGAACGCCGTGCGCCTTCGACAAACGGCTGCAGGAGACGCGTCCTTATCCCGGACAGCTGAAGACCGCGGAGAACCTGCGGAAACTTCTCGAAGGCAGCCAGATCCGCGCATCACACCTGGATTGCCCGCGCGTCCAGGACGCATACAGCCTCCGCTGCATCCCGCAAGTGCACGGCGCCATCCGCGACACCTTGGACCTGGCGCGCCGCACCTTTTCCATCGAGCTCAATGCGGCCACCGACAACCCGCTGGTATTCGCCAAGGAAGGGGACCTCATCTCCGGCGGAAATTTTCACGGCCAGCCGCTGGCTTTGATCCTGGACTACATGGCGATCGCCCTGACCGAATTGTCCAGCATTTCGGAAAGACGGATCGAGCGGTTGATCACTCCCGAATACGGAGACCTGCCGCCGTTTCTCACGCACGATCCCGGGCTGAATTCGGGATTCATGATGCTGCAGGTGACCGCGGCGGCGTTGACGTCGGCGTGCAAAGTGCTGGCGCACCCGGCGTCCGTCGATTCCATCCCAACGTCGGGAAACCGCGAAGACCACGTGAGCATGGGTATGGGCGCCGCTTTGAAGCTGAAGCAGGTGCTCGCGAACCTGCGGAAAATCCTGGCGATCGAGCTGCTGTGCGCCAGCCAGGGGATCGATTTTCTGCATCCGCTGCGGCCGGGAGTCGGGGGCAAAAAGGCGTACGCACTGGTGCGCTCGGTTTCGCCCATGCTCCGGACGGACCGGTCCATGGCGCCGGACATCGAGTCACTGGAGGAATTGATTGAACAAAAGCAGTTCGCCGCGATTATAAAAACATGCGGGTCGCGGTCTGCTTTTTAGCACACAGGCGGGTGCGGGCCTCAGCCCGCACGGGAGGCGATCATGGCCGAATATCACCCGATCCAAGCGCCGCGGGGATCACGGATCTCCTGCAAAGGCTGGCCCCAGGAAGCCGCCATGCGCATGCTCATGAACAATCTCGATGAGGACGTGGGCGAAAATCCGCGCGAGCTCATCGTTTACGGAGGCACCGGCAAAGCCGCGCGCAACTGGTCCTGCTATCACGCTATCGTCAAAAGCCTGCGTGAAATGGATAACGACGAAACGCTGCTGATCCAATCGGGCAAACCCGTCGGCGTATTCAGGACGCACCCGTACGCGCCGCGCGTGTTGATTGCCAATTCCAACCTGGTGGGGCACTGGGCCACCTGGGAAGAGTTCCGTCGCCTGGAAGCCATGGACCTGATCATGTATGGTCAGATGACCGCGGGTAGTTGGATCTACATCGGGTCCCAGGGGATCGTCCAGGGAACGTATGAAACCTTCGCTGCCGCGGGCGAGAAACACTGGGGAACGAACCTGCTCGGGAAACTCGTGGTTTCGGGCGGCATGGGCGGGATGGGAGGGGCGCAGCCGCTGGCCGCCACCATGAACGGCGCCGCGTTCCTCGGCATCGACGTCAACCCGGAGCGCATCGAGCGCCGTGTCCGGAGCTGCTACTGCGACCGGCAAACCAATTCGTTGTTTGAAGCCCTGGACTGGCTCAATCAAGCCCGCAGGGAAATGCGGCCGCTCTCGGTCGGACTGGTGGGCAACTGCGCCGAAATTCTGCCGGAGCTTGTCAAACAGCGGATCGTGCCGGACCTGCTTACCGATCAGACGAGCGCGCATGATCCGCTGAACGGGTATATTCCCGCGGGTTTAGGCATGGATGAGGCCCGGCGCCTTCGCGCCGGAGATCCGGAAGAATATCTGAAACGGTCGATGTACTCGATCGGCATCCATGTGCAGGCGATGCTGGACCTGCAGAAGATGGGGGCCGTCACATTCGACTACGGCAATAACATCCGGCACTTCGCCTCGGAGGCCGGCGTGAAAAATGCCTTTGATTTTCCCGGATTCATCCCCGCGTATATCCGCCCGCTCTTCTGCCAGGGGCGCGGACCGTTCCGATGGGTAGCCCTCTCGGGCGATCCGGCGGATATCGCGGCGACCGACGACGTCATTCTCGAACTGTTTCCGGAAGACGAAGTCCTGCGGCGCTGGATCAGCTTGGCCCGCGACAGGATCGCGTTTCAGGGATTGCCCGCGCGGATCTGCTGGCTGGGACAGGGGCAGCGGGCCCAATTCGGCGAAAAACTGAACGAGCTGGTGGGCGACGGTAAGCTGAAAGCCCCGGTCGTTATTGGCCGTGACCACCTGGATTGCGGGTCTGTGGCCTCGCCGTATCGCGAGACAGAATCGATGCGGGACGGCAGCGATGCCATTGCCGACTGGCCGATACTGAATGCGCTTTTGAATGCCGCGTCAGGCGCCAGCTGGGTTTCATTCCACCATGGCGGCGGTGTGGGTATCGGGTATTCACTGCATGCGGGGCAGGTTACAGTGGCCGACGGCACGGCCGAGATGTCGGTGCGGATCAACCGCGTTTTGACGAACGATCCGGGCATCGGCATCGCCCGCCACGTCGACGCAGGCTACACGGAGGCTATGGAGACGGCGCAGCAGCACGGCATCAAAATTCCTATGAGTCGAGTTGATACGTAATTCGTGTTGCATATACAGTGTGGGTCGCGGCTTCAGCCGCGACGCGTGGTTCATCCTATTTGTGGGAAACATATGTTTGCGGCTGAATAGACTGTCTCAAGACTCGGCAGCGGCCGAGCCAAAGGCATTGAGGCGCGACGCGCCGACAGAGAGGGATCAAGTCTTTTGTGCGGACGGCTCTCCGGAGCCGTCCGACCGAGCTGTATCTTCAGCAGGGTCCGGGCGAAACGCCCGGACAGGACGGGTCTGGAGACCCGTCCACACAGGGGATGCGGATTAGGCAAAAGCATGCGGAATTCGGCGTTCTGTAACCGTGGGACGGCCTCTGACGGCCGGGCCTGTTCTCCGGGCCTTCGCCCCTGCAGGCAGTTCGAATCAACAAATTCTGAGTTTTGAGACAATCCCTGAAACCGCGGCCCACACGAAGTATTGCCGAAAACGGAGGGATCTTTGGAATACCTGATTTCACCTTGTTCGCAGCTGCTGACGCTGGCAGGGCCTGCGGGAGCGCGCAGGGGAAAGGACCAGGACAAGCTGGGCCTGATTGAAAACGGCGCGGTCTGGATCGCCGATGGCCTGGTCCGCATGGCCGGTCCCGGCGGGGAGGTTGAACAGGCCGTCGGCACACGGGACGTTTCACGGATTTCGGCCGAAGGCTGCGTTGTCATGCCGGGATTTGTGGATTGCCATTCCCATCCGGTTTTTATGGATTCGCGGATCCATGATTTCGAGCAGCGCATCCTGGGCCGCTCGTACCAGGAGATTGCCGCAAGCGGCGGGGGGATTCTCAGCACGGTCCGGAAGGTGCGGGCCGCGACGCAGGAAGACCTCATACAAAGGACTCTTCCGCGGCTGAGGGCGTTTTTGAGACACGGGACGACAACCCTGGAAGCCAAGAGCGGATACGGC
>JAFNAG010000134.1 GCA_017860135.1 Acidobacteriota bacterium
ATCCACTTGCGGCTCGATCTATTTCCTCATATTTTTTGCGGTTCCATGCAATCCACAAGTTTCCCATCGGATCGCTGGTCAACTCACGCAGCACTTTATCATTATCCGGACAACCCTTCCGCTTTGGATCTAAGACCTTCCAGAACGCGGACAAGTCCGAGGCACAGAGTTCTATCCTCACCCCATCGAGGAGTTTCTGTCGCGAGGAAGGATATTCGAAGATTCCTCGCCGGAAGTCCGGATCCCCTGCCCATGCTTCGAGCACTCTCTTGATGTGAGCAGCGGCATGATCGTCAGATCCGCCGTCGCTGGAGGATGGAGTCATCTATCAGCATCCCTTCATCTCTGCCGGTTCACCACCATACGAGGGAACGATGGAACATGGCAATAACATAGGCATTGTAATCGCCGACCAAAACGATGGCCATTCCCCCAACTACATGCTCCAGTTGCGTTTCGGAGATTTCGCCTGCCGATTCCACTGCTCGATTTACATCGTCCAGTGAAAACTGATAGCCTTTCGAGTTGGCGAAGTCGACAACTGCGACCTTGTCGATGCCGACATGCTTGAGTTGTTCTCGCAGCGACTCCCGGGTTATAATATCCTTTGCAAACCGCTCAATCTCACTGTGAATAGCCATCGACATGTCCTCCCTCTGAAAATGCCGTCCACTAACAGCTTTGGGCTGTCGCAAGATCAAGAACTCGGCTGCGGCGGCCGGGATCCTCATCCGCGCTCCCAGCACGTCGAGCTTAAAGCCCTAATCGCTCGATATAATCAATTTGATCAATTTGTAATCTAGCGTCTTTGGAATGTCAAGCGTTTTCTCGCCTGTGGCATGCCAAAATTATGTCTCGGGAGAGATTGAAATCATCGAAAGAGGCATCTGGGAATCCTACTTTCAGCCGGGAGCGACTTACTTGGTGACGGCTAAACACCCCACTCGCGTTTCTGCATTTCCGCAAAGCGGGTTCCCGCCATCGACACGTTGCCGAGCAGGTGCGACGGCAGCTCATCCTCATCTTCGATGCTTTCTTCGAGCGCCAGGCGCCGGGAGCCGAGCTTGCCCACCTCCTTGCGCAGGCGGTCCGCCAGAAAAACAGCAATCGCCTGGTAAAAGCGGGAGGCAAATCCCACGTCCGCGCGGATTTTTTCCGTAAGCAAATCGCGCGGTACGGCGCCGACTTTGGATTCGCATTCGGCGCGCACGCTTGCCGTGGGAGGGCGAGAATCCACAAAGGAGATCTCTCCCACGACCTCCCCGACCTTGAGCAGGGCGATGCTCGAAGCGCTTCTTGTATAGACCTCGAGACGCCCCTGCAAGACCCAATACAGCCATTCCGTGGACTTGCCCTGCTCGATCAGGACGGTCCCCGGTGCGAGCGACATCTTCTTGCCGTGGCGGATCATCCACTCCAGGTCCGAATCATCCAGGATTCCGAGAAAATAGAGGGCTTTTCTCATTGCGTTCCTCGCAGGATTCGATTCTTTGTCTATCGGCCGCGGCTCACGGTGTTTCCGCCGGCCGCAGTCGGGCATGTCCGGGCATGCGCCGGCGTCACACCATCTGGCGCCGCGCCAGGGCGGCGAAAGGGCCATCGTTTTGCATCAGTTTTTTATACGTGCCTTCCTCAACAACCACTCCTTTGTCCATCACATAGATGTAATCCGCGTTTGCGATAGTGCTGAGACGGTGTGCGATCACGACCCGGCTGGCCTGAAGGCTCTCCAGGCTGCGGCTCACGATGGCCTGGGTTTCGTTGTCCAGGGCGCTGGTCGCTTCGTCAAAGAGCAGGATGCGCGGTCTTTTCACGATCGCGCGTGCGATCATGAGACGCTGCCGTTGGCCGCCGGAGAGCCCCCCTCCTCCTTCGGCGATAACGGTATGCAAACCCATCGGCATGGCGCGGATGTCCGCTTCGAGCCCTGCCATTCGTGCTGCAGCCCATGCTTCATCGATGGTCAACGGCGCGGAACCCACGATGTTCTGGTAAATGGAACCGCCCAGCAACCGGCCGCTCTGCAATACAACGCCGATCTGGCGGCGCACGGCCTGAATGTCCAGGTGCGAGAGATCCTGGTTGTCGAAGTAGATCGATCCGGATTCGGGCGTCTCGAATCCGAGCAGAAGTCTGAAAAGCGTCGATTTCCCGCTGCCGGAAGCTCCCACGATCGCCACAAACGAGCCGGTGGGGATATTCAGGGACACATCCTTCAGCACGAGGGGGGTGTCGGGGCGATAGCGAAAACTCACGTGGGTTATTTCGATCTTGCCCGACAGCTCTCCCGGGTAGCCCTTGGCCCGATCCACTTCGGGAAGCCCCTCTAATATCGGCTGGGCCCGCTCATACAGCGGAACAACCCCCAACATGGATACCAAGGCTGTGCCCAGCGTCAGCAGGGCAACCTGGAATTGCGTGAATGCCGCGTTGAAGGCAAGAAACTCGCCGGTCGAGAGCGGCTGCGCCGCCTGCTGATTCACGACCACTGCCATGGCATAGAAAATGGCAAGAGAACTCAGGACGGGAAAAGCGGAGGTGAACACCGCCAGTGCCAGCGTGACTTTTCGCGCCCGGATGGAAAATACCTTTTGGCTGGTGAACTCCCTGGCCCAGGATGAGAAGGCGCGGCGCTCCGTTCCCGACACTCGCAGCTTGGAGATCCCATTGATGAACTGGAAGAGCATTCCTGACAGCCGTCCCTTGATTTTCATCAGTTCCCGCTGGTAACGCACCTCCAGGTATCCGGCCAGCGTCGTGGCCGCCAGACTGATGAGAGTCAGGGCGGTTGCGAGCAGCGCCAACTTCGAGCTGTAATAAAAGAGCAGGGCAAAACTGAATACGGAGAATATCCCGGCGAAGAGGGACGACAAAACCGACCCTGTCAGAATCTGCCGCATCCAGCTGACACTCAGACTCCGCGCGGCAAGGTCCCCTGCCGAATAGTTCCTGAAAAACGGCGCCGGCAGGCTCAGCAGTCGATCCCAGACTGCTGCCTGGACGGCAGAATCCATCCTGCCCTCCAGCCGCAGCATGGTGAAACTTTGCACCATTTGGAACAGCGAAACACAGAAGACCACCACGAGCAGGAGCAGGAATATCTGGAGCAGCAGGGCCCGGTTGGATCCGGGGATGACGGAGTCAAAAATGATGCCCGTCATGATGGGAGTAACCATGCCCAGGAGTCCGGCGGCGATTCCAACGATCGCGATGGTGACAAGTTCCCGGCGGCAGCCGTCAAGGCCAAATCGGATCAGGTCCAGCGCCGACAGCTTTTTCGGGGGAAATGGCCTGTAAAAAGACCAGGCGAAAGGTTCCAATGACGCAGCCAGCTCGCCATGAACTGCACTGCTGGTGCGGGCCAGGGGATCCCAGAGACGGTAACCGCCGGAAGGGTTGGGTATCAGGGCGACGGGAAGCCGGTCGCTCTCGCGCCGGCCCAGAAGCGGCCCGTTGTCCTGCCTCCACCACGAGCCTCTGAGCGCCACGGTCCGCACGCGCACACCGGAAGCACGGGCAATCGCGCTGACGGGATCTGCGATGGCAGATCCCCTTCGCCGGTCGGGATGCGGTTTGAACTGAATGCGAAGCGCCCTGCCCAGGGCATGGCACGCGAGCAGCCACGGGTCGTCCTCGCCCTCCTCCGAAGCGGGGATCCCGTCGCTTCTCCCCAGGGGCGATGCCAGGAGCCGCACGGCATAGTCGAGCCGGACATCATCCGATTTTTCCCGTCGCTCCAGTCGGCTGCGTTCCCTGGCCGTCTCCTGTTGGAGATCGTCGATCAGCTTCTCGATGACCATCGCGTGGAATGCCTGCAGACCGGTCCAGATCGAATCCTTCTCGATCACTGCCTGCGTGTCCGAAGCCAGGAGCGCACAACCAGGGTCTGCCTCCAGCCAGGCGCTGGCCGACAACGGAAATATCCCCCGGTCCTCCAGAGAAGCGATGTCACTCTTGCCAAGGAACCGGGCATTCCCCTGCAGCGCTTCCACCCAGACAACTCCTGCGCGCGACACAACGGATCCCGCTTCCTTCAGGGCCAGAGTGCTGCCTGGTTCCAGCGACTCAAAAGTCTTAGGCAGCACTTTTCCCGCGGCTGCCCGGGAAAAACCGGTTATCCAACCCTCCAGCAGGCCGGCCGCTCTCTCTTTTTCGCCCGGAGCCTGCAGCATCTCACGCATCCGGGACAAAGGCTGCTCCGCCAGCCTGCTCTCGGGAGTCGCTGCGGCGAGGATCCTCATGGCAGTGGACGCCGGCGGCGCCACGCCAAAAATGGCCCCGCCCTTCTCCACCCGCATGACATGATGCCGGGCGCCTGCAGGTTCGCCATCTTCGGCCAGGACCAGGAACATGTCGACACTTCCGGCTTCCACCAGCCATAACCTGGATGGATCATGAATCCAAAACGAAAACCGCAGGCTTGCCTCCTGCGTGCCTTCTCTGCCGGAATTGTTGTCTGCCAGTTTTTCTTCCATGATCTCAGACGACTTCCCGTACCTGGTTCTCAACCCGCAAGCGTCGCCCTTGCACCCACCGTTTCATCCGGAGCATTCGGATCATCGGACCGGATCCTTCCTCCCGAAGCCGGGCGCCTCCATGCGCTACGTTGCCTGGATCAGGTGCGCGTAGGTGCCGTTCCGCTTCATGAGAGACTCGTGCGTTCCCCGCTCCACCACCTTGCCTTTTTCCAGAACGATAATCTCGTCGCAGTCCCTGATCGTGCTCAAACGGTGGGCAACCAGGAGGCAGGTGCAGCCGCGACGGCGGATGGCATCGTCGACCTGTTTTTCCGTGAGGGGATCCAGCGCGCTGGTGGCTTCATCGAGCACCAGGATCCGCGGATCCCTGACCAGTGCGCGGGCGATCTCGAGACGCTGCCGCTGCCCGCCGCTGAAGTTTCTCCCTTGCTCCTCCACCTCGTAATCGTAACCATTCGCTCGATCGGAGATGTCGTCGTGGATGCGGGCATCCTCCGCCGCCCGCAGGAGGACCGGTTCCTCTATGGTGTCATCCCACATCGTCAGGTTTTTCCGGATCGTTCCCTCGAAGAGCGCAATCTCCTGATCCACAAACGCGACAGAATTGTTGACCAGAGAGCGTGGCAGCTCCTGCCTGCGGATTCCATCGAAGAGCACCTCCCCCTCCCAGGGCTGGTACAGGCCGGTTACCAGCTTTGCGACCGTGGATTTGCCGCTGCCCGACCCGCCGACCAGCGCCGTCCGCTGCCCGGGCTTCAGTTGCAGGCTGAATCTGGTGATCAGCGGAGCCTCGAGCCGGCTGTATCCAAATGTCACATCGCGCAGTTCAAGGTATCCTTCCAGTCTCTGCCCGGCATGGGAGGAATCGCCTCGATCCGGCTCCTCCAGGAGAGGGTCATAGGGGTAGTGCAGGACGTCATCCAGGCGATTCATGTCGCCCTCCGCCTCCTGCAGCTTTCCGCCGAGCGCAACCAGTTTGTTGACAGGATCGATAAAGCTGGCCATCAGGCTCTGAAATGCGATCAGCATTCCCATGGTAAGGAAGCCATCCATGATCCTCAGTCCGCCCAGGGCAAGCACAGCAACGGCATTCACCGATGTGAGCAGCGGCACGATGGCAGACAGATATTGCGCGGAAATCCCCAGTTCCTGCTCGGCGCGGATCAACTTGGCCTGGTATCCGGCCCATGTCTGGAAGAACTCGTCCTCGGAGCCGGTGGCTTTCAGCGTCTCGATCCCCTGCAGGCCGGCCATGGAGGTCCCCACCAGCTTGCCTCGTTCCTGAAGCAGCCTCCGGTTGCTGTCTTTCCTCTTGCGCGCCAGCAGGCGCAGGAGGAGCAGGTTGACGAGCGCGATGCCGATGCCCAGGAGCGTCAGGGCTGCATCGTACTGAAACATGACAGCGGCGAAAAAGCCGACCATGACGATGTTGACCAGGCTGGTGGCCAGTTCCCCGGACAGGAGCACCGCGACATTGTCGTTGATTTCAACGCGGGAGCCGATTTCGCCCGGGAAACGCTGTGCAAAGAACTCCATGGGCAGGTGCAACACGTGCCAGAAGAAGCGGCTCGAGGCGCCCAGGGACAACTTCATCTCCAGGCGGAGCAGCCCCTTCTGCTGCAGGTAGGTCAAAAGAGCGCGCACAATTGCCGTGACCGCCATCATCAGCAGCAAGGGCTTCAACCACATCTGGGAGCCCTGAATGAGGAAGTTGTCCACGAAAACTTTCGAGAAAACCGGGATCAATATCCCGGGAGCCACCAGCGCCAACGTCGCGAGGACGACATACGCGAGTGCCAGCCTGCTGCCGGGGAGGCGCTTCCCGAGCGACCGGAGGATGGATGGCTTCTCGCCCCCCTTGGTGAAATTCGGGCCTTTCTCGAATGCGAGGACCACGCCTGTGAAGGATTCATCGAACTCCTGCTCCGAAACAGTGCGTGGTCCTGTGGCCGGATCATTCAGATAGACGCGCCCCCTCCGGAATCCTTCCACCACGACGAAGTGGTTGAAGTTCCAGAAGACGATCATCGGCAACGGCGTGTCGCGGAGCTGTTCGGGCTCTTTTTTGTAACCCTTGGCGAGCAACCCGAAAGAGCGTGCCGCCAGGATGACGTTCAGTGCCTTGCTGCCGTCGCGCGAGACGCCGCAGGCGACACGCAGCTCCTCCAGCGGAACATAGCGGCCATAGTACCCGAGGATCATTGCCAGCGAGGCTGCTCCGCATTCCAGCGCTTCCATCTGGATTATGGTGGGGGTCCTGACCCGTCTGCGCCGGAACAGGCGCGCCGCTCCCGCGAACAGCGCATCCTTCCACTCGGATAGCGAATCTCCGGTCCAACCCATAACGGACTACCTCATCCCGACCTTCTCTTTGATATAGGGGAAAATCATGCTGATCGGTCTTTGTGTCCGGACCACGATCTCAACCGCGCAGATCGTGCCTGCACTCAGTTTCAGCGGGGCGCCCTGCGGCGACGACCAGCGGAATCCGGAAGGCGTTGCGGGATCCGGATCCATTTCCGCACGGATCTCAGTCGCCGGACCTCCGGCAGTCAACGCTCTCACGAGCGGTTCGTTCTCGAAGATTCTCATCAGCGCCGCCTCCGTGGCCGGGTAATCGGCGACGAAAACAACTTTGCCCCTGATGAATCCATATTCCTCGCGCTTCACGGTGGAGGGGGAAATCTCGACTGCCATGCCCGGTCGCACATCCTTGGCCTTGACGGACGGCACGTATACAAGCGTTTCGAGGTTTTCAACATCCGGCTGGAGGCTGATGATGGGTGTTCCGACCTGAACGAAACTCCCGGGCGAAACCTTGACCTCAAGCACCTGACCTGCGTAAGGGCTGACCACCGTGGCCTGGGTTGCAAACTCGCTCTCCAGGGCCTGCAGTTCGCGCTGCAGGTCCGTGATCCTGTTCTGATGCTCGAGGTTCGCCTCCAGGCTCTCGTTTTCGGTCTGGTACTCCTGCGCATCGAGCTGTGCGAATTGCGCGCGCCTGGAGGAGATACTCCCCTGAATCCCGACCAGCTTCTGCCGCGTCAGATACACCTGCTGTTTGGTGACCAGCCCCTTGGAGAGGAGTTCCTCGTCTACCGGGATCTGCTCCTCGACGATCCTGGCCTCCTGCTGCAACTCCTGGATCTCGCGTTCCAGGTTGGCACGCTGCCGTTCCAGAAAGGCCAGCTGAAGGCGGCTGCGGTCAGAACGGACCTTGAATATGTCCTCTTTCTGTTTCATCGCGTCGGTTAGCTGGCCCTTGGCAATCTTGATTTTTTCCACAAAGGCAGGCTGGGCCACCGTGCCGATCACCTGACCCACGGCAATGTGGTCGCCAACCCGCACCCGGATGTCGATCACCTGTCCGGCGCCCAGCGGAATCACGCTCTGGACGCCGCCGGAGCGGATCAGCACCCCCTGGCCGACAACCTTTGTCGTGAGCTGTCCCTTGTACCCCCACGCGACAGCCGCGCCTAGCAGGGCGATCAGCGCCAGCAGCGCCAGCCAGTTCCTGGCGGTTGTGACGTGCAACAGCTGGTCCAGCTGATCCGGGGACGACATGCGTTCGAGAGCGACTTTGCGGAACACCTTTGTCGGATCCATGCGATCTCACTCCTCAGCCAATCCCGATGCCGGGGCCCCGTTTAGATTCTCTGCGGCGAACAGGCGAGAGATGCGATTCCTGCATCAGTCGCGCGATACTGCTCCCCCCGGCAGGCGGAAAAACAAATCCCGTTCGATGGACTGCACAGGCTGGTTGGGGGATATCAGAGTCCCGCCGGCGTAACGATACTGCACCAAAGCTACCGCGAACGCCAGTTGTGCGCTGATCCGGTCGAGCAACACCTCTGTCAGTCTGCCTTCGACCAGGAGCGTGTCCGTGAGAGAACCGACTCCCAGGCGCAGCTTGTCTTTCTCGCCTTCGAGCGCCGCCTCGTAGCCGGTCACGGCTTCGCCTGCCTTCCTGAGCCGATGAATGCTGCTGTATACGGCGGACAATGCATTCGCCACGTTGCCGGCGATGACGCGCGCCCGCTCGGAACAGATGAGCACAGCCTGATCGTAGGATGCCTCCGCCTCGGCAAGCTTTCCGACGGCAAGGTTATTGCCCAGGGGGAAGGTGTAACGGAGGCCGAAGGTGAAATCCGGGCCGTGGGCGCGCGTGAACGGGGAGATGAGGAATTCGTCAGGCCTCCGACCTTCCTGCAGCCCCGAATAGCCGCCGCTCAATACAAGATCCAGCTTTGATAAAAGGCCGTTCCTGGCGGAATAGCGCAGGACGTCGGCGGCATCCCTTCTTTTTTCTGCCGCCAGAAAATCCGTACGACGCTGCAAGGCCTGTGCGATCTGAGCCCGGATGCTCTCCGGGGATGTGGCCGGAGGCGTCGCGCTTTCCCCGTCAGGGAATGAATCGGCGGGCTGGGGAAGGGTGACCACCTGCTCCGGCGGCAGCCCCATGGCCACGGCCAGGTTGTTTCGGGATTCGGCGACCTTTCCCTCGTAGGAAATACGGGTGGCAGTGCGGCTGGCGAAATTGGCCAGCACCTGGTTGATCTCGTTCCGCGGGATCCTGTCTGCGGCGATGAGCGTCTGGATGCTCTCGATGAATTCTCTCCCTCGCTCCTCTGATCCCGTGATGATCGCCAGC
The DNA here is from genome assembly GCA_017860135.1 of Acidobacteriota bacterium. Lineage (GTDB taxonomy): Bacteria > Acidobacteriota > UBA6911 > UBA6911 > UBA6911 > JAFNAG01. The sequence continues at coordinate 9,130 of JAFNAG010000134.1, forward strand.
TGCTGCAGAGAGGCCACGTATTCCCAGTAGCTGGTGGCGGTCGCGAGGATGAGCCCCGCCATTGTCTGGTTCAGATCATAGAGGCTGGCCTCCACGCCGATCTGTGCGGAATTCTCATAGGCGGTTACGACCTCGCGCCCCTTGCCGCGACGCAGCGGCACGTTCACCTCGAAACCGATGCGCGCACGGTTGGCGCCCAGGGTATTCAAAATGTTGTCCGTATAACGGTTGATCTCCAGGGTCGGGCCCACGGCAATCCCCGATCGGAGCAGTCTCTGATAGCTGCCCGCTGCCGTTGTGAGGTTGAAAGCCTGATTGTCAACGGCCAGGCCGGACTGCAGGGCGCTATAGCGCTCCGCATCCGTCAGCGGGTTGTTGGTGCGATCGTGGATCGCCGATAATTGCAGCTGGGGGTCGAAATCCGAACTGCTCTGCTGCTTCAGCGCGCGGCTGATTTCCACCTGCTTCTGTTGCGCCAGAAGCAGGGGATGCAGCTCCAGTGTGGTCCGGACCGCCTCCAGAATCCCGATCTCCCCCACCGCCTGCGCGCCGGTTTTTGGTTCCTGGCCGCAGACGATTCGGGCCTCCGTGCATGGAAGCAGCAGGCAGGGTACCAGCAGTGCGACAAGACAAGGGTTGCGCATATCTGTTATCCTATTGGGAGAATCAGAATCTCTTCTCCGCACAAATTATGGGACGTGTCAGCCCGGACACACGGGCCCCTCCGGATCGGAAGGGATCTTCCTGCACCGATCCAATGCGCGTGTATCGCATTATAACCCAACATTATTATCGGAAGTTTGATAGAAACCGCAGGCCCGGAAGCCGGCCGGCCGGCACGAGCACACGGCCGATTGTACACTTTCTGCTTGTCCCAGAGAATAAAAAGCCCTATAAGTGGTAAGCAAATTTTCAATACCTCCCGACGTTACGACCCGATGTACTGCAAGGAGGGGGCATGGAAAAAGCCAATGCGAAGGTCTCCGTTGCTGAGATTCTGAACTTCATGAAATTCGAAGGGATGTATGGGCAGGTGTCGGCGGAAGTGAAATGCAGGAGGGCTTCCGCCGAAGCGGCTCGGAAAGCCGGTCTGAGGATCAGGTCGGTCGAACTGCAGAAGGCGGCAGATTCATTCAGGCTGCAGAAAGGCCTGTTCCGGGCATCGGACACCGAGGAATGGCTGGATTCGAATGGGCTGACCCACCAGGACTTCGAGGAATACCTCGAAGCCAACCTTTTGATCCGCAAGTTCAAGAAATCTCTTGAAAAGGAAGGTGGAAACAAGAAGCCGCTGCTGACAAGAGAGGTGAAGAGGCTGGCCCGCGACAGTGAATACGGAAAGTGGCTGCGCCGGGCCGCCAGATAGAGGGCGGCATCAGGCGACTCGCAAGAGCGGCAATCCGACCTCACCTTTGCTGGCATTTCTGCCGAAGTTGCGGTATCAAATATGTGAGTCGGAATGGCCGGGCACGTACCGGCGTGGCCGTGCGCCCGGATTGCCGCCGGGAACGGAAGGGTTGGGTCGGGGACTCAGTAGAATCGCTGCGGCGAGCGCCGAGAGGTTCATTGCCGGGCATTTCGGGATTCCAGCAGGCCGATATATGGGCAAGATAAAGATCGAAGATCTCGAAACCATCAACGCCACCAAGGCGAAGGTGCACTTCGGGGAGTTGTTGCACCAGACATCCGTGGAAGGCAAAACCTTTCTGATCAGCCGCCAGGACAAGCCGATTTCGGTGATCTTGGGATACAAAAAATACGTTGAATTGATCAGCTCGGGGGAGAAGAAGAGCTGAGTTGCTCTGCGCGGATCTCGCTTATTTTTTCCCCTACCGCCCGAGCCAGATCGTCCCAGAGCGCGGGATTCCGCGCAAGCACGCGCAGCATGCAGTCAAAAACAGCCAGGTAATATTCCCGGGTGAATCTGCAGAACCTCATCCTCCCATTTCGCCAGGCTTGTCCACCCCCGGGAACCTTTTGCCAGCACAGGCGGCAAAATCGCCCCACGAAGCACCCTGAACAATCCGGCCAATCCTCGTAAAGCCGCCCATTCATCTCGGAAATCCGGTCCAGGTACCAGCGACCCTCGTTGACGTTTCCTATCACATGGCTGGTCGCCTCCGCGCACACGGCAATGTCGCCGCCAGGCAGAACAGCGTTGAATCCATGTCCCACCCGGCAGGACTTGAGGAAAGGCGCCTCATCACCCTG
>JAFNAG010000024.1 GCA_017860135.1 Acidobacteriota bacterium
TGCACATCCCGCATTCCTGTGCGGTGCTGCTCTAAATCTTTCTCTTGCTGTTTGCCTCGGTTTCAGGGATTTTTATGGGGGCTAAAATAATCAACGAGGGTGCAAAGCGAATGTCAGAACTCAAACTTCCATCGCGATCCGAAGATTTTGCGGAGTGGTACAACCAACTGGTGCTGCGGGCGGAACTCGCCGATTACGCGCCGGTGCGCGGCTGCATGATCGTGCGCCCTTACGGGTGGGCGCTCTGGGAAAACATCCAGCAGGCGCTCGACCGGCGCTTCAAAGCCACCGGGCACCTCAATGCGGCGTTCCCGCTGCTGATCCCGCGCAGCTTCATCGACAAGGAGCAGTCGCACGTGGCGGGATTTTCGCCGGAGCTTGCGGTCGTCACGCACGGCGGCGGCGAGGAACTCGAGGAGCCCCTGGTGATCCGCCCTACGTCGGAAACCATCATCGGGCACGCCTACGCGAAGTGGATCCAGTCCTACCGCGATCTGCCCGTGCTGATCAACCAGTGGAACAGCGTCGTGCGCTGGGAGTTGCGCACCAAGCTGTTTCTGCGCACCCTGGAATTTTTCTGGCAGGAAGGGCACACCGCTCATGCGACATATGAAGAGGCGGAGGCGGAGACCCGGCAGATGCTCGACATCTACACCGATTTCGCGGTCAGGGATGCGGCCATTCCCGTGATTCCGGGGCGGAAGTCCCTTTCGGAGCGCTTCGCGGGCGCGGATCAGACGTACTCGATCGAGGCGATCATGGGAGACGGCAAGGCTTTGCAGGCGGGAACCTCCCATAATCTCGGCCAGAACTTCGCCCGGGCCTTCGACATCCGCTACCTCGACAAGCATGGGGTGCTGCAGCACTGCTGGACCACATCCTGGGGGCTCTCCACCCGGTTTATCGGCGCCATAATCATGGTACACGGAGACGATCAGGGCCTGATCATGCCCCCGAAGCTGGCTCCGCACCAGGTTGTGATCGTTCCCATCTATAAGACCGATGCGGAGCAGGCGCAGGTCCTGGAAAAGGCCCGCAAACTCCGGTCCGAGCTCGCAGCATCGAATCTGCGCGTTATCCTGGACGAGCGGGAGGGCACCAGCCCAGGCTTTAAGTTCAATGACTGGGAGATGCGCGGTGTTCCGCTGCGCGTTGAGATCGGCCCGAAGGACATCGCCAAAAACACGGTGGTACTCGCGCGCCGCGACAAACCCGGCAAGGAGGGGAAGTCGTTTGTGTCGCAGGAAGGTTTGGCCGGCACCGTTTCCCGGGCTCTGGAGGAGATCCAACAGGCGCTCTACGACCGCGCGCTGGCGTTTCGCGACGCCAACACCGGGGAACCGCTCGATTACGAAGGGCTCAAGGCGGCCGTTGAAGCGGGATTCGCGCTGGCATTCTGGTGCGGACAGCCTGAGTGCGAGCAGAAGATCAAGGAAGATACCAAAGCCACAGTGCGGTGCATCCCTCTCGGGCAGCCCGAAGCTTCCGGTGCGTGCATATATTGCGGGCAGCCCTCCCGGGAGAAGGCGATCTTCGCGAAGGCCTACTGACGACGGGCTCGATTTTCAGCTCCAATTCAAACAGTGGCGAGCCCCGCGGGGGCGCGAGTTGCAGTGCACGACGCCGTCTGAATCGCAGGATCTTCGAGCGCTATCTGGTACGGAGGGAATTTGGCAGCCGGCCATGAGCCGGATTTCCGGCAGAAGAGAGATCTGCACCTCGTTGTCACCGATTCGGGCTTGGGCGGCCTATCCGTCTGTGCCGAGGTGGAGAGGAATCTGCGCCGTGCCGGCAGGGGCGGAAACATACGCCTGACGTATTTCAACGCATCCCCTGACCGGCAACGGGGATACAACGACATGCCCGGCATGGCCTCGCGCGCGCGCATGTTCGACCGGGCGCTGGAGAGCATGGGGCGGTTTCAACCGGATGTCATCCTCATCGCGTGCAACACCCTTTCCATTGTCTATCGCCTGACAGAATTCTCCGGGAAGTCGGAAATCCCGGTTCATGGGATCATCGAAGCGGGATTGGATCTCTGCCATGAGTCGTTGTGCGCCGATCCCGGGGGATCCCTTGTCATTCTCGGCACGCGCACCACCATCGAATCGGGAGTTCACCGGGATGGGCTGGTCCAAAAGGGGGTCGAGCCGCGCAGGATCGCGGCGGTGTCCTGCCATGGTCTGGCTGCCGCGACTGAGGTGGACCCGGACGGACCGGTTGTTGCAGGCCTGATCGAGCGATGCGCCGCCGAAGCCGGAAACGCAGGCCTTCCCGGCGAAATTTTGTATGCAGGTTTGTGCTGCACGCATTACACGTATGTCAGCGGCTATATCCGGGAGGCCCTGGAACGGCATACGGGCATGACAGTCAGGATCCTGGATCCCAACGTCAGCCTGGCGGATTCCGTGGCTGCCGGAATGCAGTCCGCGCAGGCAGGTCCGGCAGGCGGCGCAACGACGGTAGAAGTTGTTTCCAAGGTGGAGTTGGACAGCAGCAAGCGGCGCGTGATCGCGGGCAGACTCGAGCCGATATCCGCCGCCACTGCGCAGGCCCTTCTGTCGTATACTCACATTCCGGATCTTTTTTAGCAGTGAGCGCGGGCTTTAGCCCGCGCGCATAATAACGACTAAGTGCTTATTATTATATAGCTTACGGGGAGCATCAGCATGAGGGTTCTTCTCCTGACCGGCCCGGGCGGGGATGCCCAGGGATGGGGAGATATGAAGGCCACAGAATCCATGCGGGACGCGGCCGATGCCGTGGGGCATCCTTCGCGGATCGCTTACGTGGAGACGGAAGCCGATTTCCGGAAGGCGATCGACGGGGGCGGTTACGACATTGCCTGGAGTGCCCTGTACCACATCTCACCCAACGAGAGATTCATCGGCAGAAATGAAGAGGGGGTCTGGGTGGCGGATGTGTTCGACAGCAGGGGCATTCCGTATATCGGGTCCGACAGTCAGACCATGAAGAACATGATCGATAAGTATCAGACACACCGAATTCTGGCCCGCCAGGGCGTTCCGGTTCCGGCCCATCACCTGGTCCACGGCACAGACGATGTGTCGGGCATCCGCTACCCTGCCTTCGTGAAGCCGATGTGCGAATCCCGATCGGTGGGAATCACGGATGAGAGCGTCGTGTATACCGAGGCCGAGCTTTTGCGGCAGGTCGCCTATATCGAGCGGGAGTTCGATGAAGCAGCCCTGGTGGAGGACTTCCTTCCCGGCGATGAGTTCACCACCCTGGTAGTCGGGAACGGGGACAGCAGGGAGTGCCTGCCCGGGATGGTCTCCGTCGAAAAGCAATATTACGGTAAGCACAGGGTCCTGCGCAGCGATTTGCGCGGCGTCGGACTGACGAAGATCCACGCCGCGGGCCCGCGCGCCGGGGATGCGGTGGAGATCGCCGCCAGAGCGGCGGACGCCATGAACTGCCTGGACCACGTCCGGATTGACATCAAGACGGATGCGGAAGGGAACCTCAGAATCATCGAGGTCAACGGGATCCCCGGTTTGAAACCACACAAGAGTTGGGCGCCGCAGATTTATGCGCTGCACTATCGGTCGCCCGGCGGCGAGATGGAGGACTACCGGCGATTGATCCGGGCCGTCATCGACTCCGCCGGCAAACGATACAACCTGCGGTGAAAATGCCCCGGGACCGTGATCGTAACTGTTTCGCCGGCTCGGAACAGTTGAAAGTCTGCAAATAAAGCCACAATTTCACGAAAGAAAGCCGCCACAGATTTCACTGATTTCACAGAGTTTTTGGTGTCGATAATATTTGTGAAATCTGTGGCAAATCTCTTCGATCTCTGTTCCGCCCCGGACGGCGCCCGGCAAAAGCGGCCACGAATTTCACGAATTCGCACGAAGAATTATCTCCCTTGACGCGAGCCATACCACGCGGCTTTCGTGATCATTCGTGGAATTCGTGGCTGTTTCCTTCGGGCTGGCTAAACAATTCCCCGTGATCTGATCTGCGGATCCATTCCGCCGATCAGGGAACTCGATGATCGCGGCCGGACGAGAGGATTTCCTCTCGCGGTGGGCTCCGGGGCAGAAATGTCGCCCTGCAATTCTATATCAGGCTATCGGTCTGGTTCGGGGGAAGCCGAAACCGTACCGCGGCCGATTTCGATCCGATAGAGCCCTCCGCCGAAAGGCACGCGCCGCATGACGATGTCCTCGAGGCCGAGATCCCGGCGCGGGACCGGTTTGAAGTCCGGTCCGACATCGGCCAGGGCCTCCACGCCGATCAGGCAGAGCAGTGCGCCCCATGTGTAATGCGGGTCGTCACCGCATGCGCCGTCGCTGCTTCGGTAATTCTCGCAGCAGAGACGGCTGGTCGTCCAGTTCCGCATGAAGAGGTCGACGCTCTTCCTGGCAAACTCGGCTTGGCGGGAGGCGTCGGCATAGCGCCGCATCCCCTGCCAGAGAAGGTAGTTGGCCGGAGGCCAGATATGGCCGCGCCAATACGTCTGTTGCGACCACACCGGGTCGTCGTAGGGAACCGTCGGGAGGATCCATGCCCCCCAGAACTTGTCTTTGCGATACATCCAGTCCAGGACCCGCCTGGCCCTGTCCGCGTCCGGAGCACCGCAGATGAGCGGATAGAAGTTCATCGGCGTCAGCCGCGTCAGCCAGTCGGACCCCGGCTTGCCGGGCATGAGGCGATGCACCACGAAGCGCAGGGACGCCCTGCCCTTATCCTCGAAATATTCGAGCACCACCGGACGCGGTTTTCCATCGCCACAGTCGATGTCCGCCGTCCGCCTGTCGCCCGTTGTCCGGGTCCAGGAATCAAGCACGAGCTTACCGTCGACGAAGAGCCGGGCACCTTCGTCCGCCTGGACGGCGAAACGATAAGACCCGGGCTCAGGCGGGCTGAAAGTTCCCGACCAGCGCGCTGCCCAACGGTCACCGCCGATTCCTTCCATCGGACCGGCATCCCCCCAGTCAAAGTCAAGGCGGTCAGCTCTCCGGCGCGCGGCCTCGGTCCTGAACAGCCAATCACGGTAGAAAACGCCTTCGAACCCGCCGCGAAATCCGGCGTTTGCCGGCAGGGCCGGAGCTTCCTCGGCCGGGATGTCCCACAGCCGGGAGCAGTAGATTCCCAGGCTCTCGTTCCACAACCGGTCGTTGATCCGTTTGTTCATCTCCTCGCGCTCGCGCCGGAAACGGTCGGCGTCTTCATTCTTCCCGAGGGCGGCGGCAATAAAGGACAGATATTCGGCATCCATCGCCCACAACGAGCTGAGGTCGACCGCATCGGCGTTCATCGTCTGTCCAACGATCGCTGTCCGTTCGAAGTGCACGTTGTCATCCCAGCCGGTCTCGTACTGGGCGCCCTGCCACCAGCCTTGGCCGGAGCCCCATTCGAGCAAGCCGTTCCGGTTCCCGTCGCGCGCCTCCGGCCACCAGGCGTGCCAGCGGGCAAGCGCCGGATATACTTCGGCCAGGAAGCCCCGGTCCGGCCGCCTCGTGTGCATTTTCCAGACGCACATCGCACCGACGGGAGGCATCGAGCGGTGGAGCGTCACATAGGTACCGTCCTCGTTGTTCCAATGGGAAAAGCTGGGGACAAATCCTTCGGGCGTCTGAAACGACAGCACGGCCCGGACCGTGTCGTGAGCGCCCTCGGGATCCTCGAGGCTGGCGAGGAGGGCGTTGAAGAAAAAGTCCCAGACGAAATAGGGGAAGTGGTCCGGGCTGCCGCCGAGCTTCTGGAGCCACCAGCCGCGGCCGTCGCTGTGCGCGGTCCGGCCGTTGTCGCTGCCGTACAGGCGGCTGAAGTTGGCGTTGTCGGCGATCGCTCCGAGAAAATCCCCCCAGCTCCCCTCGGCTGCAATCCGGCGGGCGGCGTAGCTTTCGCCGGCCGTCCTGAGGAGTCCTTCCACCGCTCCCAGGTCGGGAAGCTCGCCGATACCGGCGACGAACCGCGCCGGGCGCCGGGGGTCGAGGTCAAGAACCACCTCGGCCTCGGATTTTACGTTCGCGCGGACGACGGACGGCGCCGGATCGACGCGGAGGACGAAAGGAACATACGCGCCGCGCGGAGCGATTCCGTATCCCGTGAGTCCGTCGGCGGACGCCGTGTAGATCGTGTGGAATCGCGGCCAGGTTGCCGGAAGGCGCAGCGACAATATCGCCGGGCGGTCCGTTCCGATAAGCGCCACGACCGCACCCGGTCCCGACCGGCCCCAGGTGAAGGTGATGTTCGCGCCCGCATGGAGGAAGGTCGTTCGGACATAGGAAAAATCGGGTGAAGCTGTCCCGGGCGGGACGAAGGCCACGTCCCGATCGTAATATCTCGAGCGCTGGCCCTTCCCGTCCCAATCGGGATCGATGAGAAAGCCGGTCTCGTCGTCGACGATGATGGCAATGCCGTAGGGCGCGTCACTGAAGTAATTCCCGATCTTCACCGATCGGCTCTGCGCCGGAGCCTCCCGGCTCCCGAAATTGGTGCAGGAGGGCCCGGCCGCAACCGCGGCCAGGACTCCCGCGATGGCGAACCGCCGGACGAAAGAGCTGCTCATCGGATCCTCCTGACAAATGAGCTATTGCTTCCAGTCCACATATCCCGCGGCTTCCATTCTGGGGCGGTATTTGTCCATGAGCTCCTTGTTCAGGTCCAGGGGCGGCACGGCATCCGGGGGGAGGAAGGACTTGTAAGGATGGTCCTTGGCATAGGCCTCGAATTCCACGCGCAGTTTGTTCAGCTCATCCGGCACAGTCATGAGGTCGATCGCGGAGGCAGCCATGGCTTTGGCGCCTGCATTCAGGCCTTTCCATGCCGTCGAGCCGAAATTGCAGGACGTCACCGACCAGTGATGGCCGATCGCACCCGGCACCTGGCCCGGAAACCGGATCGTGGCCGTCGGGGCTACGAGCGTGACTTCCCCCACATCGGACGAGCCGCCGCCCACGAAGGTGCGATCGGGATCCCGAAGGGAGCCAACGCGTGCCGGCATCCCGGACTCGCGCGCACCGAGGGTTTTCTGCAGGGCTTTCGCGTAGGCGATCTCTTCATCGGTCCATGCCGGCATACCCACCAGTTCGATGTTTTTCTGGTAAAGCTCGGCGGCCGCCTTGTTGGCGTGCCGCTGATGGATCGCGGTAAGGACGCGCATGGAGACAAGCTCCGTGCCGCTGGCAAGTGCGCCGGCCTTGGCGCAATTCACAACGCGGTCGTACGTGTCCGCCAGCCGTTCGTCGCTGTCGCGGACGTAATACCAGACGCTGGCCCGGTCAGGCACTACGTTCGGCGCCTCTCCTCCTTCGGTGATCACGTAATGGATGCGCTCGGTGTAGAACAGGTGCTCGCGCAAGTAGTTGACCGCCACGTTCATGATGTCGACAGCGTCGAGCGCGCTGCGCGCGCTCCAGGGCGATCCCGCGGCGTGGGCCGTCTTCCCCTTGAAGGTGAAGACCACCGAGTACAAGGCGTTGCCTTCCACCCCGTACGACGTCCCGAAGCTGCTGCCGCCGTGATTGTCGATCACCGCATCGACATCCTGGAAGAGCCCGGCCCGGACCATGTAGGGGCGGCTGATCACGGTTTCTTCCGCCGGGGATCCGAACACCTTGATCGTCCCTTTGATGCCGAACTTGTCGATCGCCTGTTTGACGGCTATCGCCGCGGCTGCAGCCGCGGCGCCCTGCGCGTTGTGGCCGCAACCGTGCCCGGGGGCTCCTTCCACAAGGGGACTCTGGGTCGGGACCCGCCCCTTCTGGGAAATCATCGGCAGCGCGTCGAATTCCCCGAGTATCCCGATCACCGGCTTTCCGGAACCGTAGGAGGCCACAAAGCAGGTGGGCATGCCGGCCAGGCCCCGTTCAACCTTGAAGCCGGCCTGCTCGAGCGTGTCGGCCAGCAGCTTTGAGGACTTGAACTCCTGCATCCCCAGCTCGGCATACGACCAGATGGCGTCGGAGATCTTGCCGAATCTCTCGACGATGTCGCGTTGTGCCAACCAATCGAGCACAAGCTTCTTCTGTGGAGCCACCGCCTGCTTCTCGCCCTGCTGGGCCGGGAATGAATGCACACCAAGGCTGAGGCTCATGATGGATAGAACGATGCCCCATCGAATGGGTGCGTCACCGATATGCGATTTCATTGGGATCCTCCTGCAAGGAAACTGTCGAGCCTGCATCAGACAGGGGAGCATTGTAAAGGATTTCCGTGAATTTCTGGCACGCATTTCTTCGGATCCTGCCCAAGAACGGAACGCAAATCGTAACAGGCTGTAATGTGCGGTCTTGATTATTGGATCCCGCCCTTCGCGGAAAACCACCTGGTGACGGTCTGGTAGGCCTCTCTGGAGTAGGCCGGCGGGTGGCCGGCCATCATCCGCGTCAGGAAACCGCGCCAGAGCTCCAAGTGCTGCATGGTGGTGATCCGGTTTCGAAACATCGCGGCGCCTTTGGGGGGTTCTGCTCTCATTCTCTCCAGGATGCCCTTTACCTCCTCCTCAAATCCCGCCGCGCCGTAATAGGCCAGATATGACTGCCAGGCTCTTTCGATTCCCGCGACGGTGCGCAGCGGGCGCGAGATTCGGGCGATGGTCCGCCGGAATCGGGTCTCTTCGCGGGCATCGAGTTTGCGCAGGCCGCTTTCCGTAATGCCGTAGGGGTGCAGCTCAAACCCGGAAACGGCATTGCCGGCGAATCGCAGGGTGACGCAATATCCGGTCTTCCGGTAATACAGGTCCGTGTGCTGGTAAAACACGAAGTTGCCGAGACTGTAGGCAATGGGCTTGCCCTTCCGCCATTCGATCCCCTGCGGAACGTGCGGATGATGGCCGATGACACAATCGGCGCCGGCATCTGCCATCGACCGGAAGGCAGCTGCGACATAGGGCGGGGGATAGGGGATGTACTCCAGGCCGCAATGCCCGATCGCGATCACCAGCCCACCCTTTTTCCTGCAGCGCCGGATCGAGGCCAGCGCCCTGGGGATGTCCCAGCCGGCGACGCCGGCTCCACCGCGGGATGATGTGAGGTCTTCCCCTTCGCTGAAATTGACGATATGCACCTTCGTCTTCTTCACCGCAAGTGTCAACGGCTTGTAAGCCTGCTCCTCGGTCAGGCCGGCGCCCACCGTGCGGATTCCGTTCCCGTGCAACAATTTCAGGCTTTCCCTGAAACCAGCGAGGCCGTAATCGAAGACATGATTGTTCGCGAGGCACGCGACTTCAAAAGGCACGGCGGCGAGGCCCCGGACATGCTCCGGCGCTCCCTTGAACACCGCTCCGCTCTTCCAGACCGGCTTGCCGAAAGAAGTCAGCGCGCATTCGCAGTTTACGATGCGCAGGTCGGCGTTGCGAAGCACGGGCAGCATTTCTCCGTAGACCGATTCGGGATTGCCGCTCATCGGTCCTTCCAGGGCCCGGATCGGAGCCCAGTCCGACGCGATCAGGACCGAGATTCCCGGCGCTTGATTCCGTTGCCTCTCTTGTCCGAAGCTCCTTGCCATGCTCCTGGTCTTTCTGATCTTCATTTCTGATCGATCTCGAGTTAAATCGACGGGTCTTTATGCCTATTTGAGGCAGTAGCGCACGAAGTCGCGAATCAGAGCGTAGCCGTCCCTTTCCGCATCATCATGCCGGTGCGTATCGCCGCGCCTCGAATTCCTGCCGATCTCGGGGTGAAACTGGACTCCGAACCAATCCCGGGCTCGGTGCTGCAACACTTGCACGGGGCACAGCTCGGAACGGGCGAGGATTTCGAAACGCTCGAGCAGCGCTTCGGTGGGAACGACCTCCTGCCTATGATTATTCTGCACCCAGAGTTCGGTCCGTGAGGTGAAACGGAGTCCGGATTCCAGGCGGAGTCTTGTCACCAGGCCGTCGTCCTCGGCGGCCTCCATGTTGCGGATCCTCAATTGTCCGAAATCAGTCCGGCCGATTTCGAACTCCTCGGCGAGGGCGAGGAGTTGGTGGCCGAAGCAGATTCCGAGGACTGGTGCGTCAAAATCTCTCAGCAGCTGCAGTTCGGGAGTCATTTTTTGATATGTGTCGAGGTCGAGACGGTCATCGCGGCGGGCGAAGTCGTACCGTGATCCCGACAGGATCAAGCCCCTGTAACGCACGGCATCTTCTGCGGCAGCCGCGATCCGGTCGTAGCGAATGAACTCATAGTCTTTGCCTTTCACCCAGGCGTCCAGCGCCTCGACAAAGCCCCGTCCGCGTCCTTGCTCCGGTGTCATCGGATCCACGTTATTGTCGATAACGGCGAATTGCATATCGCGTCAGTCTCCACATGCCTGAGTAGAAGTCTACTGTTTGGAGGGGAGGAGAACAAGCCTGCGGTCCGTCTGGAAATCAAATGAGCTATTTGCCGGCGGGACGCCCGCGCTCCTTCCGCGGGCCTGCGAAGAAACGCGGCCTGCCCCGCTGCAACAGGGAGTATTCCCTGCCGCTGGAGGTCCTCTGCGGCCGGTTCGCGCGGGCGGCTCTTGTGATATGATTACCTCAAGTCTCTTACTGCGTGTGGCTCAGGCTTCCCGGTGATGGTATTATTTCTCTCGGTGCCTGATTCTCCCGCCGAGGTGGAGGAGTATGTGTTTCCTTAGAAATCTGACATTGATCTGTGCGGCATTGACTGCCGGTTTGCTGCATGCCGGTGCCATCGAGCCTGCGGGGCAGGACCAGGGGATTGGCTCGCAACAGCAAGCCGGGCCCCCGGGTACCATTCGGGTGCGCGTCCGCCTGATCCCGGTGGATGTTATCGTCACCGACCGGCAGGACAAGCCGGTAACGGATTTGAAAGCGGAGGACTTTCAGGTGTTCGAGGGAGGGCGTCCTCAGGAAATAAGGCACTTTTCGGTCCAGACGCTATCCGCCGCTTCCCCGGGGCCGGCGCCGCAATCGGCCGCCGCGGTAAAACCGGCATTGGAAGTCGCGCCGCAGCCGTCCCGTACCTTTTTGATCCTGATGGGGCGGGGCAAGCACCAGATCCCGCTCAGGGCAGTGGATACCCTGATCCGGTTTGTGCGCAACGACCTACTCCCCCGGGACCGCGTCGCGGTGTTCGCTTACAACCGTGCAACCGATTTCACTACGGACCACGAACGCATCGCCCAGGTGCTCGAACGGTACAAAAAGAACAACGAAAAGATCGAATCCTGGCTCGAAACGCGTTTTCGCGGCCTGTCGACTGTGTACGGGCTCAAGGAAATCCCCAAGTCGTACCAGTCTGAAATCGACAAGGTCTTCCAGGGCGACGCCCTGCTGGCATCCCGGCGTGTGCCTCCGGGGCGGATCACGGAAAAGGGAACAATCGTCAAGGATTGGCAGCGGGCAGCGGACATGCTTGTTAAGGACGCGGACGTGGCCGCGGAAGCCGACATCCGGACGGAAGTGGCGGAGGAAGTGGCCGAAACGGACATGCCGGGATCCGAGGTCATGCTGAGCATGATCAAGTTCGACACGCTTCTCGGGCAAGCACTCACGCTCTCGCTCTCCTTCGATCAGTTCGCGCCCAAGGCGGCCGGATCCTTCCAGGACCTGCAGAACCTGTATACCTGCATCGAATACATGCGCTATATGGACGGGGAGAAGCACCTGCTTTTCTTCACAGGCAGTGGGCTTCTGTTCCCCGGCGGCAACGACACGTACGACAAAGGCGTGGTCGCCATGGCAAACGACGCCCGGGTGTCGATCGAATCCTTCCACACCGGCGGGCTGTTCCACGATCCCGAGTACGTTCCCACCAAAGGGATCACGCTGCAAGCGCAGCCGCGGAATACGCAAACTGCCGTCATGCCGCCCCCGCCCGAGATTTCGCAGACGAGCTGGAGCTCGAAGTTCATGCTCTCCGCCATAAGCAACGTCTCGACATTGACCGGGGGCCGGGCCACGATCAACGGCGACATCAACAAGGCCCTCGACCGGTTGGATGAGATCACGCGCGTCCAGTACCTCCTCGGTTATTACCCGGCGGACAACCGATGGGACGGAAAATACCGCCAGATACACGTGAAGGTGAACCGGCCGGGAGTGAAAGTGTCATTCCGGCGCGGGTATTACGCCCGCGACTCGCTGCGGCCGTACGATCGGGAGGAATTTCTTGCCTTCAGCCGGATATCGGCCGCCGGGGCGTATGAGGCCGATGTGGATGATATTCCCTTCAGGGTCGCGACCATCAAGGGCCAGGACGAGGCAGGCGAGCCGAAAATCGGCGTCGACATGCAGATTGAAGCCGAAAAGGTCGGGTTCAAGATGGTGGGAGACCGCCACCTCGGAAGGCTCTACATCGCCGTGTTCTACGCCGATGGGAGCGAGAAATATCTCGGCGAAAGCTGGAAGACGCTGAATTACGAGCTTCCCGAGGTCAAATACCAGGAGCTCCTCCGTACCGGAATCTCGTTCTCCACGCAGATTCCCCAGAAGGCTTCCACTCAGATTCTGAAGGTGATCGTGTACGACACCTGGCTCGACAAGGTCGGGAGCAAACTCGTTAAAGTACGATAGGCCCGGCCCGAATGCTACTGCTGCGGCGGCGAGCCGAATTTGTGAAAGGCAGTGAAGTTGTTGAGCGAGATCACGCGGCCGTCCGGGCCGAGCGTGGTCACTTTGCCGGTGACGGCTTTGCTCTTGCCGTCGGCGCCGGCGGTGGATTCCCGGCCCGCGCTGGTGCCGTTGAATACCACTACCCCCACGGTTCCGTCCTGGAAGACCTTCCTGTAGCGGAACTGAAAGTTCGTGCCGATCCAGCTGCCGGTGACTTCGGACAATTCAGCCGGTGAGGGAGATTCAATCTTCCCGGAGCCGATCAGATTGAATCCCACCATGTCAAACATCCAGAATCCCGTCTCCAGCGTCCCCCCCGCGTCGCTGGTTACGGAATATGCGAAACTGAAGCCCAGCGGTCGTACCGGGATACTGGTGAGGCGGCCTCCATCCAGGCGCAGCGCCATGCAGGAAACCGCACGGTTGGGTGCAGCCTCGATCACCAGGGTGCCCTGCTGGTTTCCGAAGCCCGGGAACATCTCCGACAGGAGCTTCGCATAATGCTGATTCGGTTGCAGCGTGACCGGCAACGAGGATGCGGCCGGAACCTGGCCCTTGAACAAGTCGAACGTGACGACGACCGGTGAATTGTCCGCGTTTACGAATGCCAGTCCCGCGTCGCTGCCTGCCTCGCGGGTATCGAGTTGGACGATGGCCTGGCGGAAACGCTGCGGCGTCGTGCTTCCCACGGAGTCGACTACCGTGGTCCCGCTGCGCTGCCGGAATATGAGGTTTCCGGAGATCTTGCCGCCGGCGATGGTGGATTGCACCCGCACCCACCCGTTCATCAGGGTGGCGCCGGTCCCCGTCAGGATCGTCGTGTATTCCTGGAACGGCGTCAGCGTCACGGCATTGGTTGTCGTGGGAGCACCGCCGTCAAACCGGACCGGCAGCGCGGTCCCGTTGGCCGCGCCGGCCAGAAGTCCCTGATAGACACTGATCAGGATCGGGTTGCTGGCTTCGACCTCGTTCGTGATCTGCAGCACCGTTTCGTATGCGGGGTTTCCCCCGACCGCCATTTGGGGGAAGGCCAGGTCGGATTGCGCGCACAAGGGCGCAGCCAGAAGCAACACCGGCAGGAGCGCAAAGCAATGTCTCATGAGATTCCTCCTCGGCGCTACCGCCGCGAAACAAGGCTTTTCGGACAGGTGGAGCCGGAATTGTGAATTCATCACCGATTTCCGGAGTATCCACAACTTCAAAACCGAATCACCGGCCGCCGGCGGGAAAGCACGCGCGGCGCCTGGATAAGATCGAGTATCGGGTAACTTCTTGACAGCACTGCTTCCAGCCCGTTGAGATCCCCACCCAGCCACAGGGCGAGAACCGAAGCGTACACGGATCGAAAGTCGAACTGCGTTTTCAGATTGCCGTTGGACAAGTCCGACAGGCTGGGAGTGTTCCCCACGATTCCCGGCCGGACCATGGTTCCGAACAGGAACACGGGCTCGGCTGTGCCGTGATCTGTGCCCAGGCTGGCGTTCGACGCCACGCGCCGGCCGAACTCAGAAAAAGTCATGCCTATAACACGGTGATCGCATCCAAGAATTTCCATGTCGTCCACGAATGCTCCTACTGCTGTGGCGAGCTTCCCCAGGAGATTCGCATGAGTTCCTGTCGTCGTGTCGGCGGCAACCTGGTTCGAGTGCGTGTCGAATCCTCCGAGGTTTACCATGTATATACGGGTTCTCAGCCCGCCCGCGATCAGGCGCGCGACAATCCTGAGCTGGTCGGCCAGCGAGTTCTGACCGGCCGCCGGGTAGAGGGCCGACCTGTTTTGCGCCTTGTCGGCGGCCGCCTTTACTCTGGCTGCAAATCCCATCGACTGGGTTGCCACCTGGCGGATGTATGCCAGTTCCCGGCCCGCGGTCGTGGGCGGCGCATCGTCCTGCCCGCCGCTGCTGGACCCGCTGACCAGCTGATAAAAAGTGCCGGGGTCCTGGATGGTGATGGCCGTGGACTGGCTCGGCCCTTGAAAGCCCAGCGATACGACCGAGCCGATTTGCAGTGCGGGGGGGTCCGGCATTTGAGGGTTGGGGTAGCCGTCGGGGTATCCGTCGAACTCGTACGCCAGATACCGTCCCATCCAGCCGCTGGAAAGGTCCTGGTTGTAATCGGATGCCGTCAGCCAGATGTCCGTGGCGCGAAAATGGGAGAAGTTGGGATTGGGGTACGACACTCCCTGGACCACGCACAGCTTCCCGTTGTCGTAGAGAGTCTTCATCGCGGTCATCGCCGGGTGAAAGCCGGCCGTTTCGGTCAGTCGCAGCACGCGGTCGTCGGGGATGGCGATATTCGCACGGATGTTCTTGTAGGCGGAATACTGATCCAGCGGAATGACCGTGTTGATCCCATCGTTGCCGCCGACCAGCTGAACCACTACCAGCACGCGGTCCAGCGCCGACGATGTCCCGGCCAGAGCGGCGAGCCACGGCGATTGATCGTCAGCCGCCACGGCCAGGCCGTTTACATAGAAGGGCACGGCGGTAAGCGGGCCGAACTTTTTGATGAATTCCCTTCTCTTCATGGCTGTTCCTCGAGTTATGAATTCCTGTCGTCCGGCGGACTGCCTAGGAAAGTTGAAATTCGGCCATCCTCATCATGAATCTCATGAGGGCATTGAGCCGGGTAACCACCGCGTTGCGTTTCTGGGTGTTGTTCGGATCGGCGATGTGCTGGTTCCAGTTCTGCGTCCACACACTGTCCGGGAGCCCCGGAATCAATACACTTGCCGCGAGGTAGTCCTTCTGGTCCGCGGTCAGCTCGATCGCAAACATCGCGTCCGCAAGTTCGCCGACCAGCTGCCGCGGATCCGCAGGATTCGAGGTGCGCTTCGCCATGGAGAGCAGGTCTACGGCCGTTGTCGTGCCGCTTGCCCGGATTCCATTCACCAGGGAATCCGTGAACGCCCACCGTGCCGGCAAAGTAAGAGTGTTGATCCAGAGGCGGTGGAAATCCGGGTTCTGATAGTACGCAGGCCAACCGGCCACGCTGGGCGCATCCATCAGCGTCATCTGGAGGTTGCCTGACGTGACCGCGAGGGAAGACAGCAGGGCATTGTAGGCAACGGCCTGCGAGGCGGGCGAAGGCATGGACACGGTCAGACCCCGCAAAGCCCCGGCGATCAGATCCACCGGATTCTTGATCAGGCAGCCGATGTTGCTCTCGTCGAAAAAATGCGCGCTGCGGAACAGGGCGATGAGTACCGGTCTGATTTCATAGTTGTGGCTGCGCATGACATCCGCGAGGGGTTCGATCACGTTCTGGTCGACCGCGGCGTCGATGTCGTAATACACGAACCACCGGTACAGCTTGCGGCAGAGAAACCTGGCCGTCTCCTGCTGCCGGAAGATCATTTCGACTAGGTCGTTCAATTCGCGGATTCCGTCGCTGCCGCCGGCGATGCGCATACCCTGATAGGCCGCGGAAAACTGCTTGTCCTTCTGGTCGTGACGGATCGCTTCGAAATAGGAGTTGATGGACGGATTGCTTGTGCTCCGGTAGCCGTTTGTGCGCCAGCCTGTCAGGACGTGGGCGGCGGCTTTCACATCCTGCTCGGTGTAGTTGGTATAATCCCCGGGGCCGCGCTGGGGGCCTTTCCCGATTGTAAACAGCTCCTGGAGCTCGCGCGCGTAGTTCTCGTCGGGTATGTTGCTCCCGTCTCCGCGATTTCTGTATCCATTCAGGTAGATCAGCATGGCGGGGTCGAGCGTAACGGCCTTGACCAGCTCCCTGATGTTGCCGAGAGCAAGCCTGCGGAACAAGGCGTTCTGCTGGTACATGTAGCGGGAGTCCAGCACCGTCGAGTACTCGGAAACGAAATGGTTGTGCCAGAAAAGGACCAGTTTTTCGAGTATCGAAATTCCCTGCGCCGCCATCAACCCCAACCACCATGCCTTGAGATATCCCTGGTATTTGGAGTCCAGCGTCGAGTCGAAAACCTTGCCGATCCAGGTCTGCCCCGTGGTGGGATCGATGGGGGGCGGGGGTGCGGCAAGTTCCTGCAGCAGCTCCCCAAGTATGGAATCGAGGGAAGTCGACGCCGCGGCGGCAACTTCATCTTCCGAAGGCCCGATGATGGTCCGCCGCAGCAGATGTCCGGCAGTTCTTCTGTTCCAGGGCCCCTGATAGGGTTCCAGCCCCGTGGTTGTGCGCGCTGCCTGCTGCGGCGCATCGCCGCCCGGGCCCGCGGTACGGACGGATACATTCATGGCGATCGCTTCGGCCTCCGTGGTGATCAGGATGAGGGATCGGCCGCGGCAGACTCCCCTGCCGTCCGATGCCGACAAGGATACCTGCAGAAGAGGACGCCGTCAATCGTGCCGAGGGAAAGCGGACCGCAGAAATTTCGACGACAGCCATGAGCCGGCTGAATGAGTCAGACCGGCTTCTTCAACTCGAGGTAGAACCAGCCTTTCTCATCCTTGCGCGCCGCGGTCTGGAAACCCGTTTTTGTGGCAAGCTCGACGAAATGGTCCGCCCCCTGCCCTGCGGCGATCCGCACTCCGTAGCCCGTGCTGATATCCCCGGCGGGCAACTTGATATGGAGAGGGTAGAGGATATAGAGCTTGCCCTCTTCGGTGGTTTTCGGAAAAACGGCGTCCCAGATGTGCAGGCGGCCGCCCGGCCGGAGGACGCGATAGATCTCCTGGAACACTTTTTCGTGATCGGCAGGGCTGATGTACATGAAGGTGAAGAATACCGTCGTCGTGGCGAAGGTCCGGTCCAGAAACTTCAGCTCCCGTGCGTCCATGACGATTTTGATCAGGGGTTCGCCCGGCGCATCTTCCAATTCGCGCTTGATGAGGTCCACGGCCACCACCTGCTTCCCCTTGAGCTGGCCGATCACTCCTTCGCCGCCGCCTCCAATATCCAGGATCAGACCCTCGGCGGAAAAATCGGGGAGGACAACTTCGAGCTTTGGATGCTCCTGGATCTGCTCCGGCTTGATCTTGCCTTGTGCCCATGAAAATGTTGGTAATAGACAGATAATGGCAAACGACATCGTTCTCATTTTGGTCAATCCTCCGTCAATAACATTTATTGTCTCCCAGTCTTACGGGGAAATACGAAATTCCCGGCGAGAAGTTCTCCGGAAGTGCCGGCTGCATGGGTTCCGTACGATAGGCTCGTCGATCAGGGGACTGCCTGGACGATCGAAGGCAGGCAAGGCAGCAGGCACGGAATACACGACATGCACGAAGCGGGTTTCGTGTATTTCGTGATTTCCAATAAAGAAGACAAGAGCGGGCGGCGGCTCGGCGCCTATTTCCAGTCGAGATTAAACAGGAGGTCCCGCATCCGTCTCAATTCACTCGCAGAACCTGATACATCTGCCTGAAGAGGCTCTGACAAGGTTAAAGTCCGAACCTCCGAATCTACAAAGACCATAATCCGGTATATAAAACAATCACTGCAGATAGACTTGGGCAGGCTCGCCTTGACGGATTCCGGGACGATCAGCGGAGTGATCCTGGCGACAAGTCCTCTGACGGTTTCAGGAGCGATTTTCCTGACCTTTCCTTCTTCGTTGAAGATTTTTCCGTCAGGGTACATCCAGAAACTATTGTACACTCCCGCATATCCGCCGGTTCGCTCGAAGCGTATCACATAGCCGGCAGGCCTATCGAATCCGCCAGTCTGCACCTGCGCGCGGGTGGGGCAGCAAAGGAGCAAGAAGCTGAGGACTTCCAGCGCAAATCTGTCTCTCTGAATCGGATAGCTCATCCATCCCTCCTGCTTTCAGGACGGATCCGAAGTGTGAACTTGCGAAAAAAATTGCCATTAAGTGCCACGGAATCAATTTGCATTCCGATGGATCCGTTAGTACTCGCTTCCATGATGGGGCTATCTGGCCATTATTGCAGTGTGTCGGGATTCTTGCGAGCCAGGAGAATCCTCGCCCGGATCCAGGCCATTAAGAGTTTTTTCATGATGATCCTGCCGCCGGAAGCTGGACGGACCTGAAATTGAGACCGTTACAGTGGAACGACCACCTGCAGGCGGTGAAGCATTCACTTGTCTTCTGTCACTCGGGATCCTTCGCGTAGGAGGCAATTCGATACCCTTTGCGAGCCCTGATTTTAATGCCCGGCCTGTCGACCGTCACGCGAATCTGCCGCAGGGAAGAGTCATTCTCCCGGCCGGGAGGGTAATAGCAAATCGTGTACTGATGCCGCAGTTCATCGGCGATCTCGGCGAAAGCTCCCGTGAGGTTGGGAAAACTGGAAGCCCGGAAGAGCCTTCCGCCGCTGGTTTCACTCAGCCCCTGCAGGTACTGTGATGGGCGGGCGGCCGACATTGTATCGAATTGGACTGCATAAACCAGGGCATCGGACTCCTCCACCTTGTCCCGGTAATTGCCCATGCGGGCGAGCCAGCTGTGCGTGTCCACACCGTCTGAAAACAACACAATCGCTTTGCGGCCCTGTATCGGAGCCAGGCACTCCGTCAGGACCATGTCCAGCGCATCGTATAGCCTGGTCCCGGCGCCCGTGTCGGTCCGCAGGATCGCCTGTCGCAATGCGTTCCGGTCCAGCGTGAACGCGGAATCGAGGTAGATGTAGGAGTCGAAAGAAACGACCATCACGCGATCGTCCGGTCGCAGCGTTTCCACAAAAGCCAAAGCGGCATTCTGTATCTCGCTGTGTTTGAAGATCGTGCTGCCGGAAGTGTCCAGCATCAGCACCACATGAAAGGGTGTCACCTCGGGAATCACGCGGTCGATCTTCTGTTCGGCGCCGTTTTCGAACACGTGAAAACTCTCCGGGGAGAGATCGGGGACATATTTGCCTGTCGCGTCGCTGGCAATCACCGGCACGGTGACGAGGGAAACATTGACCTTGATGGCATTGCCCGCCATTGAAGTTCCCGACTTGGTGCCGGACGACGCACTGCGTCCGCCCGTATCTCTATTCAGCCCTGACTCTGGCCGAGGCACGCCTGATCCATCGACGGAAGGGACCATAATCCTGGGGGCGCAGAGCCCGGGAAATCCTGTTTGCGATTCCTTCCCCTCGATGAAACGGCCGACCAGGAGCGGCAGGGATGCCGCATTGGCAGCCGGCTGACGGTCGGTGCCGGGCGGATCCGATTTCCACGCTTCAACCCCATCCCAGTGCCGGGCCCCCAGCAGCAGTCCGCTGTCGGCAGGGTTCCGGAGGTAGGCGTCCGCCGGGACTACGATTGCCAGGACTGCTGCAAGAAGGATATTGCCGGAGGGTCTGTAGCGGCCGGTCTGGGCGCCGATGAATCCGGAAGACGGATCCGCATACAGTCCCTCGGCCAGGAAAACAAGATCGGATTCCTCCGGAGAGTCCGCGATCACGTGCCGGCCCTGAGTGAGCAACTCCCTCTCGATGCCCTTTTTCAGCTCCGGATCCAGCACTCCGGACCTGCACTGTCCTGGCATCCCTCCCACCAGGTCCCACCACCCTGCGCGTGACCGGTCGAGCACGGGGCGACCCAGCTGGATGATGTGCTGCGGGACACCCAGCCGCGGACCTTCGGGATTCTGCACGATCTCCAGGCTTTGCGTGCGTCCCGGATATGCCCACTTCCTGATCTGCGTACCCGAAGGGCACAGGGTGAAGAGGCCGGAGTCGCGCACTGCGACAACGCAGATGCGGTCGAGGCTGCCGCCGGCAGGAATTGTTCCGGCACTGATCGTGACCCATGCCACGATCAGAGCGGGCAGGGAAACTCTCTTTGTGAAAAGCCAGGACATCACCTGTCTCCAGTCTGATTGCATCCATGTAGATGATGCCGTGTTTCCGGACGGATGTCAGGGCAAATCTGTGCCAGGCCGCGTTTCCCCGGTTCACCCGCCTGGTTTGCGGCAGATTCGCAGCTTTCCGATGGTGCTCACACAGGCGTGCGGTTGTTTCTGCAGGAAGGAAAGGATCGGCCCGACTGCGGTGAGGTCCGGAACGAGAAGCTCGGGATGGCTGGCTTCGAGTTCTGCCAGCGAATATCGCGCGCTGGCGACGGCGACTGCGTTCGCGCCTGCCGCTCGCCCGTGGATGACATCAAGAGGTGTGTCACCGAAGACGAGGGCCGCCTCCACCGCTTGCGGCGCGACATGCCGGACGCCCCTATCCATGCCCGAGCGGATCAGGTTCGTGTGATCCTCGATTATTCCATCCAGCGAAGCAGGAACTCCCTTAATCAGCGGCTGGCTGCCTGGTTTCGTTTGCCATGGCCTTGCGCGCCAGGATCACGTCGAGAAAAAACCGGTGAACCAGCCTGCCGTGACTCGGCAGCACCCACGGCAGGAACGGCTCTTCCTCCAAAATCTCGTAATTGAGGTGGGGAAGGCATGCATGTCCGCCCGCCAGGGCGATCCGGATTACCTCCGTTGCGGAATGTTCCGCCGTGGACAACCAGTTTTCAGGCGAGGTTGCCCCGGGCTCCCAGTGATAGGGAGTGGCCAGGATCAGAAGACCGCCCGGACAGACAAGAGCATCGAGCTGGCCCAGTGCGAACAGCGGGTCGGTTACCGTGTCCAGGAGTGATACTGCGGAGACAAGCGGGAACACCTCTGCTTCGAATGGGGGTGAAATAATGTCGCCCTGTACAAAATGGAGGGGATCGTTGTTCAGCCTCCTTTTGGATATGCGCAGGGGTATGAAACGACGGCCCTCGATACGGAAAGGAACGAAGGTCTCGCTGCAATCAGCCAGCCGGCGCGCCAGCCTCAGCATGGAGAGCCTCAAATCGAATCCGATGCATCCGCGGGGCTGCAAAGGGGCCAATTCATGGAGGAGGCGCCCGGGACCGCAGCCGACGTCGAGCGCACACTCTGCGGAGGCAACGGCACGTGGCGGATGCGCTCTCAGCCAGTTTCGCAAAAGGGCCGGCAATTCGAGGTTGCAGGTCAACTCTGTGCGCAAGGCTTCCGGTTCGAGCCCCTCGGGGAAGTTTGCGGCCGCATAAACGCCCGGGAGAAAGGCCTCGCGAAACGAATCGGATCCCGGCTCCAGATTGCCGAACTCAGAGCAGACGAGTGCCGCGGATTCACGGGTTGTGCAGGATCCATTCCAGCCGGGATCCAGGGCCTCCGCCTGCGCCTGCCGGAACGCATCCGGATCGGGAGGGACACAGTGAACATCCTCCACCCCCGGATAGTTTGTCCCGCAGCCCGGGCAGCGACCGCCTGCCCGATCCTCGCCGGCGGAATCGCAGGGTTCGAGGAGCACAATCTTGAGCTCGCCGTGCGCGTCGAGGGTTCGGCACCGCGGGCAGACGAGATTCACCGGAAAGGGGCTCATTTGGAAACCTCGTTCCAGGGGGCAGATTCAGTCCCTCTCACCGCGGCGCGGCGCTTTTCACGTACTTGTCCAGCCAGTTCAGCGTTTCCGTGATGACGTGTTTGTTCGATTCGGCTGCGGAGTAGCCGTGCGCCTCGTACGGCAGCGTCACATAGCGCACGGTAGCACCGAAGCCTTTGAGGGCCATGTAAAAGCGCTCCGATTGAATCGGGAAAGTGCCGGAATTGTCGTCCATTTCGCCGTGAATCAGCAGGATCGGGTCCTTCACCTGGTTGGCGTGCCAGAAGGGGGACATCCGGGAGTACACTTCCGGAACCTCCCAGAAATTGCGCCGCTCGTTCTGGAACCCGAACGGCGTGAGGCTGCGATTGTAGGCGCCGCTGCGCGCGATGCCGGCGCGGAACAGCCGGGAGTGCGCCAGAAGATTCGCAGTCATGAATGCGCCGTAACTGTGCCCTCCGACGCCGAATCGGTCGCGATCGGCGATTCCCATGTCGACGGCTTTGTTGATCGCCGCCTCCGCGCTGGCGACCAGCTGATCCACGTATGTGTCGTTGGCGGTTTCTCCCGGGCCGATGATCGGCATGGTGGGATTGTCGAAGACCACGTACCCCTGAGTCAGGAGCAGCAGGTGGGACGCACCCGACACGGAGGTGAATCTGTTTTCGTTCGAGCTGACCTGTCCCGCCACATCTGCGCCGGTGAATTCGGCCGGGTACGCCCACACAAACACGGGGTAGCGGGTGCCGGGCTTGTAGCCGGCAGGCAGGTAAATCGTGCCATTCAGCTGCACGCCGTCCTTCCTCTGGTAAGTGACGAACTGTCTCGATACCGCTGAAATCTGCGGGTGCGGATCCTTGAATGCCGTGACCGCTTTCAGCGTGCGTCCGGTGTTGTCGCGGATGAAATAGTTCGGCGGCTCCGTCTTGGTCTCCCGGCGCGTGATGATGCGGGCGGCGTTGTCATCCAGAAGGCCGACCACGGATTCGTAACCAGTATCGTCGCATTGCCAGATTCGCTCGACCTTGAGAGTTTTCAGGTTGAATCGATCCAGGAACGGCCTGGCGCCGCGCGGCGATGCACCGGCACCTGAAAGATAGATAGTGTCGCCGGCCTGGATGATCTTGCCTGTCGAAGGGCGGGACATCGGAGATCCCGGATCTCCGTACCGATCCTGCTGGTGCAACTCCCAGATCCTGACCGGGGTCGATCCGAAGCCGGCAGGATAGAGCCATGTGCGGCGCATGCGCGTGTCGCGGTCGCTCTCGCTCACAAAGATGGCGCCCCTCTCTGTAAACTGCATTCCTCCGGCGCGCCACTGCGTCTGGAACAACTCAACCGGCTGCCCGGTGAACGGCGCATCGAGGGTCAGGAAGCGATCCCGATACGGCACTTTGTTCACCGGATCACCCTTGTCGAGCGCTTCCGTGTAAATGAGAGCGGCGGGCTCGAGCAGATTCCAGGAAAAGCCGCGCGGCCCGGGGAAAACACCATTGCGTGGGAAAGTATCGGCCATCGGCACGTCTGCCAACTTCCGTACGAGCTTTCCTGCTTTGTCCCAGAGCTCCACGTCCCTTGGAAACTGACCTGCGGTGACGAAATAGGAAAAAGGCCTCTTGACGCGATTGATGATCAGCCAGTTGCTGTCGGGAGAGACATCCACGCCGGAATATATCGCCGGTTTTCCGAACGGCGTCTTTTTGCCGGTAAGGTCCACCCATGCAAGCTGGCTCGTGTAGTAATACTCGTAGAGGGACTCATCGTATGGGTTCTTCAAGAGGTCTTCGTACGTGGCTGTCGGCGCCGGCCGTCCGGCGTTTTCCTGGATATTCGGACCGGCTGGAACCTGCGGCGCCCTGGGTTCGGGACCTCGGCCGTCGGGGATCAGCCGGCAGAGGAATCCGGACGAGTCCTCACGCCAGGTGCAGCCGCCGCCGAGGCCGTTGATTCCGCCCGGCAGGAGCGGCTTCACCTGTGCTGTTGCAGTATCGGCGAGGTAGAGACGGATGCCGTCGGCCATGGTGGCGGTGATCGCGATCTTCTTCCCGTCGGGCGAGAAACTGGCCGAATAGGTTCCGCCGGGCGGGAGTGAAAGGTTCCGCTCGACACCCGTCGACATGTCCTTCAGCGCAAGTCTTGTCGGGCCATTCAGCACGCGCGGCCCGTTGGTGCGCGGGTTGATCCGGGACCCGGCCAGCCGGAGGAACGGAGCCGATACCTCCGCGATGGTTGCCATGCTGCGCCGGTGCGAGAGCAGCATCGCCGTGCGGTCCGGTGATATCGATACGCCTGGCAGCGGTTCCGCCTCCATGATGTCGGCAATCACTTTCGGCGGCGCAAGATAACCCGTTGCCGGCGCAGGCCCCTGTGCCGATCCCGCCAGCTGAAACAAGAAGACGACAGAGAATCCCAGAACCAGAACCCCGATTGATTTACGCATGATCAGCCTCCGCCGCGAAAAGAAAAGATGGTACATTTTATATCAAAAAAGATTCCAACTGGGGCAAATCCTGAGGAGCGCGGGCGTCTCGCCCGCGCTCCCTGATATCGGCTGGGTGTCGCTTGATCTGACAGCGTACGGTCCGACCCCGTGGCATCAATAGCAACCCCGATACTGAAGATGGTGCGGAATAGCCCCGCATTGCACTGGCTGTTGCCCACACGTGAGACTGTGGCCATGCGCCGCGTGATTGTTCCCAGTGAACGCCAGATGAGGCGCAGAGGTCTGACAGTCAGCAGCCGCCC
>JAFNAG010000420.1 GCA_017860135.1 Acidobacteriota bacterium
AAGAGCGTTCAGGTCTCCCGGCTCAATGAGGATTCCCGCCGCATTCGTCCGCTCAACGTCAAGCGGGGGGGCAGTGCCGGGACACCATCCGCGGAGAACCCATCCGATCTGATCCAGGTCAGACGCGACGATCAGCTTCCCCATTGCCATGTACTCGAAGAGCTTCGTCGGGCTTCCGAAAAACGGAGTCCCGTCGGGGTTGGGCACATGCGGCGAGAGGCATACATCCGACGCCGCCAGTATCCTTGGGGTGTCACCCTGCGGGCGATATCCTGTCAAAGTCACGAATGGAGCCCCGAGTTCCTCGCCCAGCATCGCGCGGACTTTGGCCCCGTGAGCGCCTTCTCCGACCAGGAGAAAGTGTATCCGGCGCGCCGCGAGAAACGCCCGATCCTGGTCGATCAACGTGCGAATTGCGGATGCCAGAACATCCGTGCCGTGCCATCTGCCGAACGTGCCCACGAAAGTGAAGAGATCCGCCTCGGCAGGCACCCCAAGTTCGACCCGTACCTGCCTGATGGCTTCGGCATCGAACAGCGACGGATCGAAAATCGACGGGTCGACGCAGTTGGGGTAAAAAAGGACTCGCTCCGGCTGCACGCCCAGTGCCTGCACCTGCCTTCTGATCTCTTCGGAGACGACAACTACCAGGTCCGCCAATTTGAGGTTGGCGGCCTCGATGCGCTCCGACAGGCGGTGAAAGAGAAGAGGGCTGCCCCAATGAGTCTGCGCCCATGTTTCCGACCCATTAAACTCCATGATGAGGGGTATGCCTGTCCTGGCCCGGAGGTATATTCCCGTGAAATCGTTCAGACCATAGCGCTGGTATATGAAATCAGGCCGCCAGTCGGCAGCCTGTAGCCCAGCCGCCTTCAGGTATCTCAGGTGATAACGGAACCGGTTCAGTTCGTGCGGGTAAACCGCAAGGGACGACGGGTTGACCATTACTTGAGTGATCCCCGGATCCAGGAGAGGTTGTTCCTTGCTCGCCAAGAGCCGGATCTTCAACCCGCGGCGGTGCAGCGAGTTTGCCACCCCGGCTACATGCCCGACTGAACCACCGACCGGCACACCGAATGCCAACCCCGGCTTGAGGTAGAGACACCTGCGCAGCACGGCGGGGATACGGACCGGTTTGCAGCGTGTCCGCGAGATCCACGCCTCCCGGGCCAGTGTCGTCAGGAGTGCCGAAAACCCCCCGATCACACCGAGAAGGAACCTGCTCAATGCCAGCGGCAGGTGCCGCCATCGGATCGGGATGCGGCTCCGCCCGGGAGCCGCAAGCCACCGGACGGCGCCCGGCACGATGAAGGAAAGCATGATGAGGACATCACGGAGCAGATAGAGCTCTGCGGCGTCACCGGTCACGATGACACTACGGCTTTGATAGGAACGGAGAATTCGAAGAGCGGGGATCAGACCGTTACTGCGAAGCGAAAGCAGGTCCACCCACAGAATGGGCCCGGGCTCCACCTCAGGGAAACGCTCACGCGCCGCGCGGTCAAGGGGTGTGGGCGAGACAATCAGCGTGTTTGACCTGGCAAGAGTTTTCGGGCCGATGCGCGCCTGTCTCAAGGGACTCCGTATTCACCTGTTGGACTGAATACTCGACACCGTGCCGTCCCTGCTTGCACCTTTTATTCCTCGTGTCCCGGGTCGTCTGGCAGCGCGGCAAGGGCTTGCTCGGCGCACCAAGTGGCATTGTATCCGTCTTCGGCCGTGACGCCAATATCCGCCTTGCCCTGCAAAGCCAGGTAGAAGTTCTCGACCTGCTCTCTCTGCCCTTTCTCTATCTTCGCCGTCCTCATGCCCTTCACATTCATGCCGTGGATCGTCAACGTGCGGAAGTCGTCCAGGACAAAGCTCGCACCTCCGCCGAAAACCTCAACACGTTCCTTTCCGGCCGTGGCAGAACCGCTGCCGGAATAGAGCAGTGTTCCGACGGATCCGTCGTTAAACTCCATCGTCACGATAGCTTCGTCCCTGCAACGGCCGCGCGGCGAAACAGAACGAACGCTCACGGGCGCAGAGCCCGCCAGAAATGCCAGGAAGTCGAAAAAGTGAACTCCTTCGCCGAGCAACCGTCCGCCCCCTTCGATGGGATCCATCAACCAGTGATCCTGAGGCAGAGAGCCGGCATTAACCCGGTACAAAATCATCTTCGGCGCTGCCAGAGAGGCAAGAGATCGCTTGAGCAACTGGGCGTGGGGCGAGAAGCGCCGGTTGAATCCGACGGTAAGGATCACGCTCTTCTCGGACACGAGGTCGGCAAGCCGGCGTCCATCGGCGGAGGTCATCGTCATGGGCTTTTCGACCCAGACGGCCTTACCCGCCCTTGCGGCTTCGCTGGCCAGGGGAAAGTGTTGATCATGGCGTGTGGCAACGCAGACCGCATCGATCTCCGTGTCCGATATGATCTCGCGGTAATCTGTCGTGCCGCGTTCAAACCCGTCTCTCTCGACGGCCGATCGCACGAGCAGGCCATCCCGGTCGCAAACGGAGCGCAGATAAAGACCCTTGTGCGCGCGCAGGAGCGGCAGCAGCAGGGCGCGGAAGTAGTTGCCGTACCCAATGACTCCGATCCGCTTCTTTCCGAGAGCCTGTTCCGGCGCCGCACGGCGCCGGGCGACATAGATCAACGGCCGCACATCCGCGGGTTGATTCAGATGGTAGTCGAGCAGAACTCCGATGGGTCTCTCCTCGGAAGCGAGCGACGCATAGGCCTCGCCCGCTTTCTCGATCGGAAAGACGGCATCCGTAAGCCGCTTCACCGCCAGATCGCCGGTGGAGATCAGCCGCACCACCTCCTCGAGGTTTCTGCCTTCGGTCCAGCGCACGTAGGCATATGGATAGTCGTGACCCTTCTCCTCATAGTCCTTGTCATACCTGCCCGGTCCGTAGGAAGTTGAAATCAGGAAATCCAACTCCTTGCTGTAGATCCTGTCGCGCTGGATCCGGATCGGTACGTCTCCAACTAGTACGACACGCCCTTTTTTGCGACAGGCGTCGAAAGCACGGTTGAGGAGAGCCGCGTCCCCCCCTGCCGCCGTCACTATGACTGCGTCCGCTCCGCGGCCTTCCGTCCGTTTCCTGCATGCCATGCGCGCAGGCACGATCCACTCGATCCTTCCTTATGTCGACGCCGATGACGTAGGCACCGCTCGCGCGCAGCAGCTGCGCAGTCAGTTGCCCCAGCAGTCCCAGTCCCAATACAACAACCCGATCGCCCAATTGAGGAGCGCAGCGGCGCACGCCCTGCAAGGAGATGGCTCCCAGCGTGCCAAAGGCAGCGTCCTGTAGCGAAACTCCCTCGGGCACTAACGCCAGCAGATTCTGAGGGACAAAATTGACGGCGGCATGATTCGCATAGCCTGCCCCACAGCAGGCAACGCGGTCGCCCGGACGAAAACGCACGA
The DNA here is from genome assembly GCA_017860135.1 of Acidobacteriota bacterium. Taxonomy (GTDB): domain Bacteria; phylum Acidobacteriota; class UBA6911; order UBA6911; family UBA6911; genus JAFNAG01. The sequence continues at coordinate 3,417 of JAFNAG010000420.1, forward strand.
CATCAGCGGCAACATCCAGCACAATACCCGAGCACGAGTATCCGCTGGCACGATCGCTCGACAGCCGGTCACGCACAAGGTCGGCAGTATTCTTCCATCCTTGGCTCTTTGCCCGGTCAACAACCTTGCGCACCAGGTCGGGATTGCGGATCGCCTTGAGAAGCAAGCTCTCCTGCCCGCCTCCTCCCATCCCTGCCGATTCGGTCCCCACGCTGATGAGTGAGTGACTTGTCCTTACGAGCGCTCCCCCCGGACGGAGTGCTGGCGGCGGGAGTTCGAGTACTTTTACTTCACCTCCGGAAACAGCAACTTGCAGCAATTTGACTGACCTCCGTGATGGAAGATGCTCGCGCGAGTGATGCCTCGGTCTATCCGGGTTTCACCGTGCCGCGCGACGCCGGGGACTCACGTTTCTTCGGCGGAAACAGTCATTTCCCAAGCCACGTGAAACGGCAAACGAGTCCTGATCGATGCTAAGGCAACCGGTCGCAGGATTTTCACACCATAGGAGGGCGAAAACCAACCTTCTTTTTCTGCCCAAAGGCACTCAACGTCTCCGAGACGCACGATTTGCAGGCTGCAGCCAGACCACCGGAACTCCACAGCATCGTCGGACAGCCTGGAAAACCGCGCCCCGGGTGCGGCGTGGAAGTAAAACTCTGCCGAGTGCTCCTCCCGGCCTTCGAGGCTGTCCATAAGACGGAGGACCGGCCTGTGCAGGTTCATTTCGAAGGTACGACGGACCGTAACAGGGTCAGGCAGGCGACGGTAGCCGGTATGTCCCGTCTCGAGCAGTTCGCATTCCCCGACGCATCGGAACCGGACATCGATCGGTTGCGCGTCATTCCCGAGAAACCAGAGGGTTGGAGGAGAAAGGAAACGATTGATTTCCTCGCCATCCACGCGAATCGTATTGTGAAAGGCCGTCGAGCGATAAAGGTCCCGCCACATTGGTGATGCGGTGTAGACGAACAGGCCGGAGTCCGTCAGCAGGGGATGGCCGTCCACGTGCCATTCAAAACCCAGGCAGTCATTGTGACCGTGGCCCCCGAGACCGCAGAAGCCGACAGGCCCGGCGTCGATGAAAAGGTACTGCCGCGACGAGCGCAAGATATGGAAGCCGGAGACCGGAAAGGTGCGAGACTTCTCTTCTTCCTCAACCTGCAGTTCATCGTAACGCCTTGCAGATGATGGCCCCAGCAGCCACAGCGAGTCCTCGTAATACCGGCCGGACCGTTGCCTCCAGTCCGCGCGGCCATAAAGCGCACATCCCGTAGAGAGCATGTAGCGTTGGTCCCTGGGATCGAGCACAGCGAATCGCACGACGCGTCCGTCGTCTGCGTCCCCTACGACGGGTCCGGGGCCTTGTGCCGGAGTGCAGGCATGGACGAAATCAATCATCTGTCCGATCTTTGCCCGGTAATCCCGGGAAGGGGTCCTCCCGCCCGATTCCATGAAGCGGGCGGCCACAAGGAACATCTCAAGGACCAACCGGTGATATGCCGTCGATGCCTCGATGTCCACGCCGTCCTCGTCCACCTGGAGCCTGATCTGCTCCTCCAGGAGTCTACTCCCCTGTTCAAACCATCTTTGCGCCTCGCTGAGAGGCAGGAAGAGCGAGCCGCAGGCAACAAGCCCCAGAGCGTTCGCTGTAAAGTGATTGCCGTTGACCTGGGCGATCTCAAGATGCTCGGGAATCCAGAGACCATGTTGATAAAGAGAGAGCAGCATCTCATCCCAGAAACCATCTGCCAGCGGGGCATCCGCGAAGAGCGCTCCGGCCCAGATCCAGTTCACCGCTCGCAGCGCGACTTCCATGGTGCAGGCCCAATTGATGCCGCGTCCCACCGGGTTGGCCAGGATCCAGGACTGAACCTGAGCCGCGAACTCATGCACAGTCCGCTCATCTCTGAAGAGCAGCCAACCTTGTCCCAGGGTAACAAGCTGATATCCCCGCGACAGTTCCCAGGGCACCTTGACATCGCTGGGCTGGTCCAGTTCAGCATAGTTGATCTTCCCGGCAGGTCGCAGATCCCAGCGGCGCCCCGACTTGAAATCGAGATGCCAGTCAATGTGCGGACCCAGGTTCGTCCTTCCTGATCCAAGCAGGTCGAACTCGTGATCCAGCACCTGTTGAATTCTGCCCTGGAGCGCACAGCCCTCGGCAGCATAGGACGTGCAGTAGAGACGCCGCAGTTCATCCCGATCGTGACTCGAGTAGAGAAAGCCTGCGGCACGCTCGCGCCAGAAATCCGCGAGCGAGTGGAATCCCGCCCCCCGCGCGAGGCCGGCTGCCGTGAGATGCCGGAGCCGCCACCACGCAGGCCCTGCGCGGGTGAATCTTCCGGCCTCCAGCATTGCCCGTTTGAGAAGATATGACGGTGGTCTTCCCGCGGCCCGGCGCCAGAGATCGAGCACCCTCATGCTGGCCTCGCTTCGGGCGTTGCGTCGATCCACGTATCGAACCACGCAACCGCGTTGTAGAAGGTCCAGACATAAAGTGCGAAATCAGCCCGCCCCGACCGATGACGCTCAAGCATGTCAAGGATGTGCCCCCGCTCCGCCGGGAAGCGATCAAAAAAGCGAGTGGATCTGAGTCGACCGGCAACCTCACGGCCGAAATCCCCACGGAGCCACTGGGCCATCGGGGCTCCGAAGCCCATCTTGGGGCGGTCGATGATTTCGTCCGGGATCAAGCCGCGAACGGCCTGCTTGAGCAGCCACTTGGGGATGCCATTGCGCACCTTGAGGGACATCGGAAGGTTCATGGTAAACTCGACCAGCTTGTGGTCCAGGAACGGCACCCGAGGCTCGATAGACACCGACATACCGATCTTGTCCACCCTCATCAGCAGCAACTCTGGCAACCGGAGTTTGAACTCGGAATAGATCATCCGGGTCAGGAAATCGCTGCCAGGAGCACAGCGGTCGAGCCTGTCGAAGAAGGAGCGAACAACCTCGTAAGTGTCTGGCCGCTCGTATGACTCCGGCAGGAGGCCGGATCCTCTCATCGCGGACGGAATCTGGAGAGGCTCCAGACTGGCAACGCGAATCAACCGCGCCTTCCTGGATTCTGAGAAGACAGTCGCGCCGCTCCAGAATGGTTCACGGTTTCGGCCGGCGCGGACTATGACGTCGATGTGGGGGTCATGACGGTCATGGACGGCCGTGATCATGTGGGCTGCGGAGGCAAGGAATCGCTTCATCGAAACAGGCAATCTGGCAAAATGCCTCCAGAACCTTCTGTACATGTCGAGATAAAGCATGTAACTGCGGTAGCCCGAGAATTGCTCGTCGCTGCCCTCCCCTACCTGGACGACAACGGTCCCGCTGTCGCGGGCCAACTTGGAAACAAAGTAGAGCGGAATGCATACCCAATCGGCGATGGGTTCATCCTGGGAGATGATCAGAGACGGGAGGTATTCCCTCATCATCCCCTCATTCACCAGAACCTCGTGGTGATCCGTTCGAAAAAGCGACGCGATCTTGCGTGCATATTGCAGCTCGTTGAGGTCCTCGTAATCGGAGAACCCCACCGTGAAAGTCCGCACAGGCTGGTTCATATGGCGGGACATCAATGCCACGTTGGTGGAAGAATCGATGCCGCCGGAGAGAAGGACCCCAAAAGGGACATCCGACATCATCCGCTTCTCAATGGCTCCGTCGAGCAGCTCCCGCGTCCTGCGGATCGCAAACTCCTCGAGAGCGTTTCCCGACAACTTCCCGATTCCGCCCGCTCTTCTCCCGCCCCCGGCAGCGCATCCCAGTAGCGTTCAGCGGTCATCGCTCCGGAAACATCGATGACAGCCCTGTAACCGGCCGGCAATTTGTAGATCCCACGGAACATCGTCAGCGGGGCCGGCGTCGTCAAGAA
>JAFNAG010000421.1 GCA_017860135.1 Acidobacteriota bacterium
TCGCGCACCGGATCAAAAACCGTCCCCGGCCGCTCCCGGAAGGTCAAAACGTAGTTCTTCCCGAGAAAGATGCTCAGCTGTTCCGATGAAAACCGTTCTTCGGCCTTCACCGAGCGTACCACGATGAAGCAGTATCCCGGGTATTGTTCGACCTTCGCCCGCTGATGCACATTGATCACATCTTCGAGAGCCAGGCGGTGCAGGTCGAATATCTCGCCCAGGCGGGTGATGACGGAAACATCACCCAGCCCGACGACGTCGATCCAGGTCACGGGCCATTCCCCCAGCAGGTTCCGGATGCCGGAAAGGTCTTCCGGCGTCTGCTCGAGAATTTTGTCAGGACCATATGCCATGATCCGGATGACCGGCCGGAGCGCCTGCGGGTCCGCTACGAGCGTTCCGGGAACACTCCCCGGCTGCGAGCGCCGCGAGATGCTCGCCGCTCGCAGCTTGCGTCTGCGATTCTTGCGGGACATGGCTTGCCTCCCTCAAAAGCGTCGATTTTACACCAGAAACAGGATCCCGGCGCATATGCCGCGCTGGTCGGGCAAAAAAAGACGTCATGCCGGAGCTCCTGCGACAGCTGCGCCGTGTTGCGCAGTTGCTGACCTGATCAATTCCGGTTTCCGGCGAGAGTGAAACAAAGCCAGATCCTCACTGCAGAGGACTGTGTGGATGTCCGCAGCGCAACGATGCGGAAATCAATCCCAATATCGATAACGATTGCGATACCGATTGTGTCATTTCCAGGAGTGGTCGCTCAGTCAGTTGCGGTCAGTCGGCCGCGCTGTGTATTCGGTGGTGAGATTTGCCTCGGGAACTATGATAATCTTTCTATTGTCCTGCTGCTCCCTGTCAGGAGTCCCGGGGACGGGGCAGGTTGAAAAACGTTGCGCTACCTCGATCGGGAGACTGAATGATGTTTTACCCGGTAAGCTTGCCCAGGGCGCTGGCCGCAGCAGCCGCGGCGATTGCTCTTATCCTATTATTTTCGGGCACAGCGGCCTCCAGTTCGTGCCAGATTCCGAAGGAGCCCATCAAATGGTCAGCCGCGATCGAATCAGGCGGAAAACCTCTTAAGGCCGGTGAACGTTTTGCCCTGCAACTGACCGCCAGGATCGAAGAAGGTTGGCACCTCTATTCCACACATCAGGTAGAAGGCGGACCAATTCCGACGCGCATCGCCCTGCCGGCCGACCAGCCGTTTGAGATGGCGGGCACAATCGAATCCTCAGAGCCCGAGACCGCCTTTGACCCGAATTTCAACCTCATGACCGAGTTCTATGAGAATGAGGCGTCATTTGCCGTCCCCGTGAGGGTAACCGCGGTCGCGGCGCCCGGCAAAGCCGAGGTCCGAGTCAACGTAAGTTTTCAAACCTGCAACGACGAGGTCTGCCTGCCGCCAAGGACAGTGAGGCTTACCGTTCCGCTTGAGCTGTCCGTGGGAAAGTAGAAGGTCAACACATCTGCGATTCAGTCAAAGTCCGGCCCCCGCCGGGAGGCGCGCGATAGTCCGCGGCGCAAGCCGTGCGCGATAGCGTCTCCATTGCCCCCGAATCCTCTTGCGGCGGACCTTCATTGCGGCCTGCAGTGACCGCATGGGCGGAAACCCTGGCGCATCGCTTCTCGTACGCCGCCGAACGGGACACGGTTGCCCGCCTTGACCCGGCGCGCGTCACGACAGGATGGGTAGCAATAGATCCCGGTACTCCTGCAGCCGACGTAGCGAACGCCCGAACGGGTGTACTGTTCCATCTGTTCCAGGGGAACCCCTTCCCGTTCCAACAGTGTTCGCTTCATTGCGCTGCCGAACGCGTACTTGCCGATGCCGCCCGAAGCCGGCACCACGCGATGGCAAGGCAGCAGCAGCGGGACCGGGTTATGCGCCATGGTGTTCCCGACCGCCCGCACTGCCCGCGGCCTGCCTGCTTCCCGCGCCAGCCATTCGTAGGGGCGGACCTCCCCTCGGGGGATCTTTCTCAGGATGTCCAGAACCGCCTTCTGGAACGAGCTGAGTCCGGACAGGTCCACGCACACATCCCTCCTCGCCTTGCCCGCCACAGCCAGATGGATGGCTCTCTCAAAGGACGGAGGCAGCTCGTCCTGCAACGCAGTGCGACCGATCCGTTTCGCATAGGAGCGGAGGAAAAGCCGCTCGCCGGTCCCGCCTGGATCGATCAGGGTAATGCCGCGCGCATTGAATCCTACCCAGAGCCGGCCAAGATCCGTTTCGACGGCGGCGAAACGATCTGCGGCTTGCGACTCCACATGCCTGAAAACGTCCCACGGAGCCCGCGAGCGCAATCGTACAATCCGGGCGGCCAGTTCGTGAACGCCGGCCAACTCGGCTGCGCAACCCGGGCAGGCGGCCAGGTGCAAGCTGATCTCCTGATGTTCCTTCCGGGTCAACTCGCCGCTACGATAGGCATCCAAAGCTTTCGATGCTTCTGTGCAACGCATTTCCAACTCCGATCCCCACTTCGAAGACAGTCTTGGTGATCAATTGGTCAGGAGCGGCTAAAGCCCGCCCCCCCTATAAATTTGAAGTCAGGTAGAGAGTTTACTGAGCGCGGGCCTCAGCCCGCGCGCCTTCATCCTCCTGGGTGCAGAACGTCGGCAAGAGTGACTGTTCTCCGCAGCGCCCGATGAACCGGCCAGCAACTTACGCAATGCGCGCAGGGCGCGGAAGACTTTGCCGCGCACTGAGACTTCACTGGCACCGACAATCTCCGCAATCTCCGAGTAACGCAACTCCTCCATGAAACGCAGCATGATCAGCTCGCGCGCCTGGGATCCCATGCAATCCAGAGCTTTCAGCAGGGCGTCTTGCGTCTCCGCCGCCTCCAGCCTCTCGAGAGCGCAGGAAGGAAGCACCAGGGGCGCCGCCTGCCCGGCGTGATCCGAAATCTGCTCTTCGAGGACCGGACGCCGGCGCAGCCGGCTATACGCCAGGTTGCGTGTGATTCGGAAGAGCCAGGGCTCGAGCCAGAGGTTGCGGCACTTCTCCTCGTCATATTTCAGGTTGAGCGTTCGAATCGCACGCAGGAAAGCATCCTGAGTCACTTCCTGCGCGTCGAAGTGATTCCGCAGCAAGCGCAGTGCATAGCTGTAGAGGCGATCCTGGTAGGCGTCGACCAGGCGTCGTACGGCGCCATCCTTGCCATGGTGTATGGCCAAGGCAAGATTCTCAGGTCTTTCTTTTGACACCTGCACTCCCCGATTGATTGCATCCACTCCCCAGGATATAACACATCGACGGGCATGTTTGTTCGCAAACCGGCAAGGATTCCAGGAACACCCGGTTGTTCCCCGCTGTACTTCGGTGTCTTGGATGTGGTCGCAGTTCAGCGCCTACCAGATATCCCCTACCGTATATCCTTCCGGGAAGGGATCTTCCGCATCCAGCACGTAGGTGCTCAGCCCGGTGATCCATGCCTGCCCGCTGAGTGTCGGCACTACTGCCGTGTACGGGCCGACGCGTGCTGTTTCGATCAATCGGCCGGTAAAGACTGTCCCGAGAATGCCCTCGTGATGAAAGTCTTCGTTCAATCCGAGTTGCCCCTTGGCATGGAGCGCGGCCATTTTCGCGCAGGTGCCGGTGCCGCAGGGAGAGCGATCGATCGCCCCGGTCCAGGTGGACGGTCGCTCCCAGTCGAGCTTGCCGGTTGAGACGACGACGGCGTTTTTCCGGTGAGCCTGCGGCGAGCTCGGTGGACCCGAGAGTTCCGCGATGGTGATGCCGGCGAACCCGGGTTGCTCGGGATGCACAACCGGCAATTGTTCCTGGGCCGCCGCCTTGATCATCTCACCGATACGCACGATATCCCGCCCTTCGTCCGGGGTCAGGCGCAGGCCGAACGGAGCGGCATCTGCGATCACGTAGAACATGCCGCCATAGGCGACGTCGACGGTGACGGTCCCGAGATGCGGCACCTCGACGTGCGCATCGATGTGTGCCGCAAAAGCCGGGACATTTTTGAAAGTCACTCGCCGCACCTTCCCGTTCGCGCACTCCGCCCGCACACGGATCAGTCCCGCCGGCGCCTCGAGTGTCAAATCCGTAAACGGCTCGTGCATTGGCAGCATGCCGGTCTCGAGCAGAACGGTGGCAACGCAGATCGTATTCGTGCCCGACATCCCGGGATACTCCACCTGCTCCATGATCACATAGCCGGCATCCGCCTCAGGATGTGCCGACGGAAGGATCAGGTTGCAGTTGGCAGCCGGGTAGCCGCGCGGTTCGCGCAGCATGCGCCTGCGCAGCCCGTCCGCGTGGTCCCGCAGGTAAGTCATCTTCTCGAACACGGTGGCTCCGGGCACATCGAGCACGCCGCCGACAATCACACGGCCCGGCTCTCCGCAGGCATGGGCGTCCACCGCCTGAATCATCTGAGCAATGCGCATCCTATCCGGCAGCATCGTCTCTACTGCCCCATGGTATCCTACTTCATTTTTTGGGTTTTCAGCGCAATCTGTGGGTAAAAACAACAGGGAATTTGTCCTGCTGGGATTTCTTTCTATACGGCTTATTGAAATGCTACCTGACATCCGGAGTCTGGAATAACCTGTTCATTCGAAGCCGAAAAGACTTGCAGCGCGCAACCTGCTGACACTGATCGCAAAGACTTAAGTATAAGGTGTTGGGGCCTGTCTCCGGAACTCAGCGCCGCCTTCCTCTCCGCTGGCGATAGGAACTGCTTCGATGTTCCCGCCACGCTTCCTGGCATGCCTCATCCAGTAATGAAATGTCAGGATCCGAAGTCCACATCGGTATATGCACGCTGGGAGTCATTTCAACGTGCGTCAGGCCCAAGCCTAGGGTCTCATTTGAGGTGGGCGCGCGCAAGGCTTTGCCCAATGTATCTTTGAAAATAGAGTAGGCGTTAGCGCGGATGTCGTTCGCCGCGGTCCCTTGCCCAGGGAGCAG
>JAFNAG010000422.1 GCA_017860135.1 Acidobacteriota bacterium
GTTGGCGTCAACACCAATGGCTTGTCCGTAACCACTGCAGAAAGACTGCAACCTCAGAGGCGAAACGTCAGATGCACTTCGAAGGAGGAAATACTCATGCGCAAGCAAATGCTCGCACCTGCACTCAGCCTGCTTCTTATTGGTTTCGGCACAGTCATTGCCGGCGCCCAAGGTCACGCGCAATATGCTGGTCAGGGATACGACGGCACAACCTCCCTTTGGATTACAGCAACCGCAGGCAAGGATCACATCCGGTTTGCATCGCTTGGAATCGCTCAGCGAATCCGGCTCGAAATAGTCGACCAGGCAGGGAACAGAGTTCTTGACTCCGGCTTTCGTGATGGAAATCTACTCGACTGGCAGGTGGATGACAAGGACGGCGATCGCCTGCCGGACGATGTCTACGGTTGCCTGGTCACCGTGGAAGACATGGAAGGACAATTCATTCATCGCCGCACTCTCCTCCGAGTAACCGGCGGGATGGCACGATTCGAGTCTCTTCAGGCAAGTAATACGGCAGCAGCGGCCTCGCCCGACGGACAGGACACTGTGACCATCATGCCAAACGATGAGGAGTTGCCGATGATTCAGCTCCTACATGACGGAGAGTCCGGACGCATAGTAAGTGGCAAGGGCGGGTTGACCTTTCGGACCGGGAACGCGCTGGCAGGCGAAGACGTCGAACATATGCGCCTGACGCCGGAGGGCGACTTGGGCATCGGCGTCTCGGAGCCGCAGGCGAGGCTAGACGTGGCCGGGATCATCCGCGCTGAAGGGATTATGTTCTCCGATGGGACGATCCAAAAGACAGCATGGGGCGCGGGAGTTGTCCCGATTGGCGGCATTGAACAGCGACTCAGCAGGGATGGGACCCCTGTCGTCGGACGGACGACCAAAGCCGGTACGGCTGCGGCGAACAGGCTGGCGGGAGCTAGAGATCAAAAGAGGCAAAGGCTGACGGCAGACAAAGTGGCCGACCCGATCTATGCCTATGAAGGAGCAACTAACACATTCTATGGATCAAATGCCGGCGCAATCACCACTGGTGACTACAATTCCTATTTTGGCAGCGCAGCAGGTTATGCTAACACCACCGGCACTAACAATTCCTTCGTCGGGTATCAAGCCGGCTATTCCAATACCGCGGGTGTCGGCAACTCCTTTATTGGCGCGCTCGCAGGAAACCACAACGGCTCGGGATACGATAACACATTCTTGGGTTACCAGTCCGGTTTCTCAAACACCGATGGTTCTCGTAACGTCTTCGTCGGAAAGAACGCCGGGTATTCGAACAGTAATGGCCTGTATAACTCGATCTTTGGCAACGAGGCTGGGTTCTCAAACAATGGCTGGGCGAATGCATTCTTTGGATATCAGGCGGGTTTTTCTAACACGGACGGTGGTGGTAATGTCTTCATCGGCTCCAATGCTGGGTACTCGAATACCCACGGGGGTAGCAATTCATTCCTAGGGAACGCTGCCGGCGTTCAAAACACGACTGGAGGGGCGAACAGTTTCGTCGGGCACATGGCGGGTTATGAGAACCTCACTGGTAGCAGCAATGCGTTCTTTGGTGACGCGAGCGGACGTATGAATACCACTGGTACCGGCAATTGTTTCATTGGTGAAACGGCAGGAAACGCCAACACGGTGGGAAACCTGAATACATTCCTCGGTACCACCGCCGGCCTAATGGTTACGACTGGGAGCTTCAATACCCTCCTTGGTGCCTGGTCAGATGGAGAAAATGCAATCACCAACGCCACTGCAGTCGGCTATCGGGCCAAGGTTACGCAGAACAACAGCCTCGTCCTCGGCAGCATCAACGGGGTGAACAGCGCGACCGCAGACACCAACGTCGGCATTGGAACGACAGCGCCCACCGGGAGGCTGCATGTCAAAGGAGGTGTCAATGAATTGCTGTATGTGGGCACGACAGGCGATATCGGCATCGGCACGATCACCCCGGACAAACGTGTGCAGGTCATCAGTACCGCAACCAAAAACGCGACACTGCACCTCGGGGGAGCAGGAGATGCCGCAAAGGATATCTTCGCCGGGATGGGGGAGGACGTGGACGCGGGGCCGGCATTCAACTATGGCTATGCGGGATACTCGTTCGGACGCAGTGCGGGATTCTTCAACGTCCGACCCGATCCGAGTGCAGTGGCACCCAATCCATCACTGCGGTTCATGACGGCCAATCAGCAAAGGATGATCATTACGAACACCGGTGACGTAGGCATCGGAACGACCGATCCCAAAGTCACACTCCAAGTCCAAGGTAGCGGCGTGTATGTGGGAAGCCCCGGCGAAGGAATAATCCTCAAGTCCCCAGACGGCCTCACATGCGCCAAATTGACGATCGATAATTCCGGCACACCGGGTTTCGCGGTGATAGCCTGTCCTTAACCTTCACTATCCGGTCGTAAGTGAAAGGACCACTACAATGACTGCCAGACACTTTTTCCGCTGCGTTGCTCTTATTGCACTTTTGTCCTCTGTTGCCGCTGCACAGGACGGCAAGCGAGTCGTCACGTACACCGGCACCATCAAGGATGCCGCAGGAATGCCCCGTTTGGGATCCGTTGGCATCGCTGTCTCACTCTATGCTGAACAGGAAGGCGGAGAACCGCTGTGGCGGGAGAGCCAGACGGTGCAATTGGATAACGAGGGTCGCTATACGCTTCTGATAGGGGCGACGGAACGAGAAGGATTGCCACTGGAGGTCTTCGCGGATCGCAAAGCCCAGTGGCTGGGAATCCAGGAGGAGGGTGAGGCGGAGCAGCCGCGCATTCTCCTGCTTACCGTACCTTACGCTCTGAAAGCGGCAGATGCGGATACGGTCGGCGGGAGGCCGCTGTCGTCGTTCGTGCTCTATGAGGATCTAGAAAAAGGGGGCGACAAAAGCCTCCGAGCTGCGACGATCGTCGTCCCCGAGCGAGTTCAGCTCGCCGGGACTGGCATTCTCCAGGGCGCAGAACCCCGTAGCGGGATCGTGCGGTCGCCTCTTATGAACGCAACTCCTGGCCGGGTGGCTGCCTCGGAAGGTGGCGAACCCTATTACAACACTCTCTACGGTCTCGGTGCCGGGAGTGCTCTCACTTACAGAGGAGACAATTCGTTCTTCGGGGCGGAGTCCGGCTTTAATACTACCATAGGATTTGCGAACTCATTTTTCGGGCGTGATGCTGGCTGGTACAACACATCTGGTTACGAAAACTCTTTCTTCGGACGGTCCGCTGGTTATGGAAACACCACGGGCAGCAACAACTCGTTCTTTGGAGGAGGTGCCGGCTTCTGTGGCACGACGGGGACTGTTAACTCGTTCTTCGGAGATCACGCCGGTTTCTGGACCACTACGGGCATAGCAAACTCGTTCTTCGGAGCTAACACCGCCAACTTCAATACTACGGGTAGCTACAACTTATTCTTGGGCGCGGGGTCAGGCAATTCCAACAGCACGGAAGACAATAATAGCTTCATCGGCACGCTTTCAGACGGAGCGGCCGGTATCACCAATGCCACGGCAATCGGTTACCAAGCCAAAGTGACTGAGAGCAACAGCCTCGTCCTCGGCTCGATTTACGGTCTAAACGGTGCGACCGCCGACACCAACGTAGGTATAGGAACTTCCGCGCCTGCGGGGAAACTGCATGTCAAGGGGGGAGCCGCCGAACTCTTCTACGTGGGGGTCAACGGGGACGCAGGAGTAGGTACTGCAGCCCCTGACAAGAGAGTGCAGATCACTGGCAGACCCGGCAGGAACGCAGAACTGCACATCGGCGGTAGCGGTGACGAACTCACCGACGTTTTCGCGGGGATGGGAACAAACCTTGATGCGGGTCCCGCCTTCAACTACGGGTACGCAGGCCATACGTTCGGGCGCAGCGCGGGCTTCTTCAACGTGCGGCCCGATCCGAGCGCCACGCCACCCAATCCATCACTCCGATTCATGACTGCTAATCAGCAGAGGATGATCATCACCAATACCGGGGACGTGGGCATCGGTACGGTCGAGCCGAAATCGAAGGTGCATGCCGAGGGTGGGGCCATATACGTCGGCAGCCCTGGGGAGGGAATCATCCTTAAATCGCCAAGCGGCTTGATGTGCGTGAAATTGACGGTCGATAATTCGGGATTCCCTGTGTTCACAACAATGGCCTGTCCATGACCGGCGCTCAGGCGCCGTAAAAGGGATCAGGGGCCGCTCTTCGAAGCGGCCCTTTGCTTTCTGCGGCTATCAGGGGGTAGCCAATCCGACACCGCCATCCTGCTCTATCCGCGCCTGCCCCTGCGCCAGCCGTAGCCGATCAGGCCAGCCCAGATGAGACAGTCGGCAGAACCAACTGCTCATCGTCACGCCCTTCAGGCAGGGGCTGAATAGCTTGTCACATTTTCGTTAGGTCCGTACTGGCACCCATAGGGGATCGAGTTCCCAGTACTTGTTCCATTGAGCAGGATATCTACTCCGGTGTTGTCCGACGCCCATAGCCCGGTGATGGATGCTGTATCCTTCTTCCAATTGAAACTATGCGGGAGATCGAAGGTGGTGTGGTAAACGTAGTTGCCGCCAAACTCGCCATAGGTGGTTTCAATAATTGCGTCTGGACTAGGTAACGGGCTCAGCGTTTATCTCACGGAGTTTCAGCGTCATCAGGAAGCCTTTCCCATCGGGCCACAGGTCCCAGCTTCGGATGGGCAACACCAAGTCGAATCTCGGC
>JAFNAG010000135.1 GCA_017860135.1 Acidobacteriota bacterium
CAGCGAGGCCCCCCAACTCTTCTCATTGAGCCGGGCCATCAGCCCTTCCAGAATGGCCGGGCTCATCTCGATGCTCAGCACGATCAGGTAGGCTGTGACGCACATGCCCACCTCGAAGAGCACCGAGTTTCCCTGCCAGTGGAAGATCGGCCGCCAGATATTCCAGTAACGGCCAAGGTCAAAGCTCAGCGCGATCGCCACCCAAAGGTAACCCAGGAAAGCTGTGAGGATGGCGGGGCGCAGCAGTGCGTGATACTTTTTCCGCCCGAAGATGTCCACCAGGGCGGCGGTAGTGAAACCGCCGGCAGCCAGAGCCACGCCGCAAGCCACGTCGAAGGAGATCCAGATGCCCCAGGGATTGTGATTGTCCAGGTTGGTTACTGTGCCCAGACCCAAAAGCATACGCGTGATGCCGAATGCGAATCCGACGCCCATGAAAATCAGCAGGGTCAGGGTGCCGAATGTAAAGAAAGGTTTCGTGACCCGGTGCGGGTTATCGTCGTGCATTGAAGTGCTCATTCGGCACCTCCCTTGGCGTCAGGTTTCGGAGATGCGTCCCGGGCTTCAGCCTCGCCTGAGAATTCCTCTCGCTGGGGGTTGTTGCGCCACATGAGGTACGACAGCAACCCGTAGAATGCTATGGGGATCATGCCGTACTTGAAAATGCCGTGCTGGATCGCCTCGGTTCTTTGCGCCGGGGGTGCGCCGGGAAGGTTCAGCAGGCCGATTTCCTGCACGGGCCTTCCGGTCAGGTACAGCCAGGACGTGCCCCCTACCTCCGTTTCCCCGTAGACCCTGTCGAGGTAACGGTCAGGACGTTGCTTGAGACGGCTTTTGGCCATGTCGAGCAATTCTGCCCGGCGGCCGAAGACCAGCGCTTCCGTGGGACAGGAGGCGGCGCATGCCGGATTGGCTCCTGTGCCCTGCGCCCGGTCCGTGCAGAACTCGCACTTCCGCACTCGCGGCGTCAGGGGTTCGTGGAACTCGTAGGCGGGAATCTCGAAGGGACAGGCAATCTGGCAATACCGGCAACCGATGCAAATGGTCGGATTGTATACGACTGCCCCGTCGGAGGCCTTGGTCAGCGCTCCTACAATGCAGGCGGAGACGCAGGAGGGATAGAGACAATGCATGCATTGGACCTTGACATAGGTCTGCGGCAAACCGGGCTGATCCGTTGAAGGACTCCCTGGAAACTGGTTGACTACTGTGAATGCGCTCTCGGTGGGACGGCGGAAAGATCGAAGGATGTCCCGGTCAGAAAATGATTCGGCAGTGCGTGGCAGATGATTCCTGCGATTGCAGGCCTCCTCACACTTCCGGCATCCAATGCAGAGCGTCGTGTCCACAAGAACACCCATCGTGTTATCCGGGGGCGCCGGCATTGCCTCCGGCGCAGCGGATGCTCCGGCCACAAGGGAAGCGCCTGCCGTGCCGGCACTTGCCGCCAGGCCCAGTTTCAGGAGAGTTCGTCGATGTACCTTCCGGTTCATGCATTTCACCTATGACAGCTGAGAAGAGTTACAAAACGGAGCAGAGGCCATAAATAAGGCAGTCGTGAAGATCGGGGATTCACAGAACAGCAGGATGAGAAGAAGGATGCGGGAAGCGACCACCAAAACCTGTAAATCTTCGACTGCACTCTGATGTACCCACCCGGGAATCTCTAAAGCGCAACAGGTGCGATTCTCACCTGTCGCCGGTTGAAGCGGCCATGCCAAGGCACCGGATCGGACCCGGGCTCACCATCGCACGCCGAGGGCCAGACCCTGGATGGCGGTGTACAAAAACCGGGCCACAGGCGTCCAACAATCGACAGATTATGACGGCCGACTAGAGGGGCTACTCTACCAGCAAATGCGTTTGATTTCAACGCCTATGCGCGCAAAAAGGACTGTTCGAATCGGGCCCACAAATCATCGTCCACCCCCTCCAATTGACCTTCCACCAGGGGGCTCGTCAAGTATTCAACGGAGGAATCGCCGTGCGCAGTCGCCAGCATTTCCTGCAGGCGCGCGATTTCCACGTGGTACCATGCCGCCGCCTTGTCACCGATCTTGAACTGTTCCAATTCGTTGGAAAGATGCTCGGGCTTGATCGAGCAGACCCACCCCTTTTCGTATGGATTCCGTTCCAGCCACTCCGGGTGGTGCGGCAGCTCGGTGTTCACGTCTTGCACAATCCCCGAAATCGGCGCCTGGAAGGCGGCCTTGCGGCTGCCCTGCTGGACGGTAAACAGCGTCTCCCCTTTGGCGATTGTCCCTCCCTTGCCGGGAAGTTCGATCCCGTTGATCCGTCCGATCATCTTGCGCGCAAAATCGTCCATGCCCAGGCGCACCGTGCCCGGTACCGTGACGCTTGCCCACACATGGCCGCTGGAGATGAATACGCCACCTGGCAGACCGAACTCGTGCGCCCGGGGCCGCTCCGTGGCGACGACGCGCACCGTCGACGAGATCTGCTTCTGCTGGCGGTCCTGCCGGCGGATGAGGCATTTCTTGGTGAAGTCCGCCAGCTCATCTTCGGTAAAGGGCTTCTGCACATAGTCCACGGCGCCGTATTTCATCGCGCCCACGGCAGATTCGATGGTGGCGTAACCGGTGATTACCACGATGTCTGTCTCTGGACTGAAATGATGCACCCCTTTTACTACATCCAATCCGTCCATCTCCGGCATTCTCAGGTCTGTGAAGACAAAATCGTATTTATTTCTCTGGACCAGCCCGAGCGCTTCGCGGCCGCTCTCGACGGTGTCGATTGCATAACCGGCCGTGACCAGTATCTTCCTGAAACTGTCGAGCACGATCGGTTCGTCATCCACCGCCAGGATGCGTGCAAGGGGCTTGGCCACATCGACGCGCTTGAGCGATTTGGCCTCATGGGTGAAATCCAGGCGCAGTCCGATATCCAGCGCCTCGAGTCGTTCCTTCTGCGCTTTTGCTTCACGCATCCGTTTGGCTATAAACCGGATCAGCACATCTATAACGATGAAAGCCGCGATCATTGACACAACAAGTACAGGAACCATATCTCTCTCTCTTCGGTTTTGATGTAGCCGGAGGATCGCCGGCAAATGCCGGCATCCGGGCAACGGTCCTTCAACCGGGGGTACTATAACACTTTGTAAAATGCCCTACTAAGCGAGAATTCGGGAATCGCACAAGGAATCCCCTGCGCGTTTCCTCCTGTTTCGCTAGGTTTCTCCGATCGGAAGCAGAATGCGGAAGGTGGTTCCTTTGCCCACTTCGCTTTCGACCTCGATCCGTCCGTTGTGCTTTTCGATAATGCCCCAAGCCACCGCCAGCCCCAGACCGGTCCCCTTTGCCCCTTTGGTGGAGAAAAACGGATCGAAGATCTTCTGCAGATCAGCGGCGGAAATGCCACATCCGGTGTCGATGACACGGATTTCGACTCTCTTTGTCGGTGGCTGGATTTCGTTGTCGACCTTCTCGAAATCTGTTACGAGCTCGATGGTGCCGCCGTTCTCCGCGATGGCGTCATTGGCATTGAGCAGCAGGTTTACCAGGACTTGCTGGACCTGGTTGGCGTCGGCGTGGATCTCAGGCAAACCGGCGCGCAGGTTCGTTTTCAGTTTCACCCCGCGGGCATCCATCTGAGCCCGCACGATCTGAAGCGCGCGTTCCGCGATCTCGTTAATGTCGCTCGCATGTTTTTCCGGCGGCGACTGGCGTGAGAATTGCAATAAACCCTGCACGATCCCACGGCAGCGCTTGGTCTCGCGTACGATCACTTCCAGGTCCTCTTTGAATTCGGGCTTGTTCTCCGCGCGCTTGAGCAGGAAGCTGCTGTAGGTCAGGACTCCGGTGAGCGGATTGTTGATCTCATGCGCCACTCCTGCCGCCAACTGGCCGACTGCCGCCAGTTTCTGCGATTGAAACACCTGCCGTTGGGCCTCGGAAAGTTTGTGCGTCATCACGTTGAAAGCGCCGGCCAGAATGCCGATCTCATCGCGTTTGGTCAGGGCGATCTTGTGCTGAAGGTCCCCCGCCGCCACCTTGCGTGTGGCAGCGACGATCTTCTGAAGCGGCCCCAGCACGATACGATCGACCAGCAGGTAGATCATCAAACTCACGGCGGCGATGGCAACGATTCCGAACAGCAGCAGCCGGTTCT
This sequence comes from Acidobacteriota bacterium, assembly GCA_017860135.1. Lineage (GTDB taxonomy): Bacteria > Acidobacteriota > UBA6911 > UBA6911 > UBA6911 > JAFNAG01. Next base: position 4,135 of record JAFNAG010000135.1, read on the forward strand.
GGCTGGCCTGGATGTCGCGGTCCACGTCCTTCAACGACATGGAAATATCCAGCACCCCCAACACCTTCTTTGTCGGGGCATGGGCATGGCAATCGCTTTCCCAACAGCTGGGCTCATTGTAGATCGGATTGATTATGCTCAGGATGCGGTCGCCCCCCAGGGGCTGAAAGATGCGCGTGCGGTCCGGGATCTCCAATCTTTCCAATGGCTTGTTGGCTGTGTGGCAGGCGTCACAGGCTTCGGCGTGGATGTCCACCATGTGGCCCATGTCGGCCGGATCGGTGGACAAAATTATGGTGCCATCCTTGTTGAAGATGCGCACCTTTTGAATCCCGGGCTGCTTGCCGATGGTAGTAATGATCCTGTGCACCGCTTCCCTTTGATTCTGCAGCATGTCGTAGCGGGTGCTGCTTTTTACGGTCTCGCTGAGCTGATCTGCGCTGCGGCGCACCTCGCGGATCAGCTGCTCCCGGTGGGCGTTCAGGAGCACATAGGCAAATATTCCGATAATGAGCACCGCCACACCGCCCACCGCGGCGATGAGTTTGTAGCTGATTTTCGATGACATGATAAGGTCCGATCGATTGCCTTTTGGGTTGCGTCTGGAGGTTTCATTCCACCCCCCAGGGACATCGATTTCCGGTCATTGGACAGTCCTGCCGCGCCCGTCGCCGGAACTGCAGCAGCAAAATCTCGCATCAAGCCGGCGGCGGAGTCGCCCAAGCCGGGGAGCGGGTTGGCATCGTTCAGGAGTATCGTGCCTCCCGTTTCCCGTGGCTCACACGGCGGTGTCCGACGCCGCTAGCCCTCGGTGAGCAGGTCGTCGTATTCGATTTCGAAGCGCAGCTTGTGATTCGCCTCTTCCTGTGCCAGTCCGCGGAACACGGCGCGGATGGTCTCATCCGCAGTGGAGGCGGCAAGGTCGCTGTAGAGCTTGAACGCCGCTTTTTCCTTTTTCATCGCCACGACGAGTGCACCGCGATAATCGAGGTGCGGATCAGGTGCGATATCGACTAGATAGTCCGCGATCTTCAAGTCTGCTATCCGGCGGGGTATCGGACGAAACTTGCCACCGGCCTTGATGGCTTCCAGTCTCGCTTTATGACCCATTTCTTCCTGGGCAAACCCATGGAAGGTCTGCTTCATACCGGGCACTTTCGCGTTGTCCGCCATTCGAGAGTAAAAGTCCGCTGCAGCCTGTTCCTCGCCAATGGCATATGTCAGAACTTCATCGATTGAATTCCACTGTTTCACCGTATCCTCCTTGCGGTGTGATCCGGTAAATGGGGACGCTGCCCTGTTTCGATCAAAACAAGGACAACGTCTCCATTTCCCCCATTTCTGTTGCCCCTATAGGAACGAATACTGCTTGCCGTACCTAAGCATCTGCTGAACGTAATCGACTGGGTAAGAGATCTTGACGTCGACGATTCGGCCGTTCTCGATAACCGGGGTGAGCTCGGGATTCAAGAAGCCCGTGTAGGGAGCCAGATTCAGTTTGGCATAGCGGGCCAGAACTTCCTGGTGAAGGACGGGGTCGACCTGCACGCCGTATTTTTCGACCAGGTCCCGTGCGGCCGCATAATCCCCTTCGCTCGTGATTTTCTGGATAACGGCCAGGAGCTCGCCGTAGAGGCGGCGGAGCTTCTCATAGTCGTTGATCGCGAAGAACGTCTTTCCGTCCTTAGTTTCCCTGGTGACGACCTTCTGCGGGAGCCCTTTTTCGTAAACCCAGTGGGAGACCATCGACCGGCTGCGCATATGAGCTTGGGTGATCGTTTTACCGGGTTGGATGCGGGTGAGCTGAGTCATCAGTCCGTTGCGGATGTTGGCGTCATAGTCGGCCTTGGCGGCGTCCAAGGAAGGCAGGAGGCCGAGCTCGACCATCTTATTGTCCATGATGTAGTAGAGTGCGAAAAGGTCGGCCCGCGCCTCTTCGATGGGCGAATGATAGTTCTTGAGCGACTCCACGGAAACGCCCGGCATAAGCTGGCCCGAAGCATGGCCCAGAACCTCATGCAAGTCGGTGTGAAGGTTTCCGGCCTGAGGCCCGTATTTCCTCGAACGGTCGAGTTCCTCGGCTGAGAAACAGAACTCCGGCCCGAAGCCGGAAGCCAGCGAAGCCTGGGTGTTGGCGTAAGTGATGTTCTCAAGAGTTACCGATTTGGAGCCGTGGGTTTTCCGGATCCAGGTGGCATTGGGGAGGTTGATGCCGATCGGGGTGGAGGGATACACCGCACCACCCAGCATGGCTGCGTCGATGACCTTGGCCGACACGCCTTTCACTTCCTTTTTCTTGAAACGGGGATCGATGGGGGAATTGTCTTCGAACCATTGGGCTGCGGCCGAGATGGCTTCGGCCCTCCGGGTGGCGGCCAGGTCCTTGATGTTGACAAGGGCTTCCCAGGTTGCCTTCCGCCCCATAGGATCGTTGTAAACTTCAATGAAGCCGTTGACGAAATCGACACGGGATGCGGTGTCGCCGACCCAGAGGACGTTGTACTCGTCGAATTTCTTGAGGTCGCCGGTGCGGTAGTATTCAATGAGCTTCTCGATGACCTTCCTCTGCTGATCGTTCTCGGCTACGCCGGCGGCTTTTTCGAGCCAGAAGACAATTTTCGCAATCGCCGGGCCGTAGAGGCCGTTGATGGAAGCCACTTCTTCGACGACCTTGCCGTTCTTCTTTACGACGCGGGAGTTCAACCCGTAGGAGATCGGCGTCGGGTCGTTCTTGCCGATCAGGGCTCCGTAGAGTTTCTCGACTTCGGCCTGGGTCACGCCTTCGTAAAAATTGACCGCAGAATGAGTGACGAGGTCCTCTGATGGATCGAGGGAGATTTTCTTGGCATCCACGGCCGGATCGAACAGGATGGGCCGGAGGAAGGTGATCAGGTCGTCGATCGTCTGGCCCGGGGCGAGGGGGAAGGCGACGCCTTCGGACCCTTTGATCAGGGAGGCGAAATAATCCGGGGTGAACTCAGGGATGAACTTATCGTACGCGTAATGATGGTGGATGCCGTTGGAAAACCAGACCCGTTTGACATAGACCATGAACTTGGCCCACTCGGGGCCTTTGCGGTCGCCTTTGTAACCTTCGACGACGGCATCGAGGGTTTTGCGGATGAGCAGGTTGTGCTTGTAGTTTTGAGCGAAGGTGATGTCCCGGCCGGACTGGGCGGCTTCGCTCAGGTAGTAGACGAGCTCTTTCTGGGCTGGAGTCAGCTCTTCGAAGCCGGAGACCTGGTAGCGCAGGATCTTCAGGTCGGCGAACTGGTCGACCTGCCACTGGAAGGCCGCAGCGGCGGGGGCGGCCGTCTCGGGAGCGGGCTCTTTTTTGCCGCAGGCGGGGACGAGGGCAAGAGCGGCGAAGGCAAGGGGAATCAGGAGAAAACGTTTCATGATCATGGTGCACATCCTTCTGAGGCTGAAATTTAAAAAGGCACGGGAGATTCTATCATTTTCCCATGATGGCAGACAGGGCGCCCTGTCAACCCTGCAGAAATAATTGGAGATCGCTCTGTGCCGATAGCGAGCCGGAAAGCCTCCGAAATATTCGCTTGTTTGGAGGCAGGGGCGGAGGGGAGCAAGGGCGCTCCGCGGGGCGATGCTCCGGCTGATGGAATCATTCTTCAGCAATATTGAACTGTCATTATTATTATAATGAGAGTCTGAGCCCTGCATCGGTGCTGCTGCGCAACCAACGGATCGTGCCGGGCTGGGCTGACGGCAACCCTCCGGGGATGGGCCCGGGGCAGTGTCGTCAGATTTTGCGGGAATCGCCTTATGAGCCTTCGAAAACTGGCAGCCCGGTTTTTTTCGGCATTCCTGTTGCTGCTTGTATTGATGGGGGCGCAACGGCCTCCGGAAAAGCAGCAGCAGGCCCGGCCCGACCTGACGGTCCGAGCTACCGTGAACCTGGTGCAGACGGACGTGATGGTTTTCGACCGGCAGGAGAGATTCGTCCCGGGCCTGAAACAGGAGCAGTTCGAGCTGCAGGTGGATGGAAAGCGGCAAACCGTTTCGTTCTGCGAGCAGGTAGCCTCCGGATCCGGCAAGGACGGCGCATCGTGGAATTTGAAAACAGGCGCCTCCGATCTGCCGGTCAGGCTCGAAGCCGGCGGTTCCAATCTGGGGCGCCGCCTGATCTTCTTCGTGGATGACTGGCATATATCCGCCGACAGCCTGGCGCGCACGCGGGCCGCGCTCAACCACCTCATCGATGATACCTTCGGAGTCAGCGACTCCGCGGGCATTTTCCCCGCCAGCGGCACAACCGGTTTTCTACAGCAGCTCACCGGCAGCAGGGGAGTCCTGCGGGCAGCCGTGGACAAAATGACGTTTTTCAATGCGCCGATCGTCGACAAAGAGCAGGTGCCGATGAACGAGGTTCAGGCGCTTCAAATCGAACAGAACAACACCGAGGTCATTAACTATTTTATCGATGCCGTCATCGCAAGTCAGCCGAAAGGCCGGACGGTGGGCCGCAGTCTTGTCGAGAGGATCGTGCGCAGGCGCGCCGCAGCGCTCGCTGCGCAAGCGACAGAAACTGCCGACCGGACTCTTTCATCGCTGGCGCGCGTTTTGCGGGTGTTCGCCCCGATGCCCGGCCGCAAGATCCTGTTTTTCCTCTCCGACGGCTTCGTACTTCAGACGGAAACCAGCGACATGGGGAGCAAGATCCGGGAGGTTACAGACCTCGCTGCCCGGGCGGGGGTTGTGATCTACTCGCTCGACACGCGTGGTTTGATAGTCGGCGGACCGGACGCGGCCAATCCGGTGAGGCCTGATGCCTCGGGGCGCCTGGCGCGCAATGCAGTCAGTGAAATAACTTCCGTCCAGGATGCTCTGAATGCGCTCGCCGCCGACACGGGAGGGACATTCCTCAAGAACACGAACGCACTCGATGCCGCGATCGCAAAAACTATGGAGGAGATAGCCCAATATTATCTCCTCGGTTGGTATCTCGACCGGGATATGCTCGAACCGGGGAAATATCGCTCAATCCAGGTCGGCGTAAAGGGCCGGCCCGATCTCAAGGTGCGCGTGCGCCAGGCAAAGGTCGACCTCGTTCAACTGGCGGTCCAGGGCCAGACAGGGGCGATCATGGCTTCACCGGCCATGACCAATCCCTCGCAGGCGTTGCTGCAGCTGCTCCGTTCGCCGCTGCCCGTAGGCGTCCTGCCGATTTCCTTCTATGCTGGTTACGCTCTCAGGAGCGAAAGGGGGTTCTGCCTTGCGCTTGCGCTCCAGACCGTGATCGAAGATGTGAAGGGCGGGGCGGCCGGGCCAGGGGAGGAGCGCAGGATCGACCTCGCCGGCATCGTTTCCAACATGGAGGGAGAAACGGTCACCAGTTTCTCCGATAATCTGACCGTGCCCGCCCCTGAAGCCAATCTGCCCGAGGTTGGCGGCCGGGATTGGATTTACAGCGGATCCATTCCAGTCAAGCCGGGAATCTACCAGGTGCGCGTGGCAGCGCGCGATTCCGCAACCGGCCGTTCGGCCAGTTCTCTCCAGTGGCTGGAGATTCCGGCGCTTGAGCCCGGCAGGATCGCGCTCAGCAGCATCTTCATGGCGGAAACAAATCCGGCTGCCCAGGTTTCGGCCCCGGACATCTTCGACGGCAGCTCGATCAGCATCCAACGACGCTTCCGGCAATCTGCGCAGATTTCCTATTTCCTCCATGTCTATAACCTCAAGCGCGCTCCCCTGCTCATTCAGGCCAGGGTGTACCGCGGCAACCAGCTCGTTTTCCAATCCCCATTCGAGCCGCTGCAGGCGCAGGGATCGTCGAGTGAACCCGCGGGGCTGGCTAGCGGCAGACTGCCTCTCGCGCAGCTTCCGACGGGCGCGTATGTCCTCGAGATCCTGGTAAAGGATTCATCTGACCGGCCACCGGCCGCACAGCGGCTCCAATTCTGGATGCAATGACCGTTGCCGGGTCTGCCCGCCCCGAGGTTTTCAGCATTCCCCGCGTGTCCCCGTTTTCGCCGGCCTGTTGGCCCTATCGAAGCGGGGACAGGCAAAACTGGGATGCGGTCAGCTGGCCGGTGAGCCGCCGGAGGTTTGCGCCGGTCAGGTCGACGAAGTAGATATGCCAATCACTTTCATGATTGGAGCGGAACATGATCCCCTGCCCATCGGGTGTGAAGGCAGCGTCCAGCGGGCGATCGATCCCGGGAGTCAAGCGCGCAATCTGATTGCCGTCCGCATCGACCAACTCGAGGCCGGATGTCGACTGGATCAGCAGCGTTTTTCCATCTCTGGCCCAGGCCACTTGATAGGCAGCTCGGTCCGAAACCCGTTTCCGTCCCGTGCCGTCGGCCCCGATTATGAACACTCCCGCCGCAGCTGAGTTTTCCGCCGCCGTGGCGGCGGCTATGTAAGCGATCCTGTTCCCGTCCGGCGACCAGGCCGGCCGCAAATCCAGGGTGGTGGAATCCGTCAGACGAGATCCATACCGGCCGTCGGGAGTCACGACATAGATCCCGCTGCTTTCGCCGCTAGCGAAACTGGCTGCAATACGGGACCCGTCCGGCGCCCACGACGCGGAACAGCCCTGCCCGAATCCCGTCACTCTTTTCTGCTGGTGCGTTCCCAGGCTGAAGACGTAAATAGCGGCCATCGGTGTCTTGGTTCCGCGCAGAACGCCGGGATCGCTGCGTTCGGGATTCTCATACGCGGAGACGAAGAATATCTGCTTGCTGTCCGGCGCCCAGCCGAAATCGCTCACAGGGTAATCCAAGAGGCGCTTCTGGTCGCCTCCGGCGGAGTTCATCGTGTACAGGATGGAATGGTTGGGGATCGCGTATCGGGTCATGAGATCGAATTCCTGGCGGCGGACCGTCAGAAACGCGATCATTTTACCGTCGGGAGACCAGGAATTCGGGCGCAGCTGGGCGCTAACGTCCGAAGTCAGGAGCTTTCCCCCGGTAGTGTCTGAGTTCATTACGAAGATGCCGTGCTGCCCGCTCCTGGAAGGAACGAGTGCGATCCTATAGTCACCGGGTCCGCGCTGCGACGCGGAGCAAGCCACCCAGAGAATGAGGGGAAGGGGTGCCACTTGTCGAAAAACACGATGCAATGTCATGCCCACATCATAGCAGCAACGTGGGG
>JAFNAG010000423.1 GCA_017860135.1 Acidobacteriota bacterium
GGAGGCCCAATAACCTTGCTCGTTCCAGCTCCCAGTCTGACGGTATACACATCCGACCACACTTTTAATTCTCCGTAGAAGAAGCGACCGTCGCGGGTGAAACCCAGGGGTACAGTCCTCCTGTAAGCCGCCCTGATCATCCGGGGGCTCCCTTCAGGCTTTCCCTCCACGACCGGCTGGAGCCAGAAACAAGGACTCCCTGTCCGGTAGCTGAGAAAAAGAACACTTTTCCCGTCCGGCGTCCATCCGAGGACGGAATCATCGGTGGCATGCTCGACAAGCAGGCGGTCGGCGGCATCTTCGACGGACATCACGTGAATATCACGATCCACCGAACCTTTGGTTTGGGGAGTGTCATAGATTATATAGCGGCCATCGGGTGAAAAGCGCACGACCTCGCCGGGCTGCGAGATCGTCCGAAGTGCGCGGAAGGAGCCGTCAGCCACGGAAATCAAGCCGAACCGGGCACCCAACTTTGCCAGAATATAACGGCCGTCGGGGGACCAGTCGCAAGTGTGAACCCAATCCTGGTACGCGCCATGATAAAGGACACGCGGCTTGGAACCGTCCAGACCGACGAGGCGCAGGTCGGAAAGATTCAGGTCGTCGCTGTACCAGTGGTAGGCAATCTGTCGGGAATCCGGCGCCCAGATAGAGGCGCCGGGCGCCTCATAGGAACCTGGCGGCGATCCCTCCTTGCTCGTCAGACGGCGGACTTCACCCGTCGCCATGTCCCTGACGGCCAGATCGCTCGTGGTCCAATCCGCAAAGCATAGGTAGCGGCCGTCGGGAGAAACAGCCCCCGAGGCATCCGTATCCGGCCCGGACCACACCTGTCGGATTGTCGGTCCCTGGCTCTTCTGGTCGACCACAGACTGCATCGCCTGCAGCCTCGAGCGCGCTTCCGCTGCGGCTTCCCTTTGATCGGAATAGTCGCGCAGGAGTTGCTCGTACGCTTTCTTCGCTTCGCCAACACCCAACCACTCGTAGCATTTGCCCATCTGGAGCAGTGCCTTGGACGCGATCGCGCGATCCTTGGCTGCACGGGAAAGGATGCTTTTGTAATCCGCTATCGCACCTTCGAGATTACCGTCCACCAGCTCCTTGTGCATCGCTGCTTTCAGCTCTACCTCGAGCTGTTCACCGCTCTGATTCGCCGAAGCAGATGCGATCAGCAGAAGCACAGCCAAAGCCAGTGCCGCCAATACCGAACTGCCGCGGGCGGCGATTCTGGTTCGTAGTGTCGATTTGGTCTTCATGGCTTCTTCCTCCTTGACCGGAAGATAGCCGACCCATGTATCCGGCCGACAACAGAACCGTCACAATCCGGTCACATCTGGGCGACGACCGTCTCGCGTCGTGCGTCAAAAACGAGGCCAGACCCTTGACGCGTTTATCCGTCGAATCTGTAGCCGATGCCGCGGATGCTGATCAGGTAGCGCGGGCGCGACGGATCGGGCTCGACTTTCCGGCGCAGGTGGTTCACCTGGTTGTCGACGACGCGGTCTGTTATGTAGACTTCACGCCCCCAGGCGGCGTCAAGCAGCTGCTGCCGGCTCAGGACGCGGCCGCGACGCTCGACAAAGGCCTCCAGGAGCTTGAACTCGAGCGGCGTCGTCTCGACTACGCGGCCTGCGCGCCTCAGTTCGCGGCGGCCGAAGTCCACTTCCGCATCTCCGAAGCGATAGACCGAGGGGATATCCCCTGTGGTCCGGCGCAGCACCGCCTTGATCCGCGCCCGCAGCTCGCGCGGGCTGTACGGCTTGGTCACATAGTCGTCGGCCCCCAGCTCCAAGCCGAGCACCTTCTCGGCCTCGTGCGTCTTCGCCGTCAGGATGAGGATCGGGGTGGCCACACCGGCGCGGCGCAGCTCGCGGCAGACTTCATACCCATCCTTGCGCGGCAGCATGAGGTCGAGCAGGATCGCGTCAAAGCTCTCCTCGCGCGCACGACGGCTCGCGGTCTCGCCGTCTTCCACTACCTCGACTTCGTATCCTTCCGCCCTGAGGTCCTCTTCGAGCGCCAGGGCGATTCCGGATTCGTCTTCCACAACCAGTATCCGAGTCATGGTTTCCCCTCACCGGCCTTGGGTGGATCGGCGGCCGTGCATTCCGCCGGCAGCAGGATCGTGAAGGTGCTCCCCTGGCCGGACCGGCTTTCGACACTCACCGTGCCTTTGTGGGCTTGAACGATATGTTGCACCATGGCCAGCCCGATGCCTGCGCCCTTGGCGGAGGAAGACCTGGAGCTGGAGCCGCGTACGAACTTCTTGAAGATCTCCTTTTGCTCGGCCGCGGGGATGCCCATGCCCCGGTCTTTCACCCGGATTGCAGCACAATTGCCTTCCCGGGCAAGCTCCACGTGCACGGTGCAGCCTTCGGGAGAATACTTCACGGAGTTGTCGAGTAGGTTCCACAGCGCCCGGCCGAGAGCTTCGCGGTCGCCGTGTATCGTCAGCGCTTGATCCTCCGGAAGCGCAAGCTCCATGCTGCATGAACTGCCGTCGCCCTCGCTCTGAAACTCCGCCGTCACCTCCCGGACGAGCGCAGCGGCATCGAGCTCCTCGGACTGATACGGGAACTTGCCCGCCTCCATGCGCCCGAAGTTAAGCAGGCTTTCGACCAGGCGATGGAGCCGACGGGTTTCGCGCGCCAGGACACAATAAATTTTTTGTTTTCGTTCTTCGCTGGATACGATGCCCCCTTCGAGCAGTTCGGTGAGATGGCGCATGGAGGTCAGGGGCGTTCGGAACTCGTGCGACACGGCTGAGACAAAATCCGACTGCAGCCGGGCGACGTCCATTTCGCGCGCGGCGGCGCGCGCCGTGAAATATCCGCATGCCAGGATAGCGAGCGCCATCAAGGCAAGGCCGGCAATCAGGATCCGGCGGCGCGCGGCGGACTGAGCCGCATCGGCACTGCCGGCCCCGATGTTGATCACCCGGAGCGTCCAGGGCAGACCGGTGTCGGCGGCGGGCCGCACGACCTGCGGTTTCCCATCCGCGGGTGCCTGTACTATCGAGGAGTGTCCTTCGCCGTCGATAAGGCTTAGCCCGATTCGCCGCCCCGCCCAGATGTCGTTCCATTCAGAGGCAAGATAGTGCGGCCCGGCGACCAGTGCTGTGAGGCCCCCCGGGGATCTGCTCCAGACCATCAGAAACAAGCGGTCACGGATCCAGACACTGCGGACGCCGCGCTGCCTCTCGGTGCCGCCCAGAATTACCGATCGGTCTTGCCAGAGACTGTCGACTGCGCCTGCAAGCGCCATGCGCTCTTCCAGGTCGCTCGGCCGGACAGCACGGTCTCCCAACCATTTCTCCACCTCGGCAGTGTAGAACCGGTAGGAAGCGCCGGTCAGGCACCACCGGCCGGCCAGCAGGTCATGGTGTAGCTGCCGAGCAGGACTGAGGAAGTCCTCTTGTTTTCCCAGTTGATACAGCAGGGCGCAACGCGCATGACGGCCAACAAGCTCCGACGGATCCTCCCCGGCGGGAACCGCCCCGAAGCCTGAGAGTTCTTCGTAGACGGCGAGTGCTTCTTCGAATCGGCCTGCCCTGCGGAGATTGCGCGCCAGGCGCACGAGCGCACCGGCTCGGACAAGAGGATCGCCGGACCGTGCCAGACGGCGGAAAACCGCGGCAGCCCCGGCGTAATCCCTGTTTCTGAATTCTTGAAGCTCACCCTCCGCAAATGCGTCCTCCGGGGCTTGAGGCACCGGCGTGACCTGCGGGCTGAAGAGCAGACGTCCCGGGGGGTAAGCATCGAGGCTGTGCGCGCCAAGCCTGACAGTCAACGCATCGGCCGGCAGATCGGCGCTGAGAAGAGCCGTTGCCGGAGTGGAAAGCCGGTCCTGCATTTCGGCGATGCGGCGATCGATCGCGGCTGCGATCAGATCCGTGCCAACTTCAAGCCGCTCCAGGATACGCTGGTTCTCAAGAGCGCGATCCTGCTCCAGCAGGTGCCAGCCGAGCCAGACCAGTGCGGCAACCGGGACCAGGGTTGCCACCAGAAACAGCCCCGGCAGTTTGGGCGGCAGGCTCAACCAGGACGGGAATCGCATCTCCGCTGCCAAGCTTACGCCATAGAGTTCTCCCACGCATTACGAATCTGTCACGATTCTGTCATCAAAACGTAAGCCCATACCGACCAACGACATCTGGATCGCCTCCCTGGCTCTCCAGAAGGGCCTCCCGCCATATTCAAGAAATCCGCACTTCAGGCAGGTCCCGGGGCTCGTATTGGTGCGCTGACGCGAAAGTCAGGACTGTTTAGCCAGTATAGCAAAACCTGGAAGAATGCACCTCTGTGCATAGGAAGTTCAAGCTGCCTGCTCGGCCGAAATTCACTCCCGTCCGGGGGCGCCCGGCCCTCGGTTCAGCTTCCGATAAGAAGAATTCTGTCAACGCCCGGCCCTCGGTTCAGCTTCCGATAAGAAGAATTCTGTCAACTTGCCTCTCGTGCTGGGCCTGAACCGGATCTTAACTCAAAACGATGACGGCCCTGGAGTGGATAGCAAGGGGCATCGAAGAGCGTGATCTGAATATTATTGCACCGCTCAAAACCGAGCCGGGCCACGACCCATTGCGATCGAAGCTGGCTTTCCGGAACCTGCTGCGCAAGATGAACCTGGAGCCATGATCGGCCAAACCGTTTCGCGATACAGAGTTCTGGAGAAGCTCGGCGGCGGTGGGATGGGCGTGGCCTTCAAGGCGGAGGGCACTCGGCTCCGTTGCCTCGTCCGATCCCACTGACTCTCGTGTGCGACGCAGTTGCCGAACAGTCGCAGACCAATTGCGCGCTGAAGAGGAGAGCTGCGGTTCAGACAGTGGCAATGGGAGGAGCGCCGAAGGCGCGGCTTCATACCAGCCTGGGGCAACGCCCCAGGGAAAGGAGACCGTGAATAATCAAGGGCTGTAAGCCCGTTCCAGGTCTCACGAAGATCCCGCGGGCGGTGCACGAGGCCGGTTCGGTTTGCATCGTTGGCTATATGGGGAGGCACTGGACAAAGCCGAATGTGTTTCCTGTGCGGATTCCGATGATCGTGAACGGGGATTCCGATCGATCGTGAACAGCATCGGAGCGAAGCGACGCTGTGTTTTGCAATCTTGAATAAAGTGTTCACAATCGTCAAATAGAATCAATGTGGATGAAAGAAAAACATCATCCCTTTGGTTTTTCCCGGGGGGTCTGGGGGGCGCGAACTTGATCAAACATTGACCAAGTTGACGGCAGCCCTTCCCGATATTGCATAACTCACTGCGACTGCCCCCAAAAGACACTCTCTAAAACGGCCCAGGATCAACGATCGAGTGCCAAGCCAGTATCTGACACCTCCTTTCTAACGGCAGAGTCTCCCGCCGATTTTCCAGGGCGGAGGAATCTATCCGGGTTGTGTCCACTGATCCAAAGTTTTTCAGTTCGTTCAATCCGTTCCCGGATAAAATCCCAGTATTCGGCCGGAGCCTTTTCTTCGTTGACTTCCGCCAGAATCGTCTGGAAATACGCCAGACTGCCGATAGGGGTGTGTGGTCCGCCATTGCGCCAGGCGATGTATTTCCTGCCGCAGCCCATCAGAACCGCCTGCCGGATCTGCTCAATGGAAATGCCTTGGGCATACCACTCGCGGGCCAGGAGTTCATCGGTACGCAACAACGGCTTTCGTATACATGCGCGCTCGGCAAGAATATTGCGGATCTGATCGACATACGAATTTATTTCCGCATCGTCGGTTAAACAAGATTGTTGCCGCTGATAAGGCCAGTATTCATCCGTAAGCTCGATCCAGCCACGCCCCTGGGGATCGTGGGGAAACTTGCTACGGCAGACGTTGGCGTCTTCGAGCGTTTTGAGGTTAGCGCGGATGGTCCCGCGCGCTTTTTTGAGTGCGATGGCCAGGTCGGACTGGCTGATCTCGAGCGAGCCGGTGTCGAGCCGGGCATTGAGGCGCAACCACACGTACAGTTTGAATGGCCCGTCCGGCAGGGCAAGCGCTCTGACCAGTCCTGCGTTCCAGCCGCGCGGGTCTCGAAGTCTAGGCGGATTCATGCTTGGCCTCCTTCGATTCCGTGCCTCGGGACAAGGGTCGGATGGACTCTCCCTCAAGTTCGATCCGGTGGGCACGCGTGAGGATGCGTTCAACCACGGCGTCTGCCAGGGTCGGGCTGCCGACCACCTCGTGCCAGTTTTTGATCTTGAACTGGCTGGTGATTACGGTTGAGCGCGCCTGGTTACGATCCTCGAGCACCTCCAGCATGTGGCGGCGCTCACGATCGCCCATCGGAGTAATCCCCCAATCGTCGATCGCCAGAACATCCACGCGTGCAAGCTTCGAAAGCACCTTGTCGAAGCTTCCGTCCGCGTAGGCGATGGCTAAGGTACGGAAGAATTTTTCAGCCCTGAAGTAAAGGGTGGTGAATCCTTCGCGGCAGGCTTTTTGCAGCAGGGCGCAACAGAGGAA
>JAFNAG010000424.1 GCA_017860135.1 Acidobacteriota bacterium
CTACCGCTGCAGCGGTTGGCCGAACTGGTGGCCGTAGGCGAAGTGGGGAGCATGGCGCCGACGCACTACTCGGTGATGGGCTACCAACTCGACGCCACGACGCAGTTGACCGAGTCGGCGCCGGCCATTGCCGCTTCGATGCGGGCGGAGAACGTGACGGGGGCGGTCCTCGCTCCTGTCTGACCAGACTGCTGCCGGTCCGTGGGACTGGTTGCAAGGGTGATCGAAGCCGCCGGCATCTCGACGGTGATCCTCAACATGATGCCGGCGTACCAGCCCACGGTGGGCGCGCCGTGCGTGGCGGCCGTGTCGCACCCGTTCGGCCGCCCCTATGGGGACGTCGGGGATGCGGATACCCAGCGGGTCGTGCTGCGCGCGGCGCTGAACGTTCTCGCCACGGCGCGGACGCCTGGCCAGGTGGTTCATCTTCCGTTTCGTTGGTCCGAAGAGCCCAGGGCGACGACATGGGGGCCAAAGGAGCCATCGCCCATTGTCGCGCTGATGTTGAAAGGCAGGCGGAGCGGCTAGCCAAGTAGTTGAAAGAAAAATGGGCAGGGAGTGAATTGAACACTCGACACAGGGATTTTCAGTCCCTTGCTCTACCGACTGAGCTACCTGCCCGTGCGTTGGAATTTCAATGACTTACGGCGTTGGTGGTAGGTACCAACGGGGTGACTGTAGCTGAAAATGTAGCTGTTGCTCCCGGAAAAGCTGTATCAAGCTTTCGAGCGGCTTCCCGAAGGTCGCCGTCCGAGACGATGCGATAGCGATCGAAGACGGACCGCGTCTTGTGTCCGGCCATCTGCATCGCCACCCGTTCAGGTATTCCAGCTCTCACCATGTTCCGCACCGCTGTACGCCGAAAATCGTGGGGGACGTTACCAGAAAGCCCGGCAGCACGGCAAGCCCGGTGCCACGCTTTGTGGTAGGTCACGATTGGACGGCCGTTGTTATGAAAAACCCGGGGGATGAGCGGGCCGGTCTCGCGTTGCACGGCGAGCGTCCGCTGCCGTTGATCTTCGAGCAGTTGGCGCAGCGGAGCGGTCCTGTAGATCACCCGGCCGTCCTTGTTCTTCGTGCTGCCCACGTCCAGCCGGACCGTGCCAGCCTCGAAATCGACGGTGCGCCACGGTAGGGGAAGAATGTCAGAGGCTACAAACGGCAGATGCTGTGTGGATCGAGCAGCGGACCGTCGCGCCCGCAGGCGCAGACGCCATCCCAGTCAATCGTTCCCCGGTCGCCGCTGATCACGCCTTCCCAGCAGTCTTCAGAAATGACCTGGAGCGCGGCCAACTGGCCGGTTTGTACCCCCTTGCGCGGCAGGGGTGTGCGGGTTTTCGGTTGGAGCAGGATCGGGATGCTATGGACGAAGAAATGGTACATCCCCTGCGGGCACTGGTGGGCCACACCGGTAAGGAGCTCGGACATTCCCCAGCCGGAAGCCAAGCTGCCTGCGTCAACTCCCATCGCCCGCCTGAATTGGTCTTGCCAGTCACCCGGCAACTTGCTGCCGTCCTTGATGCCGCCGAAAAGCGCGAAAACCGACTCTGGCGCAAACGCTCCGGTCACACCGGCTTTCTTGAATTGCTGCGTGATCTGCCATGCCTTGTCAAATGAGCCCTGAAAATAGATGCGCTTGCCACGGAAGTTCTGCATGAGGTTCTCAGTCCAGCGCTGTACCAATTCGGGCAGATCGCGCTGATAACGTTCCACTTCGTCGCGATAGGCCGCGACAATGGGATTCTTCAGGCAGGCGTCCAGCGTCCCATTGGCGGCCGCTTTGCGCAATTTTCCTTGTACAATCGCAAACTCCGGAGGGCTGAACACAGGCAATGCCTGTACCGGGTTCATCAGATAACGCCGCTCCAGCCCGTCGTAAATTGCCTGCACAATGCGGTACTGCCGCCGCGGATGCATGGTGAAGTACGTGACATCGTTGCGCTTGTGTGGATCGAACAGCTGCGGGTTTTGCCACACCATGCCGTCGACCAGTAAATCGCGGTCGCGTTGAGAACGGGGCACAAAGCTCAGTACGCCGCTGGTGCCGGTGGAGTGGCAGACGTAAATGCCGGCTTGTTCGTTAATGCGACGACACCACTCGGCCAGACAATCGCAGCCTTCCATGTCGACGCCGGTCAGATCATGCGTCGTCAGACCATTGATCCAGTTCGTCAGTTTGCCGAATTCCTTGTTCTCAATCCACGCTGGATCGTAGCTTTTATGGATATCATCATTGAAGAGAACGGGAATGAAGTCGTCGATGCGTTCGAAGGTCGAGGGATCCCTTCCGTCCAGCATGTCACCCACGACCGGAATGCGATTGGCCTGGCGCTCCAGTTTGCGGCGCGCGGCCGCGAGCCGGAATGCCTCGATATCGCGGCGGCTGACGGATTCCCAATCCGAATAGGGCCGATACAGCAAATCGCCGGGCACCTCAATGTAGTCATTCAGGCTCATGGTTGTCTTGGTCATAGTGCCAGGCGTCATCAGGCAGCTTTCTCCGCAGTCGGTTTGCGCCAGAGCGCCGGCGCGTAGTTCGTCATGCAATCCTCGGCGACGACCCAGGTGCACATCTTGCGCAAGGCCTCATTGCCGTCATGCGGATCGATCGCCGCGTTGTATTCCCGCATATAGCCCAGAGAAGTAATGCGCTGCACGCCGTGCACGGCCAGCGTGGTGCGCAACTCGTCGCGCACGCTTTCCGGGTAGACGCCGACGGTTTGCACATCGCGGGTGATGAACCGCAGCATGGCATCGTAATCCTTCACGGGAACGATATTTAGCGTGCGATACTTGAGATCGTCGGCAAAATCGACCTGGTCTCCTCCGAGGGAAATGATCACACCACCGCGCTTGTCGCCGCCGATGACGTGGAAATCGTCATCGAGCATCGACAAGGCTGCGACCTTGGACTGGAAACCAGGGTCCATATGGATGGCTTCGCTGCTGATTTCGGGAGGCAGCTTCTGGATTTCGTCGAATACCATCTGGCCGAAGCGCTTGATCTTTTCGATGGACGCCGAACTGCCGTCGGTAATCGCGTACGCCACGCGGCAGTTGGTGCAGCCGTTCTGGTTGCCGTTGCCAACATCGTCCGCCAGCCGAATGGCGGCCTCGCGCATGGTGGTTTCGGAGGCAAACGTGCCCGCGCCGAGTATCGAGCGGCTGATCTTGGGATCGAACGTTACCAGATCGATACCGGGGCGCACGTACTTGGCGATGTGTGTGACTGAAGCAAAGCCGCCCCAGGCCACGATCCGTTCGACATTGCGCGGATGGTAGAGCTTGCTTTCGAACCCACTGTCGCCACCACGCCAATACACTGTGGAGAAGGCCTTGGTCAAAGGGTGGTCGGGCGCCATGTCGATGGCCGTGCGCGCCAGGGCGACCGCAGTGCCCAGCTCATTGGAGGGGATTTTCACGATCGCATAGCCGCGGATCAGCGCGTTGCGCACAAAGGTCATCATCGCGGGCCCAGGACCGTTGCCGGCAATCACATGGGCAGTGGGCACACCGAACGCATGGATATGAGAAATACGTCCGTTCGCCCTGTCGTAGCGCTTCCAGCCTTCGAGATGCTCGCGGCCCACAGTGTCAATCATGGCTTCAAGCGTCTCGCGCCTGAGGGCATTCTTCTGGCCAGACCACGCGTGTTTGACCAGGCCCACCGAAACATCGTTGAACACTTTGGCCAGTTCCGACGCCCATTGCAGGTGCGGGTTGGTGTCCATGTTCCAATGCTTGCCGAACTCGACCAAGTAGTCCACGACATCGTCGAGCGATATCTGGTACAGTGACTCCAGCTCTCGCCGCGAGAGCAGCAGGATCTTCGACAGGTATTTGTTCGGGTCGGGGCATATGAAATCCGCCCCATAACGCCCCTTGTGAGTGACTTCGTAGTCCTCGATGACCGCGCCGCGGGCGACAATGGGAATCTGGTATTTCATCTTAATGTTCCTTAACCGCAGGGCTGATCCCAGGTGAGGGTGATGTGATCGCTGGTGATGAAACCGCCCCACGAGGTTTCTTGCAGCAGGTCGAAAAATGCGAACCTTCCGGTATGCTTGCCTGTGCGTGGGAAGGGTTGATCGGTCACTTCGTCAAGCACGAAAGGAATGATGGTCACCGGCACATGGTATTTGCCATGGCTGCACATCTGCATGCCCGAGAGGGCTTCCTGCATTCCGTAGCCGACGTGGATCGAGCTTTCCGGTATGCCCAGCGCCTCTGTAACATCCTGCTTCCAGTTCGGCGGTTCTTTGCCACCGGCGAATCCGCCGCCGCAGGAGAAATACGAGTCGGGGGCATAGGCGCCCTTGACGCCCTGGGTCTTGAAGCGGATCGCCAGATCATAGAGCATTTGCATGGAGCTGTAGAAAATAATCCGCCGGCCGCGATAATCATTGAGCAGGCGCTGCATCAGGGCCTCGACCCGTTGCGGCTTTTCGGCATTGAGGCGGGCGATTTCGTCCTTGCGCGCCAGCAATTTGGGGCTGATCTGGAGCGAGCCGGCTTCGCCTTTCTTGCTTGCTTCGCGAATGCGGCCCGCCAAGGTGAGCAGATCTGAATCGATGTAGTCGAGTGATGTATCCACCAGGCCGGGACCGAAGGTTTCTTCGTAGAAATCCAGAAAGCGCCAGCTACGCGCACCGCGGCGCGCCCCGAGGTAGACCAGCGGCACTTTGTCTACACCGGGACGCAATGCCTGCGATTCGCCGTTGGGGCCCTTCAGCGACGACTGGACACCCCAGAAACTGACTCGCTGGAACGTTGCCCATTCTTGACGGGTCCGTGGCAGGAAGGACGCCTTGCCGTCTGCGCTGGCGGAAATCATCAGATCGACGCTGGACTGCTGCTTCAGTACCTTGATCCAATCCTCGATCAGTTCGCAGGATGACGCATCCACTGCGCTCAGGTCGGCCGCGCACAGCTTGCTCAGCCACTTGGTCAGCCGCTTGAAATCTCCAGTTTCGAGCCAGGACTGGGGATAGCTCTTGAAGGTTTCCTGGTTGTAGCAAAGGGGAAGCAGGTCGTTAAAGCTGCCAATGGCGGAGACCTGGTTCTGCTTCGCCAGTTGTCTGACCATCGCGACGCTGTCCATTGCCGCGGCAAATTTGCGCTGCGCCAGGACCAAGCGGATTTCGTCCAATTCCGCAGGATCGACGGAAAAACCAACCTCGACCGGGTAGTCGAGGAAGCTTTGGGGGTCTTCGGAGAGCCGTCGCTTGTATATGCCGATGACTCCCGGATCTATGAGTGTATTCATGATTCCTTGTCCTGATCATCGAGTAGATCAAATGGTGGTTGTCCTGCAGCCCAATGGCAGAATCGGATGCCGGAGCTTGGGCTACGTTGGATGCAGCAGTCCGCTAACATTGCTCAAGAAGTGAATTACAACCAACTGAATCTATTGGCGATTAAACCGAACATCATCGTGTGCCACGCCAGATCGACCGGAAATGCGGGAGAAACTCGACGCCGTAACGTTCAATCTGCGAGCGGACCTGTTCAGGCGTCAGTCCTTTCAGATACACGCGGATGTTCACCGCGTTCGCGTGCGATTCCCGGAGCACCTCGGCGAGCCGCTCCGCTGCTTCGATCCCGTCACGGCCGTGCACGAGCTGATCCGCATCGCCCCAGTCGTTTGCGACACGATCCGTCGCGACCGAGCGAAAGGCCTGCATCTGAGCAGCCGCGCTCTCCGCTGGTGGATCGCCGATCCACACGCGCCGGATCAATATTTTCGCCGCGCCACCACCCGCCGCGTTGTAGGCGTCCGAGAGTTCGCGCAAACGCTCGCTGGTCTGAAGTGAGTCGTAGAGGACGCCGATGCCAAGCCCCGCGGCACGACGCACAGCGGGCAGGCTCATCGCCCCGACCACAATCGGCACCGGGTCGGTCTTGCAGGCCTGCAGGGCCCGGTCGCCCGCGAGCTCCGTAGTGTCTTGGCCCCGTAGCGCCGCGACGACCTTGGGCAGCGCGTCCCTAAACCGCTGCCGGATCTTGTCGAACGGCACGCCGACGATGGCGAAGTCGGCCTGGAACGCACCCGACGCGAAGCCGGCGCCCACGCGTCCCGGATACGTGGCGTTCAACCACGCCAGGTACTCTGCGAACATGCCGTAGGGCAACATCGGCAACAGCATTGGCGCAGGCGCCATCCACCCGTGCGGCATCGCCGCGAGCAGGAACCCGCCGATCTGGTGTGGGTTCGGGAAGTACCCCGGGAAACCGCAGTGGTGCTCTGCGAGCATCACTCCGTCGAACCCGGCTTCGACCGCGAGCCGCGCCTGCAACCGTGCCTCCGCGACCTGCTCGCGTGCGGGGAGATCGTGCGGGTACACCCGCATCGAGATCGATCCGATCGACAGTGGTTCGCTCATCGGTTCTTTACACTGGGATACGGCATCATCGAATGAGCTGCTCAACGAACGGCCAGCCTTAGCCTTCTGGGCGCCCACAATCTCTGGAGCCGGCTTTGTCATCTCGACACCAGCCGGCTCCAGTCTTCCCGTCATTTGATGAATTCGCAATCGTACAACGCCTGTTCCGCCGCAACCAGGAACTGATCGATATCGGCAGTCGTCATCGGTGCGCTCACGAGGAACGTCCCGCACCCTCCTCCGATGACTCCCCGCACCGCCATGGCGAACCAAAATGCGTGCACCTTAAACTGGTCGCCAGTGCTGTAGGTTTTGAAGTCTACGACCTTGGTCGGGGTCCAATGGAGGCCGCTAAACTGGCCCACCCCGATCGCCTGCAACGGTATGTTGTGCTTCTTCGCCAACGCATTGATGCCGGCCCGGGCCCGGTCGCCCAGATTGTGCAAGTGACGATGCATCTCTGGCGTGTACTGCTTCACCGCCGCGATGCCTGCCGCCAGACAGATCGGCATCCCGCCCATGGTGCTCGCGATCATCAGTGGCGCCCTGCCGTTGTGTTGATACGGGTCGAGCAGGCCGACGATGTCGCGCCGTCCGCCGTAGGCAGCCAAGGGCAGGCCACCGCCGATCGCCTTGCCGAATGTGGTCAGGTCCGGCGTGATTCCGTAGTATCCCTGCGCTCCACCCACTTCGAGCGGCATGGTCACCACTTCGTCGCAAATCAACACAATGCCGTGCTTTTGAGTGATCTCGCGCAGGAAACGGACAAATTCGTGCGTGAGGGGTGTAAAGCCCATGACGCCCATAATCGGTTCGAAAAGGATGGCCGCCAGGTCGTCCTTTTCCCGCTTGATGATCTTCTCGCAGGCAGCAATGTCGTTTGGCGGCAACAGCACGACCCCGCGTTCCGTTCCGGGAAACATGCCCGGCGGAGGCGAATCGGGATCGTCGAAACAATTCCCCAGAAGAGTGACATCGGCCGACCCGTGATAGGCGCCGTGAAACTTGGCAACCTTGCCGCGCTTGGTGAAGGTGCGCGCCAAGCGGAACGCATTCAGGTTGGCCTCGGTGCCCGAGCAGGCAAAGCGCATCATTTCGACCGACGGTATGCGCTCCCGCATCAGGTTGGCCAGTTCGAGGCCGAGATGCGCGGGGAAGCAGCCGAAGGTGGTGCCTTTCTCCAACTGGGCGGTAATCGCGGCCTTTATCTTCGGATTGCCGTGGCCCAAAGTCTGTAGCCAGTCGCCGCAGAACATGTCGAGATAGCGGTTGCCGTCCATATCCCAATAGTGACAGCCTTCCGCGCGCTCGATGTAAAGGTCGTACGGCACACCAAGGGATCCCAGACCGCCTGGACTGCCCATGGGAAGAACTTCCGCCGTGCGGTGGTATTCGTCGCGACACTTCGGTGTCTTCTTTCGGAACGCCTCCACAACAGACGCTGGGAAGCCGGGTTCAATTTCTGTAATCATGAATTTCTCCTCGCCGCGATCCGCGGATTGTCATAATCTGTCATATCTAAATCCTTTCTATCTACCTTGTCATCTCAGCACGCCTTCGTTTATCAACTGCACAAATTCATCGGTGGGCAATTTCAGGATCTCGTTGCAGACGTCATGCGTGTGTTCGTTGTAGAGAGGTCCATAAGTCGGCCGTGATGGCGTACGCGGAAGTTTCACAGGCCAAGCGTAATGCAGGCACTCGCCGAAGCCGGGCTTGTCGAACAGAATAAAGAAGCCGCGCTCTTTCACATGGGGGTCTTTGTCAACGAGATCTTCCGCTGTTTGCGCCAC
>JAFNAG010000136.1 GCA_017860135.1 Acidobacteriota bacterium
GAAAGGCCGCCTTCTGGCCGTGGAGACTTCCTCCAAATTATCCTACACAAGCACCGTTGAGTTTTATCGCCGTCTCGGCTACGCGGAAATTTACAGAATTGGAGATTTCTACGACGTCGGGGACGATAAGCTTACATTAGTGAAGAGGCTATCCTGACAAGGAGACAAGTCCGCACATGGAACGAATGGAGCAGTGGACGATTGATTTGCGAAACAGCGTGACGCAGGGCGAAGGGATCGCCCGGGATTACGAGGCTGACCCCGCGGAAATCGACGCGGTATGCAGCGTGTACCCGATGCGAATTCCCCGGTACTATTACAGCCTGATCCGGGAGAAGGGGGACCCGATCTGGATGCAGTCGGTCGCGTCCGTTAAGGAACTGATGGACAACAGCTCTCCCGAGGACCCGCTGCACGAGGAAGAAGACAGCCCGGTTCCGCGGCTGACGCATCGGTACCCCGATCGCGTTCTGCTGCTGATCACCGATCGCTGCCCGATGTACTGCCGGTTCTGCACACGCAAGCGAATGGTGGGCCAGACCAGCGCGATTTCCGAAAAGACCATCGCCATGGGAATCGACTACATCCGGAGCCACACGGAAATACGGGATGTCCTGCTGTCGGGCGGCGACCCGCTGATGGTGAGCGACCGCAAACTCGAGCGCATTATCTCCAGCCTGCGCGCCATCCGCCACGTGGAGATCATCCGCATAGGGACAAGGTTCCCCTGCGTGCTGCCGAGCCGCATCACGGACTCCCTGTGCAACATGCTCAAGAAGTATCATCCTATTTTCATCAACACCCATTTCAACCATCCTCGCGAAGTCACCGCCCAGTCGAAGGAAGCCTGCGAACGCCTGGCAAACGCCGGCATCCCGCTCGGCTGCCAGACGGTTCTCATGAAGGGCGTCAACGACGACCCGGCCGTTCTGAAGGAACTGATGCACAAGCTGCTCATGATGCGCGTGCGCCCCTACTACCTCTACCAGGCGGATCTCACGAGGGGGACGAATCACTTCCGGACGCGAGTGGAGACGGGCCTGGAGATCATGCAGGCGCTGCGCGGCTATACGACAGGGTTCGCCGTGCCTCAATTCGTGATCGACGCTCCGGGCGGAGGAGGGAAAATACCGCTCATGCCGGATTACGTTGTGCATTTTGACGAGAAGGAGATCGTCCTGCGCAACTTCGAAGGCAAGCAGTACTGCTATCCGCAAGCCAACCAGGAGTACGTGAAGGATACGCGCGAGATCGAGCTGATCAATTTCTAGGCGCTGCGGGATTCCGGTCCACTCCCCAAACGCCACGAATTCCGCGGGTCGGGCTGTCGATTTTCGATCCGTGGAATCCGTGGCGTTTTTTTTGATCGGGTTTATAATAAATTTCGATTTTGCGAATCGGGCGGAGAAGGGGGAAATGCCATTGGTAAAAGTAGGCCCTTACAGAATCGGGTACAACTCCCGGCCCTTTTT
Organism: Acidobacteriota bacterium; assembly: GCA_017860135.1. Lineage (GTDB taxonomy): Bacteria > Acidobacteriota > UBA6911 > UBA6911 > UBA6911 > JAFNAG01. The sequence continues at coordinate 1,473 of JAFNAG010000136.1, forward strand.
CATCGCCGGCCCGTGCGTCATCGAAAGCGAAAGACATTGTCTCAAGATGGCCGAGCGGCTGGCCGGCGTTGCGTCGCGGCTGAAGATCGCTTTGATATTCAAGGCCTCGTACGACAAGGCCAACCGGACTTCCGCCGGGTCCTTCCGGGGGCCGGGGCTGGAAGAGGGCCTGCGCATTCTCCAAAAAGCCCGCGAGGCAAGCGGTCTTCCGATCCTGAGCGACGTTCACGAGAAGGCCCAGGTTCCTTCGGCGGCGGACGTCCTGGACGCGATTCAGATCCCCGCATTTCTCTGCCGCCAGACCGATCTGGTGCAGGCGGCGGCAGCGACCGGCCTCTGCGTGAACCTGAAGAAGGGGCAGTTCCTCTCTCCCCAGGAGATGAGCAAGGTGCTGGAAAAGGCCCGGGCAACGGGCAACCGCAACCTCCTGCTTACGGAGAGGGGGGCTTCCTTCGGATACAACAATCTTGTGGTCGACTTCCGGTCGTTCGTGATTATGCGCTCGTTCGGGCAGCCTGTGGTTTTCGATGTGACGCACAGCGTGCAGGCTCCAGGGGGGCAGGGCGACCGATCCGGGGGCGATGCCCGCTTCATCCCCTACCTGGCGCGCGCCGGCGCAGCGGCCGGGGTGGACGGATTTTTTTTCGAGGTGCATGACGATCCGTCGAAGGCCCTCTCGGACGGGCCCAATGCGCTCAATCTGAAATTGTTTCCGCGCCTGGTGGAAGACATTCTCATGATCCGCAGTTCGCTCCGGAGGATCTCATGAGCATTCCATCCTCCATTGAAACCGCGATACGTGTTCTTGAAACCGAAGCGGAAGCCATTCGAAACCTCACGGGACGCATTGGCGAGCCATTCTTGCGCGCCCTGGATATTGCTGCGGCCTGCAGCGGCAAAATCGCCGTCACCGGACTGGGCAAATCGGGAATCATATGCAAGAAAATTGCGGCGACCCTCAGCAGCACCGGTTCGCCGGCGATCTTCCTTCATGCGGCCGATGCCCTCCACGGCGACGTGGGGCTGCTTGGCCGGGACGATGTCATCCTGGCCGTTTCCAAGAGCGGGGAGACCTTCGAGCTTCTTCAGGTCCTGAATGTGGCGAAACGCCTGGAACTGCCGGTGATCGCAATGACGGGGGAGAGGGAATCCACCCTGGCGCGGGATGCGGATGTTTTCCTGGATGTAAGTGTCGCCGAAGAAGCGTGTCCTTTCGGCCTGGCCCCGACTACCAGCATCGCTGCGGCGCTGGCGATGGGCGATGCGCTGGCGATCGCCCTGATGGAGCGGAAGGGGTTCGGCAGGGAGGATTTTGCGTTCGTTCACCCGGCGGGGAGCATCGGCAAAAAGCTCCTTCGGGTGGGCGAGCTGATGCACCGGGGGGAAGCCATTGCGCGTGTTCTGGAGTCCACTCCCATGCCGGATGTCATTTATGAAATGTCCCGCAAGAGCCTGGGAATGACGGCCGTCACCGACGAGCGCGGCGTTTTATCGGGGGTGATCTCCGATGGAGACCTGAGGCGGCTGCTTCAGAAGTCTCCGGACCCGCTGAAGCTGCTGGCGGGGCAGGTGATGACGAAGGAACCGAAGACGATCGGGGAGCATGAACTGGCGACCGTCGCCCTGGCGAAAATGGAAAAGATGAAAATCACCAGCCTGGTCGTGGTTGATGCCGAAGGAATCGTGATCGGCATCGTGCACGTCCACGACTTGTGGCGCACCGAAATGTTTTAGCTGGGACATACGGCTCCGGAGAACCGTCCTGACCAGGAAGCAGGGATTTCATTGGTAAACTCCCGGCTCTGCCGGGGGACTCAAAGAGTTTGACAGCTCCGCATTTTGAAACGCTGAGAAACGCGTAAGTCAGCGTTCAAGCCTCGGCTTTGCCGGAGGTGACTGACTCCGCGGACCCCGCGTCTGCGCGTGGGAATCATTTGAAATGTATTCGTTCCAAACCGCAGCGTTTTGTCAGTTTGCCCAGGTTATCAATCCCGGCACGAAGGGATTCTTCAGATCGGCATGCCGCGGCAGCACGCGGGCGGTGTAGCCATGGCGTCCGCTCCCGCAGCAGGGGATCGCCTGGGCTTCGTACAGGTAGCCATCCTTTTCGCGGCCTGCTGCCTTCATCTCGGTGACCACGGGCTCCAGGATTTCGCCGTCCGCATCCAGGCGGCCTGCATAGAGTTCCACCCTGAGATCCTCCGGCGCCAGCAATCCGGGCTGGACCAGTGCCCGGAAGCGGACGCCTTCTCCCATCTGGATTTCCGTGGGCAGTTCCGAGTCCAGCATTGTGATGCGAACCTGGCTCCATGCGGCGCGTATCCGTGCCATAGATGCGGCCAGGACTTTGGCCAGCGCCGCGCCGTCGGCTGCGAGACGCTGATGGTCGGCGTGCGCCGCGAGGTAGAACCGCTCGGTATATTCGCGGAGCATCCGGTTGGTGTTGAAGGTGGGGCACAAATGCGCGATGGAGGCCTTCATGAGCGAAATCCACCGGCGGGGAAGGCCGTCCGCCCGCCGGTCGTAGAAGGCGGGGATCACGTCGCGTTCGAGGATGTCGTATAAGGCCTCCATTTCAACCTGGTCCTGATAATTGCGGTCGGCGTAGGATTCTCCTTTGCCGATTGCCCATCCGATAAGGGAGCCATCCTTGCTGCCTGCAAGATAAGCTTCATCCCACCAGCCATCGAGGGTGCTCAGGTTGAGGACGCCGTTGGCGAGGGCCTTCATCCCGCTCGTGCCGCTGGCTTCATTGGGCCGCAGAGGCGTGTTCAGCCAGACATCAACTCCCTGGACGAGGTACCGGGCGACGCTCAGGTCGTAGTCTTCCAAAAACACCATCCGGCGGCGAAACCTGGGCTCGCGCGCCAGCGATGCAATCTGCTGGATCAATTCCTTGCCGGCATCGTCGCGGGGGTGCGCTTTGCCGGCGTAGATGATCTGTACCGGCCGCTTGGGATCGTTGAGAAGGTTTGCCAGACGGTTCTTGTCACGCAGAAGCAGAGTGCCTCGTTTGTAAGTCGCGAATCGGCGCGCGAACCCTATGGTCAGAGTTTCGGGATCGAGGGCGTCTTCCGCGGCTTCGATGTCCGATTGGGAAGCGCCTCGCCGCTGCAGCTGATCGCGCAGACGCTTGCGGGCAAACGATACGAGTCTTTCGCGCCTTCTTTCGTGCGTGTGCCACAGCTCCTCGGCCGCCATGGACTCGACCCGCCGCCACACGCTCTGTTCGGCCGGTTGCTCGCGCCAGCTGGGGCCCAGATAGCGCTCATACAGCTGGTTCATCTCCTGCGAGATCCAGGACTGGAAATGGACGGCATTGGTGACGTGCAGGATGGGGACTTCGTCGTCGGGCACATTCGGCCAGATATCACGCCACAGGCGGCGGCTGACCTGTCCATGCAGGCGGCTGACCCCGTTGCTGAAGGCGGCCATGCGCAGAGCCAGTATGGTCATGCAGAAGTCTTCGGCCTCGTTGGCAGGGTTCAGGCGGCCCAGCGCCAGGAATTCGCTGCGGCTGATGCGAAGCCTCGTGATGTAATCGGAGAAATGCCGGTCCATAAGCTCCGGGGAAAAATAGTCATGTCCGGCCGCCACGGGCGTGTGGGTGGTAAAGACCAGCGCCGCAGACGCCAGCTGCCTGGCTTCGGCAAATGAGATGGAATGCTTTTCCATAAGACGTCGCGTTAACTCGAGTGAAAGAAAAGCGGAATGCCCCTCATTCATGTGATAGGCCGTGGGGCGGATATTCAGGGCCTCCAGCGCCCGGCATCCGCCGATACCCAGCAGGATCTCCTGGCGTATGCGGTTATTGAGATTTCCGCCGTAAAGCTGGTCCGTAATGTCGCGGTCTTCGCTGCGGGCGTTTAGCGGAAGGTTGGTATCCAGGAGATAGAGTGAAACACGGCCCGCCACGATGCGCCAGATCTGTGCGACAACCTTTCCATCGGGGTAGGCGATCTCAATGGTCAGCGGAGAGCCATCGGGTTTGCGCACCAGAGCCGTGGGTATGGTATGGAAGTCGTTGTCCTCGTAGTCCTCCTGCTGCCATCCCGCGGCATTCAGATATTGGCGGAAGTAGCCTTGCTGATAGAGGAGGCCGACGCCGACCAGCGGAATTCCCAGGTCGCTGGCGGATTTCAGGTGATCGCCGGCCAGGATTCCCAGACCGCCGGCAAAAATGGACAGGCATTCGGTCAAGCCGAACTCCGCGGAGAAATAGGCTACCAAAGCGTTGCCGGCCTCGCTGTGAGTTTTGCGGAACCAGTTGGATTCGTTCTTAAGGTAGCCGTCGAAGTCTTCCAGTACGCGCTCGAAATGAGCCATGAACGACTCATCGGCTGCCGATTCCTCCAGGCGTTTCTGATCGATGGTTCCCAGCATGCGCACGGGATTATGTCCGCTTGTTTCCCAGAGATCGCTGTCCAGGCGGCGGAACAGGGCAATCGTGTCGTGGTTCCAGGCCCAGCGTATGTTGTGGGCGAGTTCGCGCAGGCGTTCCAGGGAAGCGGGGAGCCTGGGGATAACGGTGAATGTGTAAGCTGGTTTCATGGCAGATTTTCCTCCGGATCTATGAGATGTCTATTATATGTCAGTTCGGCCGAAAGGGGAGTCAATCTGCCATAATGATGGGGGGCAAAAACCTATGGAGGCAAAAAAGCCTTTTGCCTCTTCATTGCCGCAAATCCCTGGCAAAGACAGAAATCAAAGCTAAATTGAAGAATAGCTAGAGACTTCGGGGCGCCTCTGCTAGCGCTCAGACTCCGCGGGTATTCGTCGAAGCGTCTCCGAGGGCAGTTCACCGAAACAGTCCTTGTAAGCGCGCGAAAAGTCGCCGAAGTGCCAGAAGCCCCAGTCGAGGGCCAGAGCCGAGACCGTGGCGGATCCGTGAGTCGCTGCCAGGAGCGCCCGGCGCACGCGATGCAGTCTAAGCCGGGTCAGGTAAGCCACCGGCGTCAATCCCATGACGTTCTTGAACGCATACTCCAGGGCGCGCTCACTGGCCGCGGCGGCTCGGCACAGGTCACCGACATAAATGCGATCGCCCGTGTGCGACAAGGCGTAGTCTTCAGCGGTCTTCACGATGATAGTCTGAGACTGATGCAGTTCCTCGGCGCGGGAAGGCTTGAAGTCCGCGGTCGAACCAAGGGTTGTCAGGAGCGTCTCGATCATCTCGACCTGGGCGGTGGCCCTTGCCTCCTTCCGGCCGTTAAACAGCGAGGGCTGGAGTGCGGCCGTGCGCACCAGCTGTGTCCCCCAGTCGAAAAGCCGGCGGACCATGGCCGCTTCCGCCCGCAGCGTCTCCACACCACGCGGCAGGCGGAATTCTTCCGCCCGGCGCCGGGCGAGAAGATGCGTGCGCATGTCCACCGGTGGGAGCAGGATCGTGATGCTCTCGTGCTCCGCGCTGGTGACGAATACCACCTCCGTCTCCGGCTCGACGGCCAGCATCAGTTCGGAGCGGATGGGCAGCCCGTTTACCGTCCCCGTCGCCTGGGGGCCGAAGGTAACGTAGGCCAGCATGCCCTGCCGGGTTTTCGTGCGCGTCCGAACGCGCTGGTTGGTTGAGTGGTAGACGACTACGCCGCCCTCGAGACGCACGACTACCCGTCTAGCCCGGAACGGGTTCGATGTCAGCAGCACGGCATCCTGGTCAAGGAGCTCGATGTGCTGATCGGCGGTCGCGGGATCGTTGATTTCGACCACAGTGACTGCCGGTCGGTTTATGTCGGGACTCAGTTCCGGCACTTTCGGCCCTCTTCTGCGGGATTTTGAGAGATAGTCGCACCTGCCCCGCTGGGAATTGGCACCGGTCCGTATCCGTGGGGGACACGATACCCGGCGCCACCGGAAACACCGGGCCGAGTCTATCAAGGGGCCATCAGCAGGTCAAGGAGCCCGGTTGTTCGGAGGCCAGACCTCAAGACCGGCATCATGAAAATGAGGCCGGTCGGCAAGAGCTGTTCTGCCGGTCAGGGGGAATCAGCTAGAGAGGGGCACGGCCACTCCGCAAGTGCCCGGCACTGAGCCGCCTCCGAACAGGCGGATGATTAATTCTATTGATAAATCCCGGTTTTGCCGGGGGACAGATAGAGTTTGACAGTTCCGGATTCTGAAACGCTGACCTGCGCGGACAAAAGCGCAGACGAACGCGGATCCCTTCAGCGACTGTCAGCGAGCAAAAGACGATGAGGTGCTTCCGATTAGGTTTTCTGCGGCGGCACGGTGGCAAACGCCCGCTTTTTCAAAACTTCCGCCCCCTCCGGCCCCTGCGCTTGCCACCGTGCCGCCGCAGAAAACTGTCCAGCGCGGAGCGCTGGCCCCTGCGGGGATCGGAAGCACCTCATCGTCTTTTGCCCGCGTGAGTCGGCGTTCAGGATCGGTGGAACTCCTCCAACCGCTTTGAGCGGTTCAAATCTTTCAGGGCCTGCAGCTTTGCCGGAGGCATTTGACTTTCGCAGGCATCCGCAGGCTGTTTCTAGTATAGGAAGGAAATGCAAATGGGAATAATCGTTCCGTCAACTTTGGAAGGAACTTTTGCGGAATTCCGATAGACGGCCTTGCCGGGTCCGCCGGATACTGGCTATATCCTGAATCTGCCTTACAGGTCAACGGCTGAGCCGTACCGGGGGCAAGAGTGGGAGAGCGACTTCATGAAGATGGAGCAGGTCAGCAAGAACTGTTTTGCCGTGCTGAACCAGAAGAACCGGATGTGCGATGCCAACTCGGGTCTCATCAATCTGGGTGGCGGGGTGGTGATCGACACGCAGTCGGATCTGTCTCACGCGCGTCAGATGATCGAGCTGTTCGGCAGGGTGTGGTCCGGCATGCCGCGCCGCGTGATTAACACCCACGAAGACGGTGACCACGTGTGGGGGAATCAGCTGTTCCACAACGCCGAGATCATCGCGCATCGGGCGGTCCCCGGCCGTATGCCGCATGTCGCCGATCCGCGGGAATCGCAGAAGTTGCTCAACGGCGCCGGTCTCGTGTTTTCCCGCTTGATTCTCAGAGTGTTGCACCCGGGCGTCCTGGCGATTGCCATGCAGCTGCGACAGGACTACGACTTCAACGACATCAAACTGGCGCTGCCGACGACACTGTTCGACGAGCGACACGAGCTGAATCTTGACGGCACGGAGGTTGACCTGATCTACGTGGGGCCGTGCCACCAGGTAGGCGACACGATCATTCACGTGCCCGCGGAACGGGTGTTGTTCGCCGGCGACGTGATCTTCCGGCAGTGCGCTCCCATCGGTTGGGCTGGCACCTACGAGAAGTGGCTCAAGGTTCTCGATCTCATTATATGGCTCGACCCGGATGTGATCGTCCCCGGGCATGGACCGGTATGCGGGATCGAAGGAGCGATGGAAATGAAGGCCTACTTCGAGTACATTTACGAGGAGTCGAGACGTTGTTTCGACCGCGGACTGACCGTGATGGAAGCGTCCCGACGCATTGACCTGGGACCGTACGCGCAGTGGCACGGCCCGGCGCGCCTGTACACCAACGTCGAGCGGGCCTACCGCGAGTTCCGAAACGAACCGGTGGACGCATCCTGGGATTTGGCGAAGACCTTCGATGCGATCTACAGGGTCGCGAAGGCAAAGGGAATCGAAGTTGAGTTCTAACTGAATTGGAGTGGGAAATGGAGACTTTACAGAAGTGCGCAAGGCGAACTATAAATAGGAAACAGGACAACCGGAGCCGACTGCTGAGCATGCTGGGCGTCGCCGGCTTGGCCATGGCGCCCGCCATCGCCTCCGCCGCAACTCCACCTCAGCAGGCCTCTGCTGGGAACGAGCCAAGCCAGCCGAAGACCGCAGACACAACACGCCGGCCGAACGTCGTCATCATCCTCCTCGATGATATGGGATATGCCGATATGGGTTCGTTCGGCAGCGAAATCAAAACGCCGAACCTCGACTCGCTGGCGAAGGACGGTGTGCGGTTCACGAACTTCTATACGCATGCGAGCAGCTCACCTACGCGATCGATGCTGTTGAGTGGCGTCGACACGCACTTGAATGGTTTGGGCAACATGAACGAGTATACTGCGCCCAACCAGATGGGCATAGACGGGTACGAAGGCTACCTCAATGACCGGGTGGTCACGCTGCCACAGCTGCTGAAGGAGTCCGGATATCACACCTATATGGTCGGCAAGTGGCATATGGGTAAGGCGCCGGATCGGATCCCTGCGGCACGCGGATTCGAGCGTGACTTCTCGCTCCTTGACGGTGCGGGGAGCTACTGGGATATGACGAGTTTCACTGGCGCCTCGCCGCGGTCCACCTTCACCGAAGATGGGCGCTATTTATCGAGCCTTCCCAAGAACTATTATGCGACGAAGACATATACCGACAAGATGATTAAATTCATCGACGAGAATCACGGCGACGGTAAACCCTTCTTCGCCTACGTCTCCCACCAGGCTCCGCATGATCCGTTTCACTTGCCGAAGGAATGGCGCGGCAGACATGTCGGCGAGTATGACAGGGGTTGGGACCCGGTACGGCAGGAACGTTTGAAGCGACAGATCGAGCTCGGCATCATGCCCGCGGGCACGCAGCTCGCCGAGCGGATGTGGTTTCTGCCGGATCCCATAGTGCTCGCTCCAGCGGCCAAGATGCTTCTTGGCAAGAAGATGGAACTCTACGTCGGCATGATGGAAAACCTCGACTTCCACATCGGGCGGCTCATCGACCACCTCAAGAAGATCGGCGAATATGAGAACACGATATTCATCGTGTTTGGCGACAATGGCGCCGAAGGAAATGACCTCTTTAAAATGATAGCCGGCACCCCGGGCACGCGGGATTTCCTCTATGCTGCGATGAAATGGTCGAATACCGATCCGAACGCATGGGGAGAGCCGGGCTCATACGTCGGTTACGGCGCGATGTGGGCGCAGGCGTCAATGACGCCCTTCAGTCAGTACAAGGGCTGGGTTGCTGAAGGCGGTATCCGGAACGCGCTCATCGTCAGTGGTCCAGCCGTCAAGCGAACCAAGGGAAGTCTAAACAACGGGCTCATGCACGTTGCCGACCTCATGCCGACTCTACTGGAGATCGCCGGCGCTAGTTATCCGAAGACGCGCGATGGACGCGATGTGCCCCCGCTTATTGGTAAGTCGTGGGTGCAGATGTTGGCGGGCGGAGCGGAGTCGCCACGTAACGAGAAGGACTTCCTCGCCTGGGAAATTTTCGGCAACCGGGCGGTGCGGCAGGGTGATTGGAAGATACGTTGGGAATTCAAGCCATTCGGCAAGGGAGATTGGGAGCTTTACAACGTCGCGTCTGATCCTGGCGAGCGAAAGGATCTCGCCGCGGCGAATCCCGAAAAGTTGAAGGCGTTGCTCGCGCTCTGGGATAGCTATGTCAAAGCAAACAACGTAATTGTGCCGAGCCGATCCATATTCGAGGCTTTGGAGGACGAGCTTCCGCAGAGAGTCCCGGTCGAAGCCGGCTACCCCCCGCTTCTCTACGAGCGGCAGTTCGTGCCGCCGAAGGACATGATGGCAGAGCCCAAAAAGCCTTGAGCCGGCCCGTTCTGGGGAATAACGGAGAGGAATAGAAATCGGTTAGAAAATGAAGGAGGTTCGATGAAATCGGTTACTCGATTGCGGTTGATCGTTGCTACGATTCTTGCTATGGGTGCGCTCTGCCCGCAGG
>JAFNAG010000425.1 GCA_017860135.1 Acidobacteriota bacterium
GGGGAGATCTTCACGATTCCGGTCGAGAAGGGGGACATCCGCAACCTCAGCCAGTCGAGCGGCTCGGCGGAGCGCGATCCGGCGTGGTCGCCGGACGGCAAATTCGTTTCGTACTTCAGCGACAAATCGGGCGAATACAAGCTCGTGATCGAAGCGCAGGACGGACTGACGCCGCCCCGCGAAATCACGCTGCCCGATCCGACGCACTACTACACACCGTCGTGGTCGCCCGACTCCAAGAAAATCCTCTACACCGACACGAACCTGAAGGTCTGGGTCCTGGATGTCGCCTCCGGCCAGGCCAAGGTGGTGGGGAACGATCCCTGGATGGTGCCGCAACGCACGCTCAATCCGGTGTGGAGCCCGGACTCCAATTGGGTTGCGTATTCGAGCCGGCTGCGCTCGCTGTATCATGCGATTTTTGTGAGCAACGTGGAAACCGGCGAGACGAAACAGGTCACGGACGGCCTGGCGGATGCAGTGTGGCCCGCATGGGATGCCGGCGGCAAGTATCTCTGGTTTTTCGCCTCGACGGACTTCGGCCTGAGTTCGCAGTGGCTCGACATGACGTCTTATGATCGCACCGAGAACTTCGGGCTGTACTTCGCGATTCTCAAGAAGGGAGAGCCGAGCCCGCTGCTTCCGGAGAGCGATGAGGAAACCGGGGCCCCGAGCCCGCCTGCGGGCGGAAGCGGTGGCCGTGGCGGCCGCGGCGGCGGCGCTGCAGCCGAAGCCGGCGATCAGCCGGCGCCGGCACCCCGGGCCTCGGCAGCGCCTGTCACCGTGCAGATCGACTTCGACGGTCTGCAGCAGCGCATCCTTGCGGTTCCGGGGATCGCGTCGCGACCTTACTCTCAGCTGCGCGCCGGGGTTGCAGGGACTGTCTTCTACCTCGAACCGGGGGCGGCAGCCGCCGGAGGGCGTGGCGGCGCCGGAGGAGGAGGCGGCAACACATTGCAGCGTTACCGTCTGAGTGACCGTCGCGCGACGGCCTTCGTCACCGGCGTCTCGGACTACGACGTGAGCACCGACGGGCGCAAGCTGCTGTACCGCGCAGGCGGCGGAGGCGGCGGGGGACGCGGGGGTGCCGCGGGCGGCACCGGGCCGAGCCTTTTCATCGTGGATGCCGACCGCAATCCTCCGCAGGCCGGACAGGGGCGCCTGAACGTGTCGCTCCGCATGTATCTGGAACCCAAAGAGGAATTCAAGCAGATCTTCAACGAAGGATGGCGCAACCAGCGGGATTATCTCTACGTGCCCAACCTGCACGGCACCGACTGGCCGAAGATGAAGGAGATGTATGGCCAGCTCCTGCCCCATGTGATGCACCGGGCCGACCTCAACTACCTGCTCGACAACATGGGTGCCGAAATCGCCATCGGCCACTCGTACGTGCGCGGCGGCGACACGCCCCAGTCGCCGCAATCCGGCGGCGGCGGGCTGCTGGGCGCCGATTTCGCCATCGAGAACGGGCGCTATCGAATCGTGCGCATTTATGACAACGAGAGCTGGAACCCGGAGCTTGGCGCGCCTCTGGCTGCACCCGGGGTAAACGTCTCCGTCGGCGATTACCTTCTTGCCGTCAACGGGGTCGAATTGCGGGCTCCGGACAACATCTTCCGGCTGCTCGACGGCACGGCGAACCGGCAGACGGTGCTCACATTAAACAGCAGCCCGGCCATGGAAGGCTCGCGCCAGGTAACCGTAGTTCCCGCGAGCAGCGAGCAGGGGTTGCGCACGCGCGCATGGGTCGAGGAAAACCGCCGGCTGGTCGACAAGCTGTCCGGCGGCCAGCTGGCCTACGTCTATGTGCCGAACACAGGCCAACCCGGATACCAGAGCTTCAACCGCTACTATTTTGCGCAGCAGGACAAAAAAGGCGCGATCGTCGACGAGCGCTTCAACGGAGGCGGCTCCGCGGCCGACTACATCATCGAGGTGCTGCAGCGCGACTTCGACGGCTACTTCAACAACGCCGCGGGCGACCGCTATCCGTTCACCAGCCCGTCGGCGGGGATCTGGGGGCCGAAGGTGATGATCATCAACGAAATGGCCGGCTCCGGAGGCGATCTCATGCCCTACATGTTCCGGTACCGCAAGATCGGCCCCCTGGTCGGAAAGCGCACCTGGGGCGGGCTCGTGCACACCGCCGACACGCCGGGATTCATCGACGGAGGGTCCATGATCGCCCCGCGGGGCGGTTTCTTCACGCGCGACGGCAAGTGGGCGGTCGAAAACGAAGGCGTCGCGCCCGACATCGACGTCGAGAACTGGCCGAAGGACGCGATCGCCGGCCACGACATGCAGCTGGAACGCGCCGTGCAGGAAGCCATGCGGCTCCTTAAGGAGAAACCGGTGACCCGCATGACGACTGAGCCGCCGCCCCCGACCTGGGGCAAACGAAAGGATCAGAAATAGGCGCGCCACTTGGAGATTCTTCGAGCCTTCGAGTCTTGGAGGAAAAACAACCCAGCTCGAAGGCTCCATGGCGCAAAAGAGTCAATGAGGGATCGTATGTGCAGACCGGAGGAAGAGCTGTCTCTGAAGGATCGGGCGCTGGCGGTTTCTGCCGAAGGGATCGTGATTGTCGACGCCCGTATGCGCGACATGCCTCTCATCTATGTGAACGAAGGATTCGAGCGGCTGACAGGATACCCGGCAGCCGAGGTGATGGGGAAGAACTGCCGCTTCCTGCAAGGGCCGGACACCGATCCCGTCAGCCTGCAGAGACTGCGCTCGGCGCTGCGGGAGAACCGCGAGTGCACAGTTCTGCTTCTGAACAATCGCAAGGACGGTTCCACCTTCTGGAACCGCCTGTCGATCACTCCGATCCGCGACAGTGCCGGCCAGGTCACGCATTTCATCGGTGTGCAGTCCGATGTGACGGCGGAGCAAAACGCTTTGCAGGCGCTGGAGAAATCCAATCAACAGCTCGAAGAGGCCAATCGAGGCCTGCGCGAGGACCTGGAAGCCGCCGCGCTGGTGCAGCAGTCCTTCCTGCCCTCCGCGCATCCCGCCACTCCGGGCGTGACATGGGCCTGGATGTTCCGGCCATGTGCGGGAGTCGCAGGCGATATGTTCGGCGCCTTTCCGCTCGACGGCCAGCGCGTCGCAGCCTACATCCTCGACGTGTCCGGCCACGGAGTCGCCTCGGCGCTTCTTTCCGTCACGCTCAGCCGGATGCTGATCCCCGATCCGGGGTCCTATCAGGCAGGCGAAGCCGGCGCCGGCGCACAGTCCGGGAACCAGAGCCCAGCGCAGGTGCTCGAGACCCTGAATCGCCGGTTTCCCCTCGATCCGCGCACAACGCAGTACTTCACGATGGTGTACGGAATCCTCGAGCCGGAAACGCGCAGCTTCCATTACGCTTCCGCCGGGCACTGGGGGCCGGTGCACGTGCCGAAACGCGGGGAAGCGGCGATCCTGGAACCGGGCGGGCTGCCGATCGGCCTGTTTCCCGGCTCCGCCTACTCGGATCAGGTGCTGCAAATGTCTCCGGGCGACCGGCTTTATCTGTACACCGATGGATTCATTGAAGCCGAGGATGCACAAGACCGGGCGTTCGGCCTGCAGCGGCTGATCCACTCCCTCGCATCCGCCCGTCACCTTTCGCTCGATCAAAGCGTATCTGCACTGACCCGTGAGGTGGAACTCTGGCGGGGGACTTCCGAATTCGAAGACGACCTCTCCATCCTCAGCTTCGAGATTACTGTGAGCTAAGGGCCCGCCGCAGAATATCATGTACACTTTGGCGTGCGCGCCGAGGGGCCGGATGCCAGGCGGGGCGACGCAGGCGATGTAGTGACATCGTCGAGGAGCGGCAACGCAGCAGGCGCCCGCCCGCCGCCGTGCTCCGAAGGGCTGCAGCCTCTCCGATACCTGAATTCCTAAGCCCATCGTTCAGCACATTCCTCGGCTTCCAATGCTGCAGCAGAAAGCGAAATCATTTTTGCGCAAGCCCTGGGGCCACGGCCTCCATCCGTGGGACCCTGAAAAGGTCTGCCGTTCCGGCATATCGCGAAAGCAGCAGGATGCGATCCCGGCAGCGGGACAGCGCTCGGTATCGGCATCGGGATCGCAAACGCCGTCGCAATCGCCTTCGGAAACGGTGTGGAATTGGAGGCCCCTTCGTTGGTAACGCCTGCAATTCGACATCGATCCCGATCGCGATTCCGATACTGGCTGTGGCGCAAACCCGCCCCGGCTTGCACTGACTGTGGGACACACTTGACACTGTGGGCAGATGGTCTCGAAGGCCGTCAGGAAACACACCGGGTCCGGGAACTGAAAGGGACCCCGCAGGGGTCCGGCAGGACAGCCCAGGGCGCAAGCCCTGGGAACCGTGGCGGGCCCGGAT
>JAFNAG010000426.1 GCA_017860135.1 Acidobacteriota bacterium
TCCTATGTATTGGTAGCTGTGGGTTACGCCTCAGTGATGCTGGGCCTCTTCTACTACATTATCGACGTCAAGGGCTACCGGAAATGGGCCTTTCCCTTTGTCGTGATCGGGCTCAACCCGTTGACGATCTATTTGGTGCAAGAGTTGTTCGATTTCGGCATCGTCGTTAACATCTTTCTGCACGGCGTCGTCGACTCACTTGGTTCCTACAGGCTTCTCGTCGTTTCCACCTGCGTCCTGGGCACCAAGTGGCTTTTCCTGTATTTCTTGTACAAAAAGCGGATTTTCCTTAGTGGATAGATATATAGACAACCTGCAATTCCCGGGATAGGAGCGGGGCCCGCTGGTTATCCCGAATCAGATCACGGCAATTCGACCCTCAGGGAAGAAGTTGGAAATAGTGGTGCCTCATCTGTTCGCGGATGAGGAGCTTTCAGAAGCCCTTGTGGGGCAGATTAACCGGGGATGTAGACCGCTCCCATGTCCGAATCGAGCAGAGGCTCCAGGCTGTCGGGGGGCTGGCATCGAGCGGACCCGACCGAAAGCATCCACGGTGGCGAGATGCGGCGCCACTCGCGCGGCGTCGAGCCGCCGCACTCCGAAGGACCCGGCGCACCGACGCCCCGCCTGGAAACGCTCGGGCCTCATATCGATCGGCGACCACGCTTGAGCGCGGGATCGCATCAAAGACACCCCGGAACTCCATGTTGAGGCCGGGACAAATCCCCTTTGGAATGCTACGACGCCGCGCGATCCCGCCGGACCCGATCACTCCCGGGCGATCCGTCCAGCCATGGCATTTCTTCGCCGCATAAGCCTTGATGATCCGGCAATCTGCTGCATATCCTCTTCGCCAAACGTCGGGTAGGCGAAACAGGTAAAGGTATGGACTCGTGCCACAGGGCCGTTGGAACCTCCGCCTTGCTGTAGGCGACGCTGTCCGGGTTGGTGTACTCCCGGGACCTGAACGGAGGGCGGACCTTCCGAGATAGAGGCGGATAGGCGCGGCGCCCCCCCCGGGACTGCTTCCAGGCGAATCCGACGTCCTGAATGAACAAAGAATGCTCTTACGCTGGTTCGGCTGTGGGGAAAAGCGGCACCTTGCGTGGAGTGGCAACGCCGTCTGAATCGTCTTTGCTCCGGGCTCGGAATGAGACCCGACCCCCCGGCTGAGACTGCAGGTCAGATGCGACTTTCTGGCTCTTCATCGCCAGATTTTGAGCTTGGCGTATACATCACCCTGCTGGGTTCGCACCTTTCAGTTCAAACATCCTTTCCCATCACGGGTGCGTTTAAGTGCTTGGACTCGCCGGCGGACTGAGCTTCGCTCCATCCTGGCGAGAACCGGTGATCGGACGGCGCCGGCCATTCTAAGAGCAGGCAATTCCACACGGTCGTGTTGAAGGTGAGCAGGTTGCTGCCATTCCAGGCGGCATCAAAGAGCTGCACGGTAATGGAAAAACTCCCTGAGCTGGTGCCGGTCAGGACAATGTCGAAGCTGAAATGCCCGGAAGTCTGGCCTGGCCGGTCGACTGTTGTTCCGGAGAACGACTTCGTACAACCCCCCTTGCTGAACACGATCTTTGCACTCCCGCTCGGGTCGCCCGACGCGTAGGTGATATCGCCATCCGGGTCGTAGAAGTCAAACGATATGGCAATATGCATGCCGTCGGACTTGGACACGGGGGTCCCGGCCTGCAGATTGGAAATGGTGGGAGGCTGCCCCACAGGAGTCGCCGATCGAATCCTGAAACTCAGAGCATTGGTCGTCCCACCGGGGGTGGTTACAGTCACCTGGCAGATTCCGACAGGTGCGGTAGCGGCGATGGCCAGCGTGGCCGTCACCCGCATCTCCGAGGATTCGAGGTTTGTAAGCGAAACACCGGTTGAAGGCGTAAAACTTACGGCAGTGACGCCGGCCAGCGATTCTCCCCATATCTCGAGACTCACAGTGCTGCCAGCGGTTGCGCTGCTGGGGTTGATGCTGTCTATGCTGGGTGCGGGAGCCGTGATCGTGAAGGTGATGGTATTGGAATCACCTCCATCCGCCATCACATACACTTGCCGGGAGCCGCTGGCGGCATATTCATAGATATCCAGCGAGGCCGTGACCTGCGTCGCCGTCGACTGCACATTTGTGATCGTTATTCCGGTGATGGGTGTGAAAATGACGCGGAACGCGCCGGACAAATTGGCGCCCCGGATGGTAATCGGAATCTTTGCGCCGGGCAAGGCGCTCGAAGGAGTGATGGAATCGATTCTGGGAGTCCCCGGCTGCACCGGATCGCCGGTGGTCTGCACATGAAGATGGTAGCCGTAGTTGGCTCCGCCCCCGTGACTGTACTCTTCGACCCGAAGGTAGTACTTGCCGCTGGAGGGGAGAACAGCCTGGAGGAACGAGTCGTTGTTTGACAGAAGCCCGCTCTGATCATTCGTGGCGAGTACGGTGCCATCCTCTTTCAAGAGCGTCAAAATCGAGTCGGCAACAAATCCGAAGCCGCGAGTGTCGGTAAGGGCCGTCAAGATCTCCCCCTGACTTCCGCTGAACGAGTAGACATCCGCATCGCCCGGAGCGCCGATGGTCCCGGCGACCTTGGCCGGCAGGTTCAGTGCCGTGGCCTGCGCATTCGAGTTGTTCGGCTCGACTTCCGTGCCGGCTGCGGATAAGACCATATGCGGCGCCACCACGGGACCCCGATTGATCGCCAGCGTTCCGAATACCGCCTGCTCCTGGCGAAGCGCGATCAAACCGAAGGGGAGCGTTGACGAAACGCTTACGCTCCCACGAAAGTGATCCAGACCGGGAAAGAGCTGATCTTGATTGAGATAACGTGCATCGTGGTGTCCGCTGGCGAGACTCAGCGACACCGTCCGCTGGAGGACCCCTCCTTCATCGATGAGGCTGACAATGATGTCTCCGGAGCCTGCGCCGGCAGATGCAATGGTCGGCAAAGCAAGGGCGACACCCGTGTTTACTCCCTTGTCCGAATCGACCTCGGCAGGAAACGAATAGCATGTCGAGGGAAACTGCTGGGTCACACCCAATTGCGTGACGACCTGGCCATTTTGCTGCCATCTCACAACCAGTGAGCCGCGAATTGAGATGTCGGGCGGCACTTCGAGCACCGCATACCCTGACCGGAGCGATCCCTCATTGTTGGCTCTGACTGCTTGTGTGGTTCCTCCGAGGAGGCTGAAGGTGAAGGCAGAGCCGCTGCCGACATTCGTAGTGCACACGAGCGGCTCTCCGGTGCTCTTATAGAAAGAGAGGCGAACACTGGGAGCCGCTTCAGAGTCCTGGTTGGTCAGAAAGATATCGAAGGACCAGCCATCTCCGACGGCAATCTGGGGAAACACCGAATATGCGACGGAGTCCTGCCCGAAGCAGCGACTGGCCAGGGGCTGGATCACCAGGCACGAGCAGAGTAGGAGGGCAAGTCGATTCATGGTCAAGACCTCAAGCCGGAATGATTGTGGAGGGATCGGTCTCGAGTCTGCGGTCCGCAGCTGGCCGCCAACCGAGTCGTCGGTAACGTAGGTGCCGCCGAACGGTGGCAATTACCCATCCAGTTCAGCGATTCCGGCACATGCCCCGTATCGGCGATACAGGGGTTACGGTTTAATACTTGGCGAGCTCGGGGACAGTCACCAGTGTCCCCGCCCCGCGGGGACGACACAAGAGCGAATAATTCATCGGTGCGGGGACACTGGTGACTGTCCCCATGTCTGGGAATTTCGACATGGGCTAGGGTATCATTCTTCTTTTGTTGCAGCTACCGGGAGGAAATTCATGATCCGTGTCCTACTGGCCGTGCTCGCCCTGACGCTCGGGCTGCGCCCCCAGCAGAGTCAGGACGCAAGAGCCGTTCGCGAGGAATACACCAAGTTCGAGTTCGAGGTCCCGATGCGTGACGGTCTCAAACTCTTCACTGCCGTCTATGCTCCAAAGGATTCCTCGCAGCCCTACCCGATCATGCTGGAGCGGACGCCTTACAGCATCGAGCCCTACGGGGTGGACCGCTACCCGGCCTTTCTGGGACCTTCGGAGAAATTCCGGCACTCGGGCTACATATTCGCCTACCAGGATGTCCGCGGGCGCTATATGTCCGAAGGGACCTGGGAGGAGATGCGGCCTTACAAGCCGGCCAAATCCAGCCCGAAAGAGGTCGACGAAAGCACCGACACGTGGGACACCATCGACTGGCTGGTCAAGAACATCCCGGGCAACAGCGGGAAGGTGGGAATGTGGGGAGTCTCCTATCCGGGATTCTATGTGTCGGCGGGGATGATAGATGCTCACCCCGCACTCGTGGCCGCTTCGCCGCAGGCACCAGTGACCGACCTCTACCTGGGC
>JAFNAG010000427.1 GCA_017860135.1 Acidobacteriota bacterium
GAGCGCATTCCGCAACCTGATCACGGGCTCAGCCGGCAGCCGCAGTACTCTCGTGCTCTGCCTGCTGGCCGCGCTCACAGCTCATTTCGTTGAAACCGGCGTGGGGATCGCGGTTACCCCGACGCGCACCTGCCTTTTCCTGATGCTCGCCGTCCTGGCTGTCCTGACGTCGGGCGAGCTTAAAGGCGATGAGGCGGTGAAGCGCCGGGCTTCCAGGCCGGCGCGCTGGTTCCGGAATCCTTTGCTGCCGATGGCGGCCGTGGCCTGCATTGTCCTTTTGCTGGAAGGCTGGTGCTTCCTCATAAACACCGCGGACGAGCAAAGCGCTCTGTCGCTGTTCCTCGAGACGTGGTTCAGCCGTCCTCCCGGAAGCAGATTCTTCCTTCCCGGCACTCTGACTCTGCTGGCGCTTACGGTCTTGGGCAGTCTCGGCCTGATGGCCGGTGAAATCCCGCGCCTTGAGGCGCTGCGCCTCAAATTCCGGCAGGCAGCCGTTGCGCCCATAATCTCCATGATTCTCACCTGGCTGGCCGGCGGCCTGCTTGCGGCAGTCTTCTGGACGGCCCTGGATGCGGACGCCGCCACGCCGCTGAACGTGTCCGCGCGCGCGGAAGCGCGCATGACCTATTTGCTTTGCGCCCTCTTGCTGCTGTGGATTGCGGCCGCGCTCAGCCTGGCCGCTGCAGCCAGGGACGGGACGTCGCGCGGCGCATCGCCTCGATTTGTGAAGCTTCCGGAAATTACCCCGGCGCCATTCAGGTCTACGAAAGAGCGGTTGAGTTGTCGCCGCGCACGGCTGCGAATCACCTGTCGCTCGGTTTTGCCCGCAGCCGGGCTGCAATGTCCGAAAAAGGCCGCGGCAGGGAATCGCTTCTCGAGGCCGCCGCGCAATCCTACGCCCGGGCTCTGGAAATCAACCCGCTGGATCCCGCCGCGCAGCGGGCAGCGGCTTTCTTTTACATCCAGACGGGCGAGAGCCTGGCCGATCCGCGGCAAAGAGATGAGACGCTACGCAGGGCTCTGCCTTTCCTTGAGCAGGCCGCGCGCCTGGCGCCCGCCTATCCCGACGCCTACACAGAATTGGGCCGCTGCTATTTTCTGCTTGGAGAGGAGGCCAGGGCCGGGGAGCTTTATAATAAGGCCCTGCAGCTGAACCCGCTGTTTTCGCGCACCCATATGTTCATTGGGGAAATGCATTACCGGCAGAAAAATTACGATCAGGCGCTGAATAGTTTCATGCAGGCATCGCAGAATGACTTGCAGAATCTCGAGGCGAGGAAGGATGCCGCAGCCATGCTTGTGCTGCTCGGCCGCGGACAGAAGGCGGTTGAGCTTTACCTGCAAGCGCTGGAAATATGGCCGCAGGACGCGGACCTCCTCAGGCGGCTGGCCTCGCTTTATTTCAGCCTGGACAACTACAACTCCGGCATCACCTATGCCCGCCGCGCCTATGCCGCCCTCCCGCCCGCCGCCGCCGGCAGCTTCGACGCCTTCCTTCAACAACTCCGTAACGCTGAAATACGCTGATAAGAATATTTTTTCAGCGTGCGTCGGCGTTTTGTCAGCGTAAGTCAGCGTTAAAGACTATTTGGCTTCTTTCGGGGCCTGGACGTTGTCAGGAGGGATGTCGGCGTGGACGACGCGGCGCAGGAATTTCCAGCGGCCGTTTTCCCTCACGAAAGTATCCTCGTAGTGCCCGAGGTAGACCGGTTGCGGGCGCCCGCCTTCGCCCGGCACCACGAACATCCACTTCGTCGTCCCCGAAGCCCTGTCTCCGTCAAGGTCGAAAATCTGGTTGGTGAATACGTGGAAGTTGGGCGGCCCGGGCTTCCCCGTATCTCCACCGATCGTGTCTTCCATCAGCTTGCGGATGGCCTGCGGGCCTTGGGCGCTGCCCATGCCCCCGACCCACTCGCCTTCCTTTTCGGCGTACAGCGCGGAAAAGGCCACCCAGTCTCTCTTGTCCAGATAGCGACCGTAATCCATCGTCAGCTGCCGTATTTCCTCGCGGTCCTCCAGGGCCCGGACGCGCTTGCTGACGGCGTCCTGCGCGTCCGTGGATGGGGCCCGGTTGCAGCCCGAGACAACGGTGAACATGAGCGCCGCGACGATGCAGCCTGCCAATGCTCTCAGTAGCATACGTTTTTGCATATAGGTAGACCTCGCTTTGGATGGCCGAGTATACCATTTCACGCTGACGGACGCTGACAAAACGCTGACCTACGCTGATAAAAATATATATATTTTTATTCGGCGTGCATCGGCGTCCTGTCAGCGTAGGTCAGCGTTAATCTTACGTCGGTAGCCAGCATGCCGGCTTTGCGGGCGGCTTCGAGGCCGAGGTCGCCGTCTTCGAATACCTGGCATAATTCCGGGGCGACGCCGATCTGCCGCGCGGCTTCCAGGAAAATTTCGGGCGAGGGTTTGGGCCGAATGTCGTCGTCGGCCGTCACGATAGCCTGGAAGCAGTCCTGTATGCCCAGAGCCCGGAGTTCGAGATCGACATTGTCCCGTACACCTCCCGATGCGACGGCCATGGGAAGGATACCGCGGTACCTCCGCACGACATCTATTACGTGCGGGATGGGTTTGAATCCGCCAGGGTGCGCGCGAAAAAAGGCGTGCTTGGCCCTCACGGTTTCGGCGGGATCGAAAGAGACCCCGTAATGCCTGTTGTACAGGCCGACGATCCTCTCTTCCGGCATCCCCTTTTTTGCGGCAAAGAATTCGGGTTCCCACTTTCCCCCGTGCGAGGTAATGGTATGTTCCCACGCGCTCATGTGAAGCGGCATAGAATCCACCAGCGTCCCGTCGCAGTCGAAAATGAGGCCACGGATATATTGCGGTACTTCAAGTCTGTTCATAATTATCTAAATCTCAGAAGCATTGTGGAACGTGGAAAGTGGAACGTGGAAAAATGCCGTTGGTGTTCCACGTTCCACGTTCCACGTTTCACGTTCCACGTTGGTCAGAACGGATTCTCGCTGGGATATAGCATTTTCCTCGACTGATTGAAGCAGACGTCGTCCACGCCGAGCATCCTGCAGGCGGCGAAAAGGATTTTGCCCGCATGCTTGAAGGCGACGGCCGTGTGGTGCGGAAAGCGCTTCTCGATCATGACGTGCCGGTAAAAACGCCCCATTTCCTTCACGGCGAACACGCCGATCGACCCGAAGGATCTTGGATTGATGTTGAGCACCTCTCCGTTGGCCACGTAGGCCTGCAGGTGCGCTTCGGGTGTGGACTGGATGCGGAAGATGGAGATGGGCCCGGACTTGATCTGGCCTTCCAGGGTCCCGCGCGTGACGTCGGGATCGCGGCCCGGTTCCTGCAGGCGGTGCATGATCAGCTGATACTGCATAGCCGGATTCACCAGGCAGGCCGCCGAAGCGTTCCCGCAATGAAAGCCCATCCACAGGTCGCTGAGGGCGTAGTCGCCGACCTGCTTTTTGCCTTCTTCGTACATGTCCCTGGGCACCGAGTTGTTGATGTCCAGAAGCGCGGGCGGAAGGTCCGTCGCGCAGACGGACATGTATTCGCTCAGGGCGCCGTAGATGTCGGCCTCGCAGGCTACGGGGACGCCTCTGGCCGCCAGCCGCGAATTGATGTAGCAGGGCACGTGCCCGAAATATTTCTCGAACGCCGGCCAGCACTTGTTGGCGAACGCCGCGTATTGGCAGGCTCCCAGGTTTGCCTGCATGAACTTGTCCAGGGCGCATTCATACTGGGCGATTTTCTCCAGCAGATCCGGATAGTTGTTTCCCCTGCCCAGTTCCTGCGCCATTTTCCGGGCGGCGCGTTTGGTTTCGGGCGCGCCCTTTTCCGCAAGCACCAGGTCCAGCAAATCAAGTTCGCTGTTTTCCATGACCTCGACCCCCAGGTCGTACAGCGGCTGAAGGGGGGCGTGGCAGGTCAGAAAATCGAAGGGACGCGGACCGAAGGAAAGGATTTTGAGATTGCGGACGCCGAGGACGGTGCGCGCCACGGGCAAAAAATCCGCCAGCATCGCTGCGATCTCTTCCGGGTCTCCGATGGGGTACTCCGGTATGTACGGCCGCAGGCGCCGCAGGCCGGCGTTGTAGGATGCGCTGAGCAGTCCGCAGTAGGCGTCGCCGCGGCCCTGCACCAGGTCCTTCCCGCTGTCTTCCGCGGCTGCCGCGAACATGACCGGGCCGGCGAACTTCTGGGCCATCAGCGTCGTGGGCCCTTCCGGGCCGAAATTGCCCAGGTATATGGCCAGGGCGTTAATCCCTTTCTGCCTGATCTCGTCCAGGGCTTTGAGCACGTCCTGCTCATTTTCAACGACGGTTTCCACCCCGGTGACCGGCACGCGGAGTTGCCGGCAGGCGGCAACCACGCGCCTGCGCCGCTTTAGCGAAAGCTCTTTCGGAAAACAGTCCCGGCTCACCGCAACAATTCCGAGTTTCACAGCAGGTATGTTTTTCATCGCAATTCCTCACATTTATCGTGGAAGGTGGAACGTGGAAAGTGGAACGTGAAAAAAAGCCATTCCACCGTCCACGTTCCAGCGTTTAACGTTCAAACGTTCAACGTTCCACCTTCCACGTTCGAACGTTCAACGTTTCCACGTTCAACGCTTCTGCCCGTAATACGCGTCCGGCCCGTGCTTCCTTTGATAATGCTTGTTCTGTATGTGCGCCGGCAGCGGGGAAGCCCCGGGATTCAGCTGCAGCGTTCCGAGCGCCAGCTCGGCGATTTTCTCGAGGATGAAGCCGTTTCTTATGGCATCCGCGCAATTCTTTCCCCAGACGAACGGCGCATGTCCGGCCACGACCACACCCGGGGTGGCCAGCGGATCGAGGCCGGCAAAACGCTCGATGGGGATTTCGCGGCACGCCTGGGCAAACATGGTCGCGTACTGGCTGTGCATGTGGACGATGCTGCCGATTGCGGGGAACGCCCTGTAAAGTTCGAGGTGCGCCGGCGTATCGGAAGAGGGGCGCAGGCGGCCGTAAATGACCCGCCCCTCCATGTCCAGGACCACCATGTCGTCCAGAGCCATGGACTCGTATTCGACGCCGCTGGGTTTGATCACGACGCGCCGGTCCGCGCGGCTGATGCCGCTGACATTGCCCCACGTGAGCGT
>JAFNAG010000428.1 GCA_017860135.1 Acidobacteriota bacterium
ACCTCCTAATATTCCATTTGTTAATGCGAGAATTAGGACGACAATGGCTCATTTCACCGTCCTCAATAGTTTCATAAAAAGCCCCGTAAGGCAGACGCAAGCTGCTTTACTTCAATGCCTTCGGGACAACGATTTGTCGTAAGGAACGGGCTTATAGGAGATGACCTTGGGGCGGCTTCAGGCGGGCGTGGCGCCTATTTTGAAGTTTCTCATATTGGGACTTATGGATAATCACGAAAACGTGTATTTCAAAAGTCATCAAAATGTAATTCTTTCCTTGTAATATAGAAAGCCTGACCAGCAGAAGCGTCGGAGGAACCGTGGGAGGAGATCTCATTTCAAACAGGCCTCTTGTTTCGCTTATCGTCAACTCGTGGGACATCGATGAAGTAGTGTCGATTGAGCCGCTGCACTCGTACTGGGAGAGCGCCTCAGCCGTGACCACCGTTTCCCGATCTCGATACGTGCTGAAACGGCTAGCCCGATCCTCCATCCTGGATCAAGAGCCCGACCTGCTGGTCTTCCTCGAGCAGTGCGGTCTTCCGGTGGCCTTACCGGTGCCGACCAGATCCGGTCACCCCAGCCTGGAATCGGGCCCGGCGCTCTACGCTCTCTACCCCCGACTGGATGGAGAGGTAATCCGTGAGCACTATGGGCCGGGAAGCCTGGAGCGAGCCCGGCATTTCGGCCACGCTATCGCGCGGCTTCATCTCGCGCTTCAGCAGTGGCCGGGCCACATGGCCAATCCGGAAGTGAACCTTACCTCGCAGATCGGGAAGTGGGTGATTCCATGTCTCCAGCGGCATCCGGAGGAGGTCCAGCTTGAGCGCGCCACCGAAGCTGCGCAGGGGTGCCTGACGGAGCTGGAAGCAGTGACCCCCCAACTGCCGGTGCAGTGGATCCACCGGGACCTCCATCCGGCGAACATGCTCTTTCGCAGCGACGAACTCACCGGAATCCTGGACTTCGAAATGGTCCGCCGCGGCCCCCGAGTCTTCGACCCCTGCTACTGCGCAACGAGCATCCTGATCGGTGGGTGGAAGGAAGAGGCAAACCAAGCCGCCTGGCCCGCGCTCTTTCGCGCGCTCCTGGCCGGATACCAGGAACTTCTGCCGCTATCGGAGATCGAGAGACGGGCACTTCTACCGATGCTGGGGACGATTCATCTCATCTTCATGGCTTTCAGCCTGGATCAAGGCCGCCCGGAAGACGTGCGCTGCAATCAGGAGGCGCTCTTTTGGCTGCGAGCACACCGGGCTTCTTGGCTGAAGTTCGAATAAAGCACGGGAGCGGCGACGCCCAGGATCTCTTGAACTGATAAAGCAAGCGGCCTTTCCTGATGCTGGACGCAAAATTGGCCGCAGCTCTGCCAACACTATTTCCATCAAATATCGGTTTATGAATCGGTTCCGTGCATAAAACGCGATCTGGGAAGTTGTCGCTATGGACGGAGATCGCGTGCCTGATGCGCGGGATAACTTCCCACATCGGGACTTGGGACAATCATCCTATCGCGTACGGCGAATTTGAACTAAAATCACCGCGGACCAAATTCAGGGGGTACACCTGAACGACTGCAAAGGAGGGATGAGAATGAACCAGCCAGGAAACTGTCGCGTTTTTGCGCGCGAGAGTCTGCTGTTTTGTATCGCCATCCTGCTTTTGATTTGCCAGGGCTGCAAACGAACTATAGCTACGGGAACTCCTTCTCTTTCTGCAGCAGATCATTGCGCCAAACCCTATCCTAACCCCATCATCGATATAGACCATAAAACAGCAGAGGCTATTTTTATCTCGGTCACCAACCGCTCCGACTATTCAGAAGAAATGTTCCGGCAGGCACCCGATCTTCCGCCATGCGGACTAAATTCGAGATCTTCTCGCACCTGGATAGAGATATATAATGCTAATAATATTCGCATTTATGGTCACTGTGCGGTGAATTCCATTGACACCCTGAAAAGTCTTGGATTTAGCACTCGAATGGATATTAGATCCGGAGTCTATATTGTCATGAACGACCGCAGTTGTAAGAGACAGTATAAATCGAATACTATTCACTTCTGAGATTTCGAGCCAACCGAAATTTGTGAGGTGGCTTTTTATAAACAGTTATTTTTCTCCGGACACCTTACGGATGGCAAAGCAAGCACCAATCTTTTTAGGCTCAAGGATTCAAGGGATAGAATGAACTGTTTCTAGATCGCGCTATCATAAAGAACGCGAAACGGGCTTCTTGGAGATGACCGGGCGGTACGGTTTCAGGCGGTTGCTATGCCTATGGCAAGTTTCTCACAACGGATAGTGTCAAAGGAAAGGTGCACGTATCGAGTTTCCCAAGCAGCGGGGAATGAATGGAAAGAAAGGTCGGCCATCATTTCCGATTGAAGACCTCCCTGGTTGTGAACCGGTCAATAGTCGTAGTGATGGTCAAGACGTCGCCTCCCGGCGACAGGTCCCACCGCTGTTCCATGTTACCGCCGGAGGTTCTAAAATTCCCGCGAAAAGCTACGTACTTCTCGAGTACAAGAATGTCTCCTCTCCATTTCGATCTATACCTCGTCCCCCCGAATTCCCTCTCAATTTTCTGGTCCACGCTGCTGTGCCATCCTCGTCCAAGATCGTAATCTGCGACGGCTGGTCTTTTGCCATCCTGCTCCGCTGCGATTTGCAGGTGTTTGTTTCGATGATTTATGTGTAGTCGGAAGTTGTGCCCCGGGGAATTTTGTCCGGGCCCTATGAGTGGAACATCGTGAGCTTTCGGCAAGCTTGCACAGGCCTCAGGAATGTCACAGAGTTCGGGGATTATGCGGCGGTTTCAGTTTTTCTCCGACCTTGCCCACCAGCGTTGTAGGGGTAAAAGCTTCGCATTGATGTCCTCCACTGAGAATGCTTCGGGATCGTAGTCGCCGCCCAACCAGTCCAGCATGTCTTCATGTTCCTTATGGGCGGGGTCGCTGATGGCCGCCAAGAGATCATAGTAACCCGGGATGCCTCCGCAATCTTCCGGCGGACATTGACGTTTACCGTCTAAGCAGACCGGATAAGCGATCCCCGGGTCGGGCTGCATCACTTTCTCAACGACGATCGCGTGCTCCCAACCGTCTCCGAAGTCGTAGGTGTAGTTAGCCTTCGCTCCGGCCTTGCCGAGCACCATGAACAGATGCACCCTGCGTTCGTTGCCGACGGGAGGCAAGCCCATGAATTGGTCTTCGGGATCCGGTATGCCGTACCGCTTTTGGCCGACGCGGAACTCATGGAGGTGGGAATCGGTCCACCCCATCGCCAGTTGCAGCACGTCGTGCATCACTTCCAATGTCAGGCCCGCCGGCACCAGCAGCCGGCGCCAGATCGGTGGTTTTGTATAGCGGAGGGTCAACTTCAGTTGGTAGATTTCCTGCGGAATCCAGATTTTCTTGGTTGCCATTTCATCTCCTGTTTGCTGCCAGAATGCGGCGCACGGATGTTCGCCCGATCTGCAGCCGGCGGGCGATCTCGGATTTGCTTGTTCCGGCACGGTAAAGCTTGCGGACCTGATCGGCATGGATAGATGCCGTTCTCGGCCGACCCAGCCGCTGACCGTTCCGCCGCGCGTGCTCCAAACCTGCGCGCACCCGTTCGCGCATAATCTCCCGTTCAAACTCGGCGAAGACTGCCAGCAAACCGGCCATAGCCCGACCGGCTGGTGTTGTCAGATCCAGTGCCTCCGTCAGTGATACGAATCCGACTCCCAGATGCTCGAGTTCCTGCAGGGTCGCCAGCAGGTCCGTAACCGACCTGCCCCAGCGATCCAGCCGCCATACCAGGACAATGTCAATCTCGCGGCGGCGCGCTGCATTCAGCAGTTGCTCCCGGCATTCACGCTGGGAAGAGCCCGAAGCAATTTCCTTCACCAGGTGAACGATCTGCCAGTCCCGGCGCGCGGCGTATTCCCTCATCGCACGGCTCTGCATGGGAAGGGTTTGCTGGTCGTACGTGGACACGCGCGCATAAAGACCGGCGCGAATGGAGGGGTGGCCAAAAACCCCTGGCGATTTTGATCTCGGAAGTGTGCGTTTCTGGCTCATGTGCAGTTGATGAATCGCCCGTGCCGGAATCTATGGTTTTCGGCCAGGCACCCCCGTACCGGCCGTATAATTCCAGGGCATCCACGCTGCCGGATCCCGGGCCAGTTCCGCAGCATGTTTTTGCAATTCCGTAAGGTAGTCGAAGGGATTGACGCCGTTCAGTTCGCAGGTGTGGATCAGACTCATGAACAGATCGCCCACCTCGGCGCCATTCTCGGTTTTGTAGAACAGGGAGTTCTTTCGATGCAGAATCGTCCTCTTCAGGGCGCTCGACGATGTTTGAATCCAGCGGCGCGCCTGCCTCCCGCAGGAAGAGCGTCAGGCGATCCCAGTGGCGAAGTACGTATGAGATCGCAGAACCCAAACCGGAGTTCGGCTCGACTTTCTTCTCGGCAATCTGTGTCTTCAACCACACGTGCAGCGTATTCATCACGGGAAGGCTGTGTTGCTGGTGAAAGCGCAGCCGCTCCTCAGGCTGCAGTCCCTGCTCCTCGGCTTGAGCATCGTAACTGTAGACCTCGCCGAAGGATTCCAGCACGAACCGGCACTCCTCGGGAAAGCTGGGCGTCACCTCCACAAAGTGGCGTCGTGCGTGGGCATTGCAGTGCCCCACCAGGATTTCCAGCTGCTTCGGCAGCTTGGGGAGGTTGCGTGAAAGAGCGTCGCACATCTGAATCGGTGGAGAGAGTCCCTCCGATCGATGCGCCAGAACCCGGGCGAAGTTCTCACCCGCGTGCCGACGCCCGGTAAAAAACAGGGTGAACAGTCCCGTCCGTGCATCGCCGGGGCTTGAGGATGCTTTTTCCACCTCCGCGCGGCGCGCAGCCGCCAGAGCCAGGATCGTCATGCTCGTGTCGTCGTTATAAAAAACCTCTCCCTGTGCCGCCTGGCGGATCAGTTCTTCGAAAACAGGACGTATCCCCGCGGCGGATTCTGCGACAATCTCCCACTGCGTCGAACTCGGCAGCGGAATCCCCAGACTTGCCTCCAGTCCCTCCAGCCGATAGAACGGAACTCCGCTTCCGGAAAACATCCCCGCACAGATTGCAGCGCAACCGCTCCAACTCGTAGACCGTTGCCTCGATCGGCGCCTGCCCCACCACGCGGATGCACATGGCTGGATCCTTCTGTCTGTAGACCTTCCCTTTCAAACAGCGCGGGCAGCGATCCCCTGGAGTCAACCCGGCATGCGCGACCGGGATGCGCCGGGCTTCCCGATATGCAGCGGCGCTGTTGCGGCCATGGCCGGTTTTGGGCTCCGCCCTCGAACTCGCCGGCAGGGAGGAACTGCCTTTCGCAGTCGCTCCCAAGCCCGCCTGCTCCAGAACTTTGCTCGTCTTCTCCGTCGTCGGTTTCGAAAGCAGCGCGCGCAGGCTGCTGATCGTCGTGTCCTTATCCCCGATCATCTCGATCAGACGGCTCAGAGCCTGGATAGCGGATTCGAGATTCTGACAGTCCTCTTCACCCAGCGGCCCCTGCCGCGCCCGTTCCTTCAGCGCTTTCAGCTCTTCAAAATTCACTTCAATCACCTCACATCCGGGCTTCATCTTATCCCTCAATAAGCAGCTCACGAAAGCGCGGCGTGAGTGGATA
>JAFNAG010000429.1 GCA_017860135.1 Acidobacteriota bacterium
CCAGTGCGGATGGAGTAATCTGGTGATCGATTTTGAGCATAATGTGAGTTCCTCGCGGCCTTCAAATTACATCCGGCACCCGGGACCGGCAAGAACAAATGATGAGTCGCCTCTGCTCCGAAAACAGGCTGGGAGCGGGGCCTGAGCGGGCGCGCTCCGCGGGAGGGCACAAATGTCTGCCGCGTCTCGGCAGACCCACTTCTTCAGGCGTTACCGCGTCTCGGTTACCGTAATGAGCCGGTCGATGGGAACACCGCGTATGGCTTGTGTCTTGCCTCCCGGCCAGGTAATGCGCACACTGTCGATCTTTTCGCTCTTGCCCAACCCGAAATGAACGCGCGGATCACTCGAAGAAGCGAAGCCGACCGATGTGGTAGCTTGGTTCCACAACGTCTTCCCGTCCGAGATTTCCAGCCGGACGACCGCACCCAGGGCATCGCGATTCGAGTCTGTGCCAACGAGGCGGAGCATGAGCCAGTGACCCGCCGTTGGCGTGACATTGTGGAGGAGTTCGGCACGGTCCGTGAGCGAGGTGAC
Organism: Acidobacteriota bacterium; assembly: GCA_017860135.1. Lineage (GTDB taxonomy): Bacteria > Acidobacteriota > UBA6911 > UBA6911 > UBA6911 > JAFNAG01. The sequence continues at coordinate 538 of JAFNAG010000429.1, forward strand.
CACGAGATCCATGCGCCCGTCGTTGTCGAAGTCTGCGACAGCGGCGCCTCGGTGTGCGGCCTTCCTGGCGAAGGCCGGCCCGGCCTCATCGGATGCGTCGCGAAATGTCCCGTCGCCGTTGTTCAGCAGGATCGAGTTGCGCTGGCGGTACTCCCGGCTCTGCGTGAGGCTGATGTTGTCCATCACGTGGCCGTTGGCCGAGAACAGGTCCTTCCATGAATCGTTGTTGAGATCGACGATGGCGTTGCTCCACCCGCCGAAGGGCAGGCTCGCGACTGTGATGTGTGCCTGATCGGAAACATCGTCAAACCACTTGAGCGTATTGCGGAACAGAAGCCAGCCCTCGTTGGAGAGATCCGTGATGAAAAGGTCGGGGCGCCCGTCATTGTCGATGTCGCGAAAATCCGCTCCCATGGAGGAGACCGAGTTCCCAAGCTGGTTAAACGCGACGGACATCTGCTCAGCCACCTCTTCGAATGTCCCGTCCCCTTTGTTGCGGAAAAGGAAATTCGGCTCCGTGTCGTTCGCGATGAAGATATCCACGCGACCGTCCCCGTCGAAATCGGCGATTGCTGCCCCCATTCCCTTACCCGGGAAAGCCGCGATCCCGGATTTTGCTGAGACGTCGGTAAAGGTGCCGTCGCCATTGTTGTGGAAGAGCCGGTTGGGGAGCGGAGCATACATTCGGGGATGACAGTAGCTTCGACCGCCAGGCCGCTCGTCTCCGCAAAACGGCTCCCGGGCCGGGTCCCACACGCAATAGTTCACGACAAGCAGGTCAAGCCAGCCGTCCGAGTCATAGTCCAGCCAGGCGGCGTGGATCCCCCACATCGTTCCGAATCTGGGATCGGGCCTGTCGAGGCCGGCGACGGTGGTTATGTTCGAGAAAGTCCCATTCCGGTTGTTCCTGTAAAGGATGTTTTGCCGGACACCCACAACGAACAGGTCCGGATATCCGTCATTGTCGAAGTCTCCAGCCGACGCTCCCATCATATACCCGGAGCCCTGGACGCCGGCTCGGGCGGTCGCGTCCGTGAAACTCCCGTCCCCGTTGTTGTGGTAGAGCCGGTTCCAGTACCCCTCGTCGCTCTTCTCAAGGGATGGGCTCCGGGCGCCATTGACAAAGTAGATGTCAATCAGTCCGTCCCTGTCGTAGTCGAGGACGGCGACTCCACCCGGCATGGTTTCGATCTGGTGCTTCTCGGGTGTCGGGGAGTTCAGAAGACGGAAGTTGAGCCTCGCCGAGTCAGCGATATCCTCGAAAACCGGCACGGCGGAGGCCACCCGGGGAACGGTCACCTGAGTCTGGACGGACCGGACCCGGAGATCGATGGCCCTCTGCGCTTCCCTGGCATTCTCGTTCTCGGGATCGAGGGACAAGGCTCTGCGGGCCTGTACCGCGGCCTCATCCACCCTGTTCAAACGAAGCAATAGGATGGCGAAGGAAGCGGGCGGGCCGGGCAATGGTTTGGGAAGGTGCTCGTTGTAGGCAACCGCTTTCCGGTAAATCGAAACAGCCTGGTCATTCCGGCCCAGGCCAGCCTGGGTATGGGCCATGGCGGAGAGCGCCAGGACATCGCCCGGATTGAGGGTCAGAGCCCTCTCGAGAGCAGGCAGGGCATCGACAAAGCGATTGTCATCCTGATAGAGACGGCCGAGGAGCGACCATGCTTCGGCGTCACCGGGTGCCAGTTGGGTGGCCCTCTTCAGGATTCGCTCTGTTTCGATTCTCTGCCCGGATGCGGCGAGGGATCGGGCGAGCAGTTTAAGAATTCGAACGTCCTGAGGGGCGAGGTCTGCGGCCCGGCGCAGGCAGGCGATTCCTTTGGCAAATTCACCCAGCCGGAACGAGGCTAGCCCGAGGAGATATTGAGGTTCCGGCTCGTGGGGTCGGCTCGCGGAAAGGGTCTCGAGGATGGCGCGGCTTTCCTGGTAGCGACCCTGTTCGATCAAAGCCCGTGCCTTATCCAACTGCTCCTGGGCGTTGGCCGAGACCAGAAGAGTGGTCATAAGCAGCGCCCGGAAGATGAACCGCCTCATGCGCACGTAAATAGCCCCCAGAATCTCCCAACAAATCGTTGACGAAAGTCTGATAGACGACATATAAGAGAACATAGATTATAGATTATCGATAGCAACGGCGGAGATGGATCCATGTTGATCCTCGAAGAACCTCGGTACCTGTCGAGACCGGGGAGCGCTGCACAGGCACTCAGAGATGCCATCATTTCCGGGGAACTGAAATCCGGCGAGCGGCTGGTCGAACTGCAGCTGGCTTCCCGATTCAGGATCGGACAGCCGACAGTTCGTGAGGCGTTGAAAGAGCTCGAGTATCAGGGTTTTGTCCATAAGATCGCGCATCGAGGAACCTACGTCACCGACTTCAGTGCCTCGGATTTCAAGAAGATTCACGAGGCGCGCATGGCGCTGGAACCGCTGGCGTTTGAGCGCGCCGCCAGGAACATGACGCCGGAGGCGGCAAAGGATCTTGCCTCGACGGTGCGTGCAATGGCCGATGCGGCGGCCCTGAACGACCGTGCCGCTTTTCACAGCCACGACCTCTACTTTCACCGCAAGGTCTGGCGACTTGCCGGGAATGAGTATATCGAAATGGCACTCGAGCGGTTCCTTTTTGCGGTGTTTGCGTTTGTATTGTCCCGGCAGCATAAGACCGAATTTCTCAGTGCAGTCAAACAGCACAGGAAGTACCTGGCCGGTCTGGTCTCCGGCGACCCCAGAGCGGCGCGCCGGGCCTTTGTCGAAGGCACCGCCGGCTTCTGGGGAACGTATTATCGGCTTTAGTTGGCAGATCCCTGAAGGGCTTTTTTCAAACCTGACAGGGTGCACCTAGGCACATCCTGTCACCCACCATTCATCGGAGCTTGTGCCATGAAATTGACAAATTCCAGGTTTTTGATGATGCTCCTTCTTGTACTGTGCCTTGCGGCATCGCCGCTCATGGCCCAGTTGGACCGGGGTACCATTACCGGTAAGGTTGAGGACCCGAGCGAGGCGGTGGTTCCAGGCGTGGAGGTCACGGCCCTGAACCTCGATACGGGTGTGTCGACCCAGACGGTGACCAACGATGTTGGGCTCTATACACTGTCGAACATCCCGATCGGCAGGTATGAGATCAAGTTCACACTGACCGGCTTCAAGACTTTCACCCGTACCGGCATCACAGTCACAGTAGCGCAGACAATGCGTCTCGACGTCAAGCTTGAGACCGGACAGATCACGGAGATTGTCACGGTTACGGCAGACGCAACGCTGCTGAAGACCGATACTCCGCTTGTTTCAACCACCATCCAGAGCAAAATCGCGACGGACCTGCCCCTCTCCTTTGCGGGAGGCCGGGCGATTGAGAACTTCGCGTACGCGATTACTCCGGGCGTGGAAGGTAATAACTGGACCTCTTTCATCGGGGGAGGACAGGCATTCAGCAAAGAGGTGTTGATCGACGGTACGTCGGCGACAGCTCAGATCCAGGGACACGTCGGTGAGTCGAGCCCGACCATGGAAGCTGTGCAGGAATTCAGCGTGCAGACGAACGGGATGTCGGCCGAATACGGCCGCACCAGCGGGGGTGTCTTCAACTTCGCCCTGAAGTCCGGCACCAACGATTTCCACGGAAGTGCCTTCTACTACGGGCGCAACGAGGCGCTCAACGCGAATACCTGGATGAACAACTGGGGCCAATCGCAATGCACCGATCAAGCCTGCAGGGATAATTACGACCGCCCTACGGACCGCCAGCACCTCTACGGGTTCAGCGCGGGCGGCCC
>JAFNAG010000025.1 GCA_017860135.1 Acidobacteriota bacterium
TCAATGCGTAGGTTTGATGGAGTGCCATATCCCAGACAGGCGGGCGCGTGTCCCGCCGCAGCCAGAGAAAGTTCACAATCCAGAGCGCCGCCGACAGGCAAATGACGACAACCAGTCCCGTGGTCCGCGGCGATCTGGACATCACTCCCCTTCCTTGGTGACACGGATCCTGAATCCCAGAGAGAAGCTCTTGTTCCGGTCGATGGGATCCAGAGAGTACAGAAGCAGAGGCAGCAGCAGGCCGAAAAACGGCGCCAGTCCGACGAACAGGATCCAGCGCCAGCCACCCTGGAAAAACTCAAGGAGGTTGACGCAGCGCCGGGCGCAGACCCAGAAAAATCCGCCGATCGGGCTCAGCAGATCGACGCGGAAAGGCAGGCCGGCAAGCAGCAGGCAGGCTCCGTGCCTGGTGAAGCGGAGATAGTCGTGAGGCGCCTGATGCTCTTCCCAGAGGAATGGGATCACCAGAAACGCCGACCCGCCGGGCTTGAGGATACGTGCGAACTCCTGCAGCACCAGGCGTGGATTGGGCGTATGCTCCAGAACGACCATGCACAGAACGCAATCCACGCTGCCGGACGCGAGCGGGATGGCTTCCAGACTGCCCCTGATGTCCAGTCCGGAATAATCCCACCCGGGGTCCCCAACGCCGGAGTCAAGTCCAATGTAGTGCCCTCGCGAAAAATAGCGCCTGTGACGGCCTTCACCGGCACCCGCATCGAGCACGACCTGATCCGCGGCGACGCGGGAAGCGGCCGCGTTTACCTCCGCTTCAATCATTTCCTGGAACGGATCGAGGCGCGCGAGCAGGAATCGGGGGAGAATCCTTGCGGCAAGCGATTTCATCCGCGCGTTCAGCAACTCATTCCCCCTCAGTCGCGGAGCGCCAGTTCGCGGGCGGAGATCCGGTACCTGCGCAGCAGTGCGTAAAACTCGCCGTGGCTGAGGCGACGGCTGCGGAACACTTCCCTGCGCTTGCGCAGGATCCACCCCAACCCCCGGAACCCGGAAAGATATGCCCGTACCATTGCGAGAAACAGGCTGCCCGCACTGTGTTCCCGTGCAACCCCGCCGGCCAGGCCGCGGCGGCGCAGAATGCTGGCAAAATGCCAGAGATACCGCCAGAGCGTGAATAAGGGCGATATCAGCAGCAGCGGCATCGGGAACAGTTTGACCGAAACCCAGAGTCGATTCCGTTCCACCAGGAATGCCTTGAACGGCGAATACTTCCCCAGGCTTCTGGAATGCCGGTGGAATACCTTCGCCGCCGGTGCGTAGCGGCAATTCCAGCCGCGCCACCGCGCCCTCAGCCCCAGGTCCGCGTCGTCACCGTATGCGAAAAACCGTTCGTCGAACAGTCCGACCTCCGCCAGCATGCTGCGCCGGTAAAGCGCGGCACAGCCGTCGGGGAAAAATATCTCGTCATTGCGGTCGAATTGCCCGCGGTCGAGTTCGCCTGCTCCCCGGCCGCGGTTGAGACCGTCCGGATATAGCAGATGGCCGACCTTGTCGATCACCTCCCGCCGTTCATAAAAGAGGATTTTCGAGGCGACCATTCCTACCCCCGGATCCTTCGTGGAGTCAACCAGGTGCGCCAGCCAGTCGCGATCCGCCACTGCATCATTGTTCAGAAGCGCGATGAACTCCCCGCTCGACACCCGGATACCCGCGTTCACGCCACCCGCAAAACCCAGGTTTGCGGGGAGCTCAACGACTTTCCACCTCCCGCGGCATGCTTCCCGCAGCCATCGTCCGGACTCGTCCGTGGAACCGTTGTCGACCGCAACCAACTCCACCGACGGATAGGACTGGCTCCCGACCGAATCGAGACACTCGGCCAAATACGCCATGCCATTCCAGTTCACTACCACCACGGAGACAAGACCCTTCTGGAATGCGGAATTCGTCATACCTCTTTCTTGAAAATGTTCTCGTGGTAATGCCTGCTGACCACCTCGGGCAACGTGGTGTTGAAGATCTTCGGCCTGCGCAAGCCGATGCGCTGGAGCAGGAAGGTAAGCATCACCAGCAGGGTTTTGATTCCGTATTTCGTGCTCACAACGAAATTGACGCTGGATGCTTCCGGAAAATAGCGGGCCTGCACCGCGATCTCCGCGATGGGGAAGCGGAAATGCACCGCCTGGGCGATCATCTGGGAATCGAAGACGAAGTCGTCGGAATTGAGGAGGAAGGGAACCGTGGTGAGCAGCCGGCGGCTGTAAGCGCGAAATCCGCTGTGGCCATCGGTCAGGCGCGTGCGGTAGACGAAATTTTCCATGACGGTCAGGATGCGGTTGGCGATGAACTTCCACTTCGGCATCCCCCCCTGGAGTGCCTGCCCGTTCAGGATTCTCGATCCCATCACCATGTCGGCACGCATATCCAGGATGGGACGCACCAGCTCCGGAATCAGCCGCGAGTCGTACTGGTGATCGGGGTGCAGCATGACGACGACATCGGCCTCTTCCTTCAGGGCTTCCAGGTAGCATGTCTTCTGGTTGCCGCCATATCCGCGGTTCTGCACGTGGATCACCACGGAAAGGCCGAGGGAGCGCGCGATCTCCACGGTCTGGTCGCGGCTCACATCATCCACCAGGATGATCCGGTGTACCTTGTCCTTGGGAATATCCGCGTAGGTGCGCTCGAGAGTCCGGGCCGCGTTGTACGCGGGCAGCACCACTACGATTCTGGGATTCCTCATACTCACGCACGGTAGAAACTGCGTTTGAGCCTTGTTGTATCACGCTCCTGCCGCGGGGAAACCGCTCCAAGGCCGGTGCCCACCGCCACTCTGCGCACCCGAAAACCTCGTCCTTGTCATTCCGGATGCCCCGCTTGTGACGGAAGCAGCAATATACTCGGATTCACCGTCCCAGAAAATAACAAATCAGCATCATCCGGGCGCCGGAGGCCGCTGCGCATGCGCCCAGATCGTTCCGCCGCGCCCGACGGCGGCCTCAAGGAAAGCGGGCGGCAGGGCCAGGAGGAACAGTCCGAAATAGCACAGTTCCAGGGCGCCTTCGACAGCCGCACCCATGCTTTTTCCGCGGCCCTTCCGGCCGATCGGATCGAGCGCCGGCGCCAGGCTCGAAGCCAGGGAAGCAGGGTTGTCGCGGAGAGAAAAACGCCGCACGATCCGGCAGGACAATCCCGCGCGGTCCAGCAGGTGCCGGAGCCCCTGGGGAGTGAAATTGACCAGGTGGCGCGGCACGTCGAGGCCATACCAGCGCGCGCCGAAGATCCGCGCCTGGCACGAGGACACATTGGGGACCTGCAGGATCAGGCTGCCGCCAGGCTTGAGCATGGCCCCGGCGCAGCTCAGCGCGGCGCATGGATCGGGGAGATGTTCCAGCACATGAAACATGGTGACGAAATCGAAGGTGCGTCCCTCCCAGGCATCGCTCGCGACATCCCCCTGGCGGACCGGCAAGTCGTATTGCCTCCGTGCCGCCTCCACCGCCTGCGGCGACACATCGATGCCGTGGGGAAGGAACCCGCGCCGCCGCGCCAGATGCAGGAAGGTCCCGCTGCTGCAGCCGATGTCAAGCAAGGTCCGTCCGGCGCCGGAGGCATGCCGTTCCAGGAACCGTACGTGATCCATCGCCACAAACTCGCGATAGGTGCGTTCCAGCCGGCCCAGAAACCCCGCGAGGCCTGATCCGCGGCTCTCAGTCCACCAGTAGGGTTTCGGGTACCAGGTGGAGAGGGTGTCAGGATCCGGAAACGGAGATTGGAAAACGCACCCGCAGCAGCTGCAGCGATACAAGCGGAAGGTCCCGGCCGCAATTCCGAAGAGCCGGTCGGGAGCAAGAGCGAAGAGCGGAGAACGAGCCGCTTCGCAGACCGGACACGAAGGATCGCGGTCAGGACCGGCATCTGGAAGCAGCTCATTCATGGAAATGGTAACCTTCACTTAGTGCACGAATTCGCCGGCATGCTCACGCATTTTCCAGGACGCTGAACAACACCGCCTTCGGAGACTCCGCCGGGAATCGCGGGCCGGCAGTCCCCGGGCGCGTTCGCCGGCATTCTTCAGCGTCCTGGAGAATACGTTTTCAGTAATTGTCCAGCCAGCCCGAAGAAAACTGCCACGAATTCCACGAATTGTCACGAAAGCCGCATCGTTTGGCTCGCATCAAGGGAAATAATTCTTCGTGAGAATTCGTGAAATCCGTGGCTTTCTTTGCAGACCCTTGACTGTTCCAAGCCGGCTAAAAAGTTACGGTTTACACATCATCGAATGCCCGTATCCAGGCGCCGCACTTCCTCAACAGGCGGAGGGCATCCGGCCCCTGGTAAACCGTTTCCGGATGAGGAAGATCAGGTTGCGGTAACCGTCACGCCACGGCTGAAGCTTGATCTCTCCGGTCCGGTTCGAATAATCCACGTAGATTTCCTTGAACCCGATCGCCGGCCTGCGTATCGCCTCGATTTTGATCTCCTCGCTGAAAGCCATGCCGTCGCTGCGCAGGTCCATCTCCCCGAGGCATTGGCGCTCGAAAACCCACATGCCCGACTGGGAGTCGCGCACCCATCGGAAGTAGAGAACGGACAAAGCCACGCTCAGGAGCTTGTTGCCGATCCAGTGTTTGAGGGACATGGCCTGCCGGTTCTTCAGAGGGAAGCGCGACGCCGAGAGGAAGCGTTCGCGGGAATGCAGAAACACTTCGAGCAGATATGAGATGGCATCCACGGGATAGGAATGATCGCCGTCGAGGGTTACGATGATATCACCCTGCGCCTGAATCAATCCTGTCTTGTAAGCCCGGCCGTACCCCCGGATCTTTTCGTGAATCACGTGGGCGCCATGACGGCGCGCCATTTCTGCCGTGCGGTCGGTCGAGTTGTTGTCGACTACGATGACCTCGTCGACAAACGCGGGCATGCGCGAGAGCACCTGCACGATGCCCTCTTCTTCATTGAGGCACGGAATGACGACGGTGACGCGGCGATCTCGATACACGGCAGGGGATGATACCAGACTCATTGCAGCAACGCCAAGCTTGGACCATCGGAAAGGTGCAATCGGAGGCGGGACTCAATCTTCGGCGGAATTCGGACAAAAGGACGCGCCCCGCAGCGATTCACGACAAAAGAACCTATCAATTGACATTTGACAAATCCTCTCTGTTGCGTCCCACTTCCGATTTCACCGGCATCGGAATGGGAAGCTGCCCCCTGCGTCAATCTCGCACTTCTACCGCCTGCCGGCAAGATCCCGAAAAAAATCGGGGTAGTCCCGGCAAGCGGAACTACCCCGAATAAAACGATCTGAGCAAGAGCCTAGTTGTTCAGGCTTTCACCCGCGGGAATCAGCCAGAAACTACCTGCGTCTACAGGCAGTCTGAGGCCATAGCCCTTGATAGCCGGATCAGGAATCACGTTCGCCAGGTAGCCCTGTGCGACGGTTGCGAAATTCGAGTCGGCGATGAAGGCGAAGCCGTGGCAGAACTGGAACTGAGCCTTGGCGATGATGTAGCCGGAGAATGTCGTCACGTTCGACGGCAGAATCTGGGACAGCAAGGCGACAAAGCTGGTTCCGGGGCCGTAGGTCGCCGTGGTCGTCGTCGTGCCGACGTAACCCGCGGCCTTGTCATAGAAGTAGAATGTGATCGCGCCGATCTGGTTCGGAGCGCCGCCGGTCGTGAGACCGGTGATCTTATCGGTAACCGTGGCACCGAACACTTCATCGTCACCGGTGGTATTGGCAATTGCCAGACCGGTGTTGAAGAAGCTGTCTTTGGTCACATAGGTGAACAGCAGGAAGCAGTTGCAGCGGACGATCGTGGCATACAGATCGAAGCTCGTGCTGGTTATATCCGTGCTGGTCACACCGTTTGAGGACTGGTACAGTGTCGCGAACCGGGGCCGTGCTGCGGTGAAGTTGTTGCTGCTGCTCTGGTTGGATCCACCTGGATCTTCGCAGCCTTCATCCGTTCCCGCAAAGGGACGCATGGTAACCGCGGCCAGAACGGTTCCGGTCGTTGTTGCCCCCGAGGCGAGTAAGAGCACCGGTCTAACATCGAAGTCTTCTACGTGAGTATCGCTCCAACCAGTCTGGTTTGAGCTATAAAATATATACTCAGCATATGTATACCCGCTCCCGATTTCAGGGTTGCTTCGCTTGCTGCTGTATTGGAGCCAGGAACTGCTGCCATCGGTGTTGTTATATACGACCGACGGCCATTCGACAGTCGAGACGCTGGACGGGATCGAGTTCAGCACCACGCGGAACCGGGTGGCAGTAGTAGGTTCTCCCAGTCTTGCGCCGTAGCTGTCCGCGCGGTTAGTCGCGATGTTGTTGTCGTAGTTGACGAACGCGCGTACAAACCCCTCTTTAATGTTGATGTAATAAGAGGGGGGCTCGCCATCAACGGTACCGATGGACGGGAAGCAGAGGAGTATGCTGGCGTCAGATACATCGATAGTCAGGGGCGGCAGGCTCTTGGCAACACGGACGGTGTCCGGGTTGAACTGGTTGGCCGCCGGATCATTGATCGACTGCAGCTGCACAAACAGGTCTGTATTGACCGTGATGCCGTCGCTGAGATCGATCCTGCCGCGGACGCCTTCCACACGCATGAACTGCCCGGGGGTAACTGCAACGCCGGGGGGCAGGTTAATGGTGAGGAAGCCCGTGCAGCGACCGGTAATGGATAGGTTCTCGACGCTGATCGTTGGAGGAGTAGCAGTCGGGAACGCTATGTCGGTGAAAAGCTTGATCCCGGTGGTGATCGTGTTATCGATCTGCACGCCGTTTTGGTAGATAAATCCGATCTGGGAATAGCCCGGTAGTTCCATTTGCAACTGCATAGAGGGTGACATAGCCGAGAACTTCCGAACGCCCGGTGTTGATTACCTCCGTCGGCGACTGCACGACGTCCCAGCGGACGGCACCGTAGGAAGCCCCAGCAAAGCCCATGAGCAGGAGGCAAAGCAAGCCTGCCAGCTTGCCAGCTTTCGACAAATTCATACGTTTTCTCCGAAGAAAAAGTTGAGGCATTGGTAACTTCTACCAGACGTTCATGCGTCCGATAGACTTCTTGATGTTTACTCAAAATTGAACCACTGGCGTGTTGCCGGAAAAGCGTCAGTGCCAACGGGCGCGCTTTGCCAGCTTCCTACGCGTCCCCATCCCCTCCCTTCGAAAAACCGGACGCCAAATCATCCGCCTGAAGGGGATAAGCTCCGACTCCGACCACACTTGGAACAAAGAGCCCAAGCTGGATCGCACAAATATCAGCGACAATGATGCACGAAATGCCGAAAAGTTGCTAGGAAATATTTAAAAAAAATCTCGTGTCCGTCAGGGAACGATCTGTACGCGCACGGAGAGATTTATGAGAGGTTCGGCCGCCAGATCGGTCCGGATCATAGGCCGGTCGGCAAATTCACCCTCCTGGGTAGGGTCACAGCGCACTATAATCACCAGGTTTTCTCCGGGGCCCAGCTCGGTCTTGTCGAGAGACAAGGTAAACTGCGGCTCCGATATATAGGTTTGAATTATCTTTACAGCACGCCCGCTCCCGTTCACGATCTGGACTTTCCTTTCCGCAGGCAAGCCTTTTTTTACCAGCCCAAAATTCACGATTTGGGGAGTGACCACAAAATTCGGGATGGTCTTGATCCGCAGAGTGACAAGTTCGGCGTCGGGATTGTCGCTGAATCGGACGCTGACCTGCTTTTGGACGTCCCCTAGAGGGAGCCCGAAGGTGTCGACCGTGATTTGAAGCGTTCCGGTTTGCCCCGGAGTGATGACGGGATTCTCCTGCTGGACGGATGTGCAATGGCAATCGCCGTGAGCCGAGAGAACCTTGATGGGAATGCCGGTGTTGTTAAGGTAGTGGTACCGGTAGGTCGCCTTCTCGCCGATGTGGATCGAGGCCGGGTTGGCGGGATCAGGAATTAGCCGCTGTGGCGAGCCTTCGGAGCGAGCCTCGGGTTGCGGCTCTTTGCCGCCGGCGGGCGGCTTTTCGCCGGACACAACCAGGCTTCCCTTGGAACTCTCCATGCCTTTGTAAAGCTGAAGCATGGGATTCTCTCCCTCTTTCCAGGGAAGCTTCAAGTACCACTCCCCGTCGGCATCGAGCACCCATTGATTCTGCAGGGGAAAATCGGGGATCCCATCCACGCCGGGCAGCGGCATGGGAATCGGCCGCCCCACTATGACCACAGTATCGCAGACGGTTTTTTCGGGGCTGAATTTCAGCGATTCGATCTTCCAGCGTGTGATCGGGCCCTTGGGAATACGGAAAATAAACATCTTGCGCGAGTCCGACTGTATATAGTTGGCCGCAACCTCGTAGTCGCCTCGCTGCATGGCATCGTAATATTCGGAAATGCGCTTGCGCAACACCGTCTCCACATCGGCGACCTGGGATGAGCTCTGGACAGCGCCGCCCCATATGCAGATAATGACGGCGAATAGCAGCGCCCGCAACGTGCCGGCGCGAGCCGATCGAAGAATTTCGTGATAACGGTGTATCATGGCATCGAGTCTCCGGGTACCTTGCTTCTGGACATCAGCGGCCAAGCCGCCCGTGATGAATATACAAGACGGCATCCCGGCGGGCAAGGTTGCAGTTATTAGAGCCTTGATCATAATTTTTTGCAACTTTTCCGTTCGTGGGTCATCTTTTTGCTTGGCTCTGCGAGCGAGAAGCCTTTCCCTTTGAGAGCTGCTTGAAAAGCGAACAGGCCGAAATCATTCTCAGAGCCCGATCGGGAGATCTGGACGCTTGCCGGCAGATCCATGAAGATTACGCCAGGCGCATCCTTAATTTTATCTATAAGATGGTTGATAGTCGAGAGGATGCGGAAGATCTCACCCAGAATGTTTTTTTGAGATCCTTTCAGGAACTGCGGAATCTGCATGACCCGGAGCGGTTTGAGCCCTGGTTGTTCCGGATTGCGCGCAACGAAGTATACCAGGCATTCCGCAAGAAGCGGGGTGAGCCTCAAAAGAGTGAGGCGGCGGGACCGGGGCGCCAGAGCGAGTTGCAGGAGCCGGAATCACCCGATTTCCGGCAGACACCTCAGGACCGGATGTTGAGTGATGAGCTGGGAGCGACGATTCGAACGGTGTTGCGATCGCTCCCCCCGAAACTTCGCGAGGTGTTCGTGCTCGCGGTGATTCACGAGAAGAGTTATGCGGAGATTTCAGAAATCGTCGGTCGCTCGCTCCTCTCGGTAAAGACCGACATATTTCGGGCGAGAGGTTACGCTCGAAAGGAACTCAGCCAGTATTTGGAAGTGCAAAAAAGATGAGACGCGGCAATCAGCACCCTGAGGATTTCGGTCCGGTTTTAAACCGCGATACCGCGGACCCGGAATTCACCGAACTCATGTCTCATCTGAACCAGTGTCAGCACTGTAGGGAGGAACTCAAAGGCTGGCAATCTCTGGATGTCCTGTTCCGTTCGGAGCAGGCAAATCTGGAAGTCCCTCCTTTTCAGTGGGGGCGGATTGCAGCGAGATTGGAGGAGACCCGGGGGGCGGGGGTGCCGTCCGGGCTCCGAAGCTGGTTCCTTCCCCGGCAGGCTGCCTGGAACGTCGCCCTTGGGGCGGCGGTGCTCGCCGCCGTGATTTTCGGCGGTTTGGAATACAGCAGGAACATTCAGGAGAAGCAGGTGCTTCTCGCAGTCACCCGCTACGCCCAGGAGGAAGGGATTCGGATCAGCGCCGACGGCAATCCCTTTCGCAGCGGCACAGCAGCGGAAAATAATCCGTTCACCGGAATAATGGGTATCGATAACAGCAAGCCCGCCGCCGACCGTCGCTAGCGGCAGGGCTCGCCCGGCTGTACACAAAGAAAGGAAGTCCCCAAAATATGCCTCACGGACTTTCCCACAACGTTATACGGAGGATTGCGGCGCTCTGCCTGCTCGCGCTCCTCTGTTCCCCCCTCGCCGGTTTTTCCACGCAGGCAGGACGGCCCCAGTCGCTGGACGCCGAAGCTTACCAGATCCAGGCAGCCTATCACCACGATCTCGCAGTCCTTTACCTGAAAAACGGTGAGATCGAAAAAGGTCTCGCTGAGGCGCGCCAGATACTCAAGCCCCAAATCCCCCCCGAACTCGAAGAAGCTGTCGCCATGAGCATGAGCATCCTCAGCGACAAGCTTGCTTCCGTGAGCCGCTTCGATCAGGCACAAGCCCTTCTGGATGATACATTTAAGGTCATCGTGCAAGTCGTGAACCGCGTGCGGATCCTGCAGCTCAAGTCTCGACTGTACCTTCAGGCCGGTGAGAACGATAAGGCTATCGAGACATGGAAGCGCGCCGAGGAACTGAAGGCACGGATCCGTTCCGAAAACTAATTGTAAGTCTTTGAAAAAATAGCTTTACACCATCACGCGGTTGTCCTATAAAAGAAGATTGTAATTGTTCCTGCTGCAACGCCGATACGGAGTGGGACAGGCTCGAAGAGTTGTTGCGGATATTGAGGAGAGTTCAGGTTGATTTCCGCCCGCAGAGTTGCACGCCGCCGATGCCGGGAAACTCGTCCCGGCATTCATAGATACGCCATAACGCTGGCGCTTTTGTGCTTTGTGCCTGCCATCGGCGTGTTCTGCTGGCACTGGGCCTCCCAGGCGCTGCCGCAAGGCAGCCTGCAGAATCCAGCCGTTGATCCGCCCGGCCTGGAGCCGATAGCGGATCACCAGTCCCGTCTTCCCTGGCCTGGTCGAACCGGCGCAAGTGCGCCGATTCGCGGATACGCCTCGGCCGGCTGGAACGACCCATTCGAAATCGCCTATGGCCCAAGACTGATGGCGGCCAGCGTGGATCCGTTTTATGAGGCTCTTGCCGCCGGCGCAGGCGAAGGGAGACTGGTCAGAATGGATGGCGGGAAGGGGATTCCGACCTTTGCCACGCCGCTGGCTTTGCGCCGGGCTGCGAATCTCTCTGATGGCGCGATTCTCCGCGAAATACAGCACGGCGTGGGCGGGTCTCTCTCCAACTTCGTAAAGAATGTGTTCGGCGCATCCGACAGCCGGGAAAGTGCCCAGGGAGCCGACCCCAGCGAGGAGAACCCGTTCGTCAAGCCGGCGGGTTCCGACGAAGCCACCCAGGGTGCGGGCGACAGATCGATCCCCAAAGTGGAGCCGGAATCCAAGTCCCAATCAGAATCAGAGCCGGCTTCTGCGCCTCCGGCCGAAACACCGTCCCCTGATCCTGCCCCTCCGGTTTCGGTAAGCCCGGTGACCACAATCCGGCCCGACATCATGCTGCATGTTGCGGAAGACGGCACCCTGCATGCAATTCCGGCCGCCAGACTCAACGAGCGGACCTACGAATCAGCGGAAATGGGCATCCGGCAGTTCGACGCGGTTTCATTCGCTAATCCTGCCGACAACGGCGCGGCGATTGCCGTTGCCGATTACAACCAGGACGGTGCGTCTGATCTTTGCCTTTTCGACCCGCGGGCCGGCATGCTCCGCCTGCTGTATGGATCCCCGGAAGGATTCTCGGAAGCGATGCGGATCGATGTGGGGCTCGGAAAGCGTTCCCTCGCGGCCGGCGATTTCGATTTCGACGGGAAGACGGACATCGCGGTCTCCGATGTCGGAGTCGGCACCCTCACATATATTTCGTTCGGCGAATCAGACGACTACCTCGCTTACCGGTCCCTGTGGATCGACCGGTACCGCGACTACATCGCGGCGTTCGACACTGCGGGACGCGGCCTTGTGGATCTGCTTGGAATGAACTTCGCCAATGTAGCCGAGGTGCTGGATTTGGGACAGGCGAGAGGCGCTTTTGCCGGCGGGCGGATCGAGTATGCTCCCGCGCTTGACTTCCAGATCTCCACGTTCCATGAACGAAAGGTCCAGCTGAACGCCGTCCTGCTGGGCTCCGGCCTATCCGTGAATCTGCAGAACTATCAGAATCAGCTGTCCAATGTCGTGAACGTGCAGGAAGGGTCCGATATTTATGTAATCATCGGCGACCTCAGACACGACAACACGATCTCCGTGGCTCTGGCGACACTGCGCAAATAGTCGCTTCCAGGTAATCTGCTCCCTCCGCTCCTTCACGATCGCGGCTCCGCAGGCGGCGCTCTTCCTTGTTTCGCTCCCTATCATTGCGTACCCGGTTGCGGGGGCGATTCCTGCGGAACCCGTCGCATGAATGCGACGGGTCGTTTCCGCATGCTCCTTTTGATCCTTCGGCAGGCTCCGACCGTTATTTCTTGATGGGAGGCGGCGGAGTTGCCGGTGGCTCGTCCTTCTTGACCGGCGGCTCCGTCGCTGGCGCCTCTTCCTTCTTGATCGGCTTCTCCGGTTCGGGCGGTTTCGTCGCCTTCGGCATTGATTCCATCCGCTCCCTGCGTGCCTGCTCCAGGTCCTGCATCGCCTCTATCTGTTTTTCGTCGATGAATTTGCGCACGTTGCGCAGGGAATCCTTGATTTCGTCGCTCATTTCCCGCAGACGCTCGGGAGTGCGGATGACGTGGGGAGTGATCATGATCATGAGCTCCGAGCGTGCCGTCGATCGCGTCGTGCGTCCAAAGAGGACTCCCAGAATCGGGATATCGGACAGAACCGGCACTCCGTTGCGGGTAGCACCGTCTGATTCGCGGATCAATCCTGCGATGGCCACACTTTCGCCGTCCTTCACCGCAAGGGTGGTTTCCACGTTCGTCTGGTTGAAACTGGGGCCATCCGGCGTCGGCGCTCCCTGCGAGCTTACTTCCTGAAAGATATACAGCGTCACGGTTCCGGAAGCGGAAATGCGGGGCGTAATAAGCAGCGACGTACCCGTATCGCGGTAGGTCACGCCGGTGGTGGCACCGCCGGTAGGAGGCACATAGCTGCCGGTCGGAACCGGCACGGACTGGCCCACGTTGATCCGGGCAGGCGTGCCGTCCAGGGCGAGCACGGATGGCGCCTCGAGAATGCGCACTTTGGTTTTCTGCCGCAAGGCATCCAGATTGAGCAGGATTTCGCGCGCACTGCCCACGAAAGCGAATGTCGCGGCATTGAGGGCGCCGGAGGTGCCCGAGATGCTGCCGGTTGTCAGGTGTTCTCCGGCCGTGCGCGCCTGGAGGGCGGCAGCAACGCCGTAAGCCAGATCGTCGGTCAAGTCGATTTCGAAGATACGGGCATCGATAATGGCCTGTCGAGGAAGTACATCCATGCGCTTGATGGTGTCGAGGAGGTAGGCGTAATCCGCCGAACTCGCCTGGATGATGAGAGTGTTGTTGATGTCGTCGGCGACAAGCCGGACCACCCCTTGCAGCCCGACGAACTGTCCGCCGTTCAGCCACTGCGCCGACATTCCGAAGCTCTGATTGAGGCGCGGTCCGCCGGCGTTCTGCTGCCCTCCGAGCATGCCGGCCCCTAAACCGTAAACACCCCCTGCGCCGTAGCCGCCCGAACCCCCGCCGTACATGGATCCGCCGGCCAAGCCTCCCTGGCTGAAGCCTCCACTCGACATGCTCGACATGGAGCGCGTGCCACCCACTCCGCCGGTGGCACCGGTTCCGCCGATGCCTCCGGTAGTGCTGCGGGTAGTGCCTGCACCGCCGCCGACGCCGGTGATGCCGCCCCCCGCGCCTTGCTGGGCGCCGCTCGTGGCGGAGCTGTCGCCGCCGCCAAAAAGCAAGGAGAGAACCATGGCGATGTTGGACGCGGTTGAGTTTTCGACGGTGTAGATAAACGTCTGGACGCTCCGGCCGGTGGTCGAATCGAGGCGGTCGATCCAGCGCTTCACCTCTTCCAGCGCTCTCTTGGAATTGGCCATCACCATGATGGCGTTGATGCGATCGAGGGAGGCCATGTAAACGCCGGTCGCGGTGTCTTTGCCTCCACCGAAGATCTTTTGCAGATCCGCGAGGACGTCGGGGGAAGCATTGTATTTGATCTCGATCAATTCGATCAGGTCGGCATCCAGGAAACTGTTATCCAACATGTGGATGATTTCGAGCACTTTCCGGATGCTGTCGGAATAATCGGTCAGGATCAGCAGGTTCAGGCGTTCGTACGGCATTATGACCCCGCCTTCGGTCATGAAGAGCTTGAGCGGTTCCAGCAGGCTCTGCACCGGCACGAACTCGACGCGGATGACGTGCGTAGCGAGGCGCGGCACTTCCTGCGCTGCAGAAGGCGCAGGGGCTGCGGGGGAAGCCGGCTGCTGAGGCGGTTGTGCCGATGCAGGCACAGGCGGATTTTGACCCGCAACTGCGGCGGCCGGGGGGCCCTGGGCTGCCGCGACTGCCGGCGGCGTTTTGGCGGCAGCCGCATCGGGTGGCGGAGCAGTCGCCCCAGCGGTCTGTTCCGGGGGCTTCGCTCCGGCCTCAGGCGGCTCAATCTTCTTGATTGGCACGTTCTGTTCCGCAGGCTTGGCCGGTGGTTCCGGCGGCAGGTGCATGACCACTTCCAGCCCTTCCCTCAATCCCTGCGAAATCGGCACGATTTTGTACAGGGATCCCGACTTCACCAGGGCGGCATTGTTGCTTTTCAGGATGACGTTGAACAGCGGCAATACATCCTGCATCGGGATCGGCTGGGACGAGTGGATCGTGACGGACCCTTTCACATCGGGATCAATCACGATCGGAGTGATCCCCAGCATGTCGGTCACCAGGGTCACAAACGTGTACAGATCCTGATTGTCGAATTCGAGGGTAATCCCTTTTGCGGAGGCAGGGGGCCGCTGCACGACCGAGGGCGCGGAAGATGGCGCTTGAGCCGGCGGCGTCTGCGGCTGGGCGCCGGTGTTTTTCATGAGCTCCTGGCGCATCTTCTCCAGAGCCTTCAGGCGCTCCTCTTCGATTTGAGCCTGGGTCTTGGCCTGAGGCGGCCCCTGAGTTACAGTTCTGGCCGCGGTAATGCTCCCGGTCAGTGCTGTGAGAAGCACCAGGCCGGCGATCCAAAGATTTTTCTTTGACGTTTGCACGTGGCTTCCTCTCGGTAACAAGGTTGATGGCATGCTCATTTCTTGATGACTTGTGGGGGCTGCTGAACCGGAAAGGATCCAAAGGGCGAATTGATGATAACCCTCCCCTGGGGATCGACAGTCTGGTTCCATGTCTGGGGCTGCCCACCCTGGATCTGCACGGCCGCGGGAGATTCCTGCGGGCGCGTCACTCCGCGGCCGCTTGTTTGCCCGCCGCCCGCCTGAGTGCCACGAGCCGATGTACCGGCGGCCGGCGCGGGTATTCCGCGCGCCGCCTGTGCGGTTGCCCCGCCGACGACAGCCGCGCCTGTGCCCTGACCCCCGGCCGCCTGGCCCGGTCCGATATTCACGACCCTGGTGGCCAGAATGGGAGTTTTCCCGCCGGGCGCGGGGCGTTTGGACACATCGTGGATGGGGATGAATTCCCTGTTTGTCCCGGACTCAAACAGGATGCCGTCCGCCGTAATGTCCGTAGCCACGTACCCCTGGAATGTATCCCCCGGCCGGATCCTCTGCGGCACTCGCGCGGCACCCTGGCGGTTCTGACCGGATGGATCGACGATCGTGGCGACGCGGCTGGACCCTGATATCACAATCGAGGTGATCACCGGGTGGGTGCGCATCGGTTCCGGGGCCGGCGGCGCAACCGGTTGGGCCTGCACTTCCACCTTGCGCGACTCGGAGAACAGGTTCTGCGCTGGAATGACGGCAAACGCAGGTGCGCTGTATTTTACGGGCGCCTGCAACGGGGGCAGCCCCCCTTCCGGTCCCGCTTTCTTTTTCACCGCTTGAATTTGCGCCGGGTCGCTTTCGATGTTGAAGCGCTTTGCCGAAACGTAAAGCTGCCAGCACAGCAATCCCGCGCAGAGCAACAGCATCACGTTGATGGCAATCCATTTCTTGGTCATAACCGTCCCTCTTTCCCCAGTGCGCCGTCAGTTTCCCGCGGCTTTTTCCGCCGGCTTCGGAGCTGCCGGCGCAGTCATGATGTATCCCGCCACCTTCACCTGCGGGCGGATTTCATCCCGGTTACGCAGACGCAGCTGCTGGACATACAACTCTTCGACTCTCAGAAACTTATCGTAGTTCTCAACTGCCACCAGGAATTGCACCAGCGGGTCGATCGTACAATTCATCATCAGCTGGACCGAAATCTTGCTGAGGTTGTCCTGGATCTTCTGTTCCGGCTGCATGGTCTTGCTCGTGATCTCGACGCCGCTCTGATCCGCCAGTTCCTGGAGCAGCTTCTGCAAGGACGCTGCGGCGATGGAAGCATTGTCGCCGGGCAGGAGCCGGTTACGGTTCTGCGCCAACCGTTGCTCGTAGGCGGCGACACGCTCTTGGTACGCCGCCTCAAGGTTGATCAGCTCCTTCTGGCGGAGCAGATATTGTTTTTTGGATTCGACGGTCGCTGCCAGACCTTCGCGGCTCGGGATCAGAAGCGAAGTCAGGTAATAGGCAAGCACCAGAGCGGCAAGGGTGCCGCCAACGATCAAGAACTGCTTTTCTCTCGTGGATATTTTCACGGCTTATCTCTCGCACTTCGCTCCGAACGTGAACGTGTCTTTTCCCGACAGAGCGTCTTTGAAAACGCTGCTCTGCTGCACCACATCCTTGAGCAGCTTGGAATTCTCGAGCTTTTGTATCAGGTCCGTTGACGAAGGGCTCAATCCCTGCAGCTGCAACGTGCAATCGGTGTTCCGATAAAACCTGAGGTAGGTGTCCTGGGGGAGAAGTCCGGTCAATTCCTGGAGAATCTCCAGGTTCATGTCGCGCCGGCTCATGATGTCCTCCAGGAAGACGATCTGCTTTTCCAGGCTGTCGGCCTGCGCGCGCACCGCCTGGATCCTGGATACCGGCTGCTTCAGAGCTTCGATTTCCTGGTCCAGCTTGCGAATCAGGATCCTCTCCTGAATCATCTGCCGGAAGCCGAAACCGGCCAGTGCCACTGCGATGACCAGGCCCAGCAGGATCGTGGGCACGTATGCCCAGCGCTTCTGGTGCACGCGGCTTTCGTACGGGAGCAGGTTCAGCTTCATCGGCAGCCGGCGGGCGATTCCCGAGTAGGCGAGTGCGAGCGAAGTGGACGCTTCCTGGAGGACTGCGCGGTTGCGGGGATCCATTTCAAAACGCAGCCGTGCCCCGATCATTTCGCAGCCGGGCATTTGCTGCTCGAGCTCCCGGCTCGCGGTACCGGACTCCTCTCCGGCCATTACGATGCCGTCGATGCTCTCCTCGGGGCCGAGCCGCACTTTTCCGGTCGCGACCTCGATCTCCCTCAATATGGAATCCTTCCAGGACTCATCCTCCGGCTTGGCGGCCTCGCGCGCGTACACCAGCGCGCCGTTGCGCAGGATGGCGAGTTCGATTCCGCCCGGTTTCAAATCGGCGAGGACATAATTCTTGCCCGTCCCGCTGGCCTGTGTTCCAAGGAACATGTTTGCCAGCGCCACGGGACCGGCGGTAACGGCAGCCGGCCGCAGGCCAAACTGGCGCAGGAGCGCCAGATGCGCGTCCAGAATCGATTTCCGCATCATGACCAGCAGGATGTTCAGGCGCTTGGCGGTCTTCCCGTTTTTCAGGAGCACGAAATCGTAGTAGAGCTTCTCCTCCTCGGTCGGCTCAAAAGACTGCACCTGGTAGAGCATCACCTGCTTGAGGTTGTCCTCCACTTCCTTGGGAAGGTCCAGGTAGCGGAGGATGACATCCTTTCGGGGAATCCCGAGAACGATATGCTCGCGCCCGATCTTCTCCCGCTTGAAGAAGGCGTCGATTTCGCTGCGCACGACCTGAGGGTCGCGCTGGCGGTAGCCCGGGATGCGGGCGAAGCTGGTGAAAACCCCTCCCGCAAAATTGCTGCGGAGACAGGAAAAGAGCAGGTCTTCCTGCCTGATTTCAACTCCCACGCTGGTTTTGAGATAAATCACAGTTTTCGTCCTACCAGTTCGGAATGTTCTCGTTCCAATAAATGATCCTGTATCGCTCGGGTTCTCTCGGGTCGAGTGTGATCGTGGTCCGTATGACTCTGCGCACCCTGGAATTCAGCCGGTGCGCGGACGCCGAGAGCGTGTACACGCCGGAACGCTGGGTGTAGATGAAGGTGAGCGCGCTCGTCTCCAGGCTGGGTCCGGTCAGCTTGGTCACCTCCTCGATTGTATCGAATGGTTTCACTTGCCGGCGTTCATGGATCGCCTGCGCGGCGGCAGGGCTCATTCCGGGGATGGAAAGCAGCACCTGCAGCGGAGCGTAATTGATGTTGATCCGGTTCGAAGGCGAATAGACGGTCAGATAGCGCGAGAGGCCATATCGCTCGATGATCTGGCCTTCGTCGGTTTTCTCCCTTCGCCCGTAATAATATTCGGGGGTGACGCCGCGGATCAGCAGGAGTTCCTCCAGCGAACTCATCGTTCCGTTGCCGTTTCTGGGCAGATAGGGCGGCTGCAGCGTCTGGTAAAAATCAGCCTCGGCGCCGTTCGGCTGCGGGATGGCGTCCGCGTCGCGCCAGTCGATGATGGAGTCGAGGATGATATCCGCATCCGGCGACTGGATTCCCACGATCCCCATCAGGGTCCGCAACTGCTCCGTTGCCGCAGGAGTGACAAAATTCAGGTTGATCTTGCCCGATTCGTCCTGTATCTCGACTTCGTATTCGCCGTCGCCGTATTGTCCCGTGACCTTGCCGAGGTCGATCGGGTCCACTGGCAGCGCCAGCAGGTCCTGCTGGGTCCGCTGCGGCAGATAGGTCTTCTGGATCAACTGGTAGACCGTGGTGGCAATGCCTGCGCGCGCGATGTAGTAGGCATCCGCCAGGTCCCGCGTGTTGCGTGCGACGGCAACATCCACGAACGATTCGCGGGCAAAGCTCAGCGCAATGACCGAGAGGATCATGAGAATCCAGAGGAGCGCGATCAGGATAACGCCCCGATCATCTTTTCGTGCGCGGATCGTCTGCACGGGGTCGCCTCCTTTGCTCTTCAAACGGATCCTGAAAATTGAGCCTCGAGTCATATGGCTGCGCCAGCACGGGAAATACGATCTGCCTGCTCCTGGTCCCGCCGTCGGCTTCCTTGAGAGTGAGGGTCATGGAAATGGCCGAGGGCAGGCTGCCCAGCCCCCTGGCATCCCACGCGCTCAGCCATTGGGCCGGCAGGTCGTTGCCGTTGCCGGGATCGAAATACTCGAAAAACGCGCCTGTCAGATGGTCGAAGATCGTTATGGCAGTCTGTCCGGCCTGATCCAGGCTGACCACCTGCGTAGGATCCACTCCCAGGTACCGTCCCTCCCGCTCAATCAGCGAATAATCACCCTCCTCGCCGGGAACGATCTCATAGGAGACCAGGGTGAGCCCCGGCTGCTCCTGAAAGCGGAGCGGGCAGAGCGTGACAAACTGGATTGCGGTGTCGGTCCCGAAGAAAACCGGGTACAGTCCGCCGTCGCCCTGCAGATCCAGCGGGGCGATAACGCCGAAGGTGGACGCCAGTTGCTTTTCGACCAGATCCAGCATTGCACGGTGCTGCTGGTTTTCGTCAATGAACTGTGTTCCGCGCTGCCAGGAGGAAATACTGATGCGCAGAATGGCCCAGAGGGCAAGGGCGATGATCGCAACCAGCGTCACGGCCACCACCATCTCGAGCAGGGTAAAACCCTCGCTTCCACTGCGCCTTCGTATTGATGTCCGATTTCTCATCTCGGGACCCGGACCGCCCCGGTTGCATCCAGGGCGCTCACCACCTTCATAGTCTGCAGCTGGAAAGACGGCGCTGCAGCGTTCGGTTCCATAACATCCACTGCGAATCCCAACAGTCTGACCGGCATCTGCGCCGTTTGCACTCCCTGCATTACGGATTCCGGCACCGGCATTTCGACTTCCGTGACTGTAACGGTCCAGCGGGTACCGTCCTCAAAGTCGCCCTGCATCGTCGTCGGCCCGCTGACGGTTCCGTCCAGCAGCGCCAGTTCCATCACAGTCCGGGCATGCTCGATGGCGCGCCCGCGTGCCCGGACCTTCCGGATGTTGCCGAGAGATCCGGAAATCAGCGACAGGATAAGCGCCGCGCCTACCGCAAGGACCGTCAGCGCCACAAGCACCTCGAGCAGGGTGAACCCGGATTCCCTTTTCATCGCGCCGTGCCTCCCCGGTCAGAGAGAAGCTTCGCCACCCCCAGAATCGGATCGATCTCGATGCTCAGCACGGCTCCGTTTTCCGATTTCAATTGAATCCGCCCGGCATCGGAACTGCCGTTGGGAAGAAATCGGAATTCGAGCGGCCCCTGCACCCAGGGTTCTCCCGTGTTCGTAAGCACCAGAACGGTCACGTCATGCGGCAACTGGTACGATCGAGCCCCATCCCCGACATCGTCCGAGAGCGTCATCTTCTGCGCCCCGCTGTCGATGGACACCTTCATGACCTTCTGCTCGGTCACGGCGGTCTCCCGGGCAACACGAAATGTGCTGATCACATCCCTGCCCACTGCGCGCAGATGAAACGCGGTGCGCCCCCGGGACATCGACGGGTAGGTGATGGTGGCAACCATGCTGATCACAACCAACACCAGGATGAGTTCCAGGAGGGTGAAGCCCCCGGCGGTACCCGCCGTGCCCCACCTATTTCCAGTTCGTGACATCGGCGTTTTCGCCCTCGCCGCCTTCCGTGCCATCGGGGCCGTAGGAAAAGAGGTCAAACTCAGTGCCTTGCGTTCCGGGGAACCGGTAGATATATGGTTTCCCCCACGGATCCATCGGAAGGGCCTTTCTCAGATACGGGCCATTCCACGAAGCCAGGTTGCCGGGATTCGAGACCAGAGCCTCGAGTCCTTCACTCTGTGTGGGGTAGCGCCCGACATCGAATGCGAACATCTGCAGGGCGCCCTCGAACTCGCCGATCTGGATCCTGGCAATTTGCGACCTGCTGGTCGTGAGATGCTTATAAATGTTGGGTGCAACCACGGCAGCCAGAAGGCTCAGAATGACGAGCACCACGATCAATTCGATGAGTGTGAAGCCCCGCTCCGATTTTCGGCTTTCACCAACAGGCATATTCCCTCCCACGCGGCGCCGCCTCCGGGGATCTCTTTCCGGAAGGCACGCGCCTGTGCAGACATCAGAATCTTCGGACACTTGTTTCATTGGCCCGTCCCTAAAGCGGCACTTCATTGATGCTGAAAATCGCCATCAGCATCGAGATCACCATGGTGCCGATGACGATTCCCATCACCAGAATCAGGGCCGGCTCGAAAAACGAGATCAGATTCTTGATCGAAGTCCTGACCTCGGTATCGTAGACTTCGGCGACCTGGATCAGCATGGTGTCCAGCTTTCCGGACTCTTCACCCACCTCGATCAAATGCATGGCCAGCGGCGGAAACACCCCGCTCTGCTTCATCGGCTGGGCGATGCCTTCCCCTTTTTTGATCCCGTTGCGGATCGGCTCGATGGTTGTGGCGATGCCCTGATTCGAGAGGATTTCCCTCACGATGTTCATCCCCTGCAGCAGGGGTACACCGCTGTGCAGGAGCGTGCCGAGGGTTCGGGAAAATCTGGCCACTTCGACCTTGCGCACCACCGGCCCCCACAGGGGGAGGCGCAACAGCCAGCGATCCCATTGCAAGCGTCCTTCGGGACTCGTGCGATAGCGTTTCAAGTACACGCCGACCAGGATCGCCGAGACCAGGATGAGCCACCAGTAACCGGCAAGGAAGTCGCTGAGTCCCTTCAGCATTGCCATGGGAAGCGGCAGCGGGACGCCCATGTCCTGAAAGACTCCGGCGAAGCGTGGAATCACGAAGAGCGTCATAATGGTCACGCTCGCCACTGCCACAACCGACAGGAGCGCCGGGTAGATCAGCGCACCGATCACATAGGAACGCAGGTTCTCGCTGGTCTCGAGAAACACCGTCAGCCGCCCGAGGATTTCTTCAAGCACCCCGCCCACTTCGCCGGCGTGGACCATGTTGACATAGACCTTGGGAAACACGTCGGGATACTCCCCCAGGGCTTCCGAAAACGACTTACCCCCTTTGACTGCCTTCAGCACATTCTGGATCACTTCCGCCATCGCCGGGCTCTCCGCCAGTTGCCCGAGCACGGCAAGGCTCCGGTCGAGGGGAATTCCCGAACGGACCAGAGTGTGCAATTCGTGGGTAAAGACGAGCAGGTCCTTGCGACGGACCTTCCGGACCTTCCAGGGCCAGGGGATGTCGCGGGTGAGCAGGGTTTTCCTCGAGGCTGCATCCACGCGGATCGGCAGCAGGCCCATCTCCTGCAGTTTCAAGGAGACGACAGCGCTGTCCGGCGCCTCCATCGTCCCTTCCACCAGCTTCCCTTCGAGGGTAGCAGCTCTGTAAGCAAATGCCGCCATAGGTGTTCCAGCCCTTAGGTTTCCTGGGTGACGCGCAGCACTTCCGACAGCGTCGTCTGGCCCTGCCGCACCTTGAGCCAGCCGTCGTCGCGCAGAGAGCGCATGCCGGATTCCAGAGCCTTCTTGCGGATCTGCCCGGAATCCGCCTTCCCGACCGTAAGCTTGCGCAGTTCATCATTGATGAGCATCAGTTCATAGATACCCACTCTCCCGGCAAAGCCTGTGTTGGAGCAGCGATCGCAGCCCTTGCCTTCATAGAAGCGGTCCGGCTGGCGGCCATTGCCGCGCCGGTAGCCGATCTCGTCCAGCATTTCCGGCACCGGGAATACTTCATCGCGGCAGTGCGGGCAGATCACCCGGACCAGGCGTTGCGCCAGAACACCCAGCAGCGAGGAGGCGATCAGGTAATCCTCGGCCCCCATGTCCACGAGGCGGGTAATGGCGCTGGGGGCATCATTGGTGTGCAAAGTTGAAAACACCAGGTGCCCGGTGAGGGCCGAACGGATCGCGATTTCGGCGGTTTCGAGATCACGGATTTCCCCCACCATGATGACATCGGGATCCTGACGGACAATGTGACGCAGCCCGGAGGCAAAAGTCAGCCCGATCTGGGGATTCACCTGGATCTGGTTGATGCCGTCCATCTGGTATTCGACAGGGTCCTCGATGGTGATGATCTTTTTGTCCGACAGATTGATCGTATCCAGGGCACTGTACAGCGTCGTGGTCTTCCCGCTTCCCGTCGGTCCGGTCACAAGAAAAATCCCGTGTGGGCGGCGGATCAGCGATTCCAGGTCACGCAGGGAATCCTCGGGAAAGCCCAGCCTTCGGATGTCGTAGAGATCACTGTTGCTCTTGTCGAGGATACGCATGACCACGCTTTCCCCGTACATCGTAGGCAACGTGGAGACGCGCAGATCGATGTCCTTGCCCAGAACCTTCAGTTTGATGCGTCCGTCCTGCGGCAGGCGCCTCTCCGCGATGTTCAGCTTGGCCATGATCTTGACCCGGCTGATGATCGCCGCCTTGAGCTTTTTGGGCGGTGACTCGACATCGTAGAGGATGCCGTCGACGCGGTAGCGGACCTTGAGGTCCTTTTCGAACGGCTCGATGTGAATGTCGCTGGATCTTCCCTCGATCGCTTTGGAGATGACAAGGTTCACCAGCCGGATGACGGGAGCTTCGGAAGCGAGATCCTTCAGCTGCTCGATGTCCTCGATCTCGTCCAGGCTCTCGATGTTCCCGTCATCGATGCCCTCGATGATTCGCCCCAGCGTGGAGGCCGCGGATCCGTAGAACTTCTCGAGAACATCCATGATCTCGCTCTCGGCTCCCAGCAGGGGCTTTACGGAAAACCCTGTGGACTGCCGGACCAGGTCGAGCGTGGCGTCGTCCAGCGGGTCGGTCATCGCCAGGGTCAGCACGTTGTCTTCGAGCGCCACCGGGACAAACTTGCACTGCTTCATGAAGCGGTGCGTGAGGATATTCTCCAGAACCGGCACCGCGGGATATGCGGCGCCGGTGACGGACGGAATGCCCAGGTGCTCGGACACCACCGCGAGGCAGTCTTTCTCGGAAACATAGCCAAGGTCGACCAGCAGTTTGCCGAGTTTCTCCCTGGACTCCGCCTGCAGATTGAGCGCCGTCCGCAATTCTTCCTCGTCAATCAGCCCGCGCTCCAGGAAAACCTGGCCGATCAGTTTCCGCGTTTTGAGTTCCTGAACCTTAATACTCAACGATTTTCACCCTATGCTTGAATTCGTTCAGCCCTTCCTGTCTGAGGATCGACTCGTCGAGGTCGCTTTGCAGCACGCTCAGAATCAGGGTCTTGTTCACATCTGACTCGGAATTCAGCGGATTGCGCTCTTCGAAAAAAGCGGTGATGGAGATGCTTTCGCCTTTCTGGAGCTTGTCCATTCGCTTCCCTTGATCGAGGAGAATCTGCATCAGCTTTTCCTTGAGCCCTTCGATGCGTTGCTTTTTTTGAGCCGGCGTTACATCATCGGGGATGTTGCCGAAAGGTGTCGCCGTTCCATACCGGATATTCAACAGGAAGGTGAACATGAAGCCATATCCGGGAAGATACGCCCCTTTCGGTTTTTGCAGGCCCCATGGATTAAACGCCTTGTTGATCTCGTCGGTGATCGCCCGCTCGAAACCCTGAATCTGGAGGTTCACCTTCGCGTAGTCGACCGGCACGCTCCTGCCGCTCTGCGCCGCCAGCGGCAGGCACAACAATCCCAATGCCAGCACACCGAAGCATACCCGGTATCTCCTGCCATGCATTCGCATCTCATTTCCTTTCCGCGGTCCGTGCCGGACGCGCTAATTCCTGCCTCGGTTCTCTTTGACCACCCGCACAAAGTTGCGGAAATCCGTATTGTGCTCCTGATCGATGGCATCCCGCATAAACTGCATCATCCGCCAGTTATACTCCCGGGAATCTTCCATGACCGCTTTGAGAATCGTATTCATCTCCTGCCTTGTGTAATAGTCCGTGGGAGGCACCGGAAGGGGAAGGATGCTGGTTCGAAATGAAAAACCGTTCTTGTCCCATGCAATCTGGGCGTTGGAGAGACTGAGGAGAGCCAGGATTACCAGGGCGGCGGCAGCCGCGAAGCGAACTGCCCGCCAGACGGGAATCCGGACCGGGGAGCGCACACTGCCGGATCGAGGCAGGAGAACCGGACGCAGGGGAGCTTCGTCCTGCCAGATTTTCAGAGTCGACTGGAGTTCCCTGAGCCCGGCCAGTTCCTTCCGGCACGCCGCGCAGGAACCGATGTGGTCGAGCAGCTCCTTGCTGGGGGCCGGAGTCCCAGGCTCCCGGTAGAGCAAATCCACGAAGCCTTCCTGTACCTCATCGCATTTCATAGCATTTCCCCGAAAAATCGGCATCAAGGCCGAAACCCGATCCGAGCCAGATTTCGCTGGACTCCTTTCAGCCCGTGATACAATCTGGATTTGGCGGTTGAAAGGGGGCATTCCATCACCCGGGCGATTTCTTCCAGGCTGAGCCCCAGGTACTCTTTCAACAGGATGGCGCTGCGGTGTTCGTCACTCAGCCCCATCAAAGCCCTCCTGATCATGTCCCTGGCTTCAAGAACATCCTGCTGCCTGCTCGCCACTGCCGCGGTTCGCGTGACTTCCCCCTCCCCATCCACGCCGCAAGGTACCGGTTCCTCGAGCGACAACTCGGGACTTCGCCGGCGCCAGCTCGTGCGGCAATGATTGAGAGTGATGCGGTAGAGCCAGGTGGGGAAACTGTCGGGATCCCTCAAGTTACGGGCCGACTTGTAAACGGACAGGAAAGTCTCCTGGACCACGTCCTGTGCATCTTCCCGGTTCCCGAGATAGCGCCATGCAAGGCTGAAAACCTTGGTTTCCCAATGCCGTACGATCTCGGTAAAAGCCTGTTCCTCTCCCTCAAGAAATCGTCGGATCACCTGGTCTGCCTCACGCTCCACGGATTTCCGCTGCAGGCCGACATGGTAGGGACGCCGGACTCGGCCAAAAAGTCTAAAAGAAAAGCACAGGGCACCGGATATCCGGGGCCCGGGCCCCGCCACCGGCAGCTATATCGCTGGATCCGCCGGCGCGTCCGGGCTTTCATCAGAGCTCGGTGCGGTAGTTGGGAGCTTCCTTGGTCACCAGAACATCGTGGACGTGGCTTTCTTTGAGGCCGAAAGTCGTGATGCGGAGGAAGCGGCTGCGTGTTTTCAATTCCCGCAGGCTGCGGCACCCGCAATACCCCATTCCGGCCCTCAGACCGCCTGTAAGCTGCGGAATCATGACCTCGACGCTTCCTTTATAGGGAACCATCCCTTCGATGCCTTCGGGAACGAGCTTCTGCTCGAGAAAGACGCCTTCCTGCGCATATCGGTCCCGGCTGCCTGCCTTCATGGCTTCCAGGGATCCCATGCCCCGGTATACTTTGTAACTTCGATTTTGGTAAAGGATGGTTTCGCCTGGGCTTTCATCCGTCCCCGCGAGCAGGGACCCGATCATGACGCTGTCTGCGCCGGCAGCCAGCGCCTTGGTGATGTCGCCGGAGTATTTGATTCCTCCGTCGGCGATGATGGGCACGCCGGAGCGCTTTGTGGCCCTCGCACAGTTCAGGATGGCGGTGATCTGGGGAACGCCGGTACCGCTGACGATCCGTGTCGTGCAGATCGAACCCGGTCCCATGCCGATCTTGATGGCGTTCACGCCCGCGCGCACCAGTTCCCGCGCTCCGGCTTCCGTAGCCACATTCCCGGCGATCACGTCGATCTGCGGAAACTTGCGTTTGAGCTGCTTCACAGCCTGGATGACCCGGGAGGAGTGGCCATGCGCGGTATCGACGACGAGCGCGTCGACACCGGCTTTCACCAGCGCGCCCGCCCGTTCGAGATAATCCCCCGTCGCTCCGACAGCGGCGCCCACGCGCAGCCGCCCGAGGTCGTCCTTGCAGGCGATCGGATAGGCGATCTTCTTTTGTATGTCCTTCACTGTAATCAAACCGCGGAGGCGGTATTTATCATCGACGACCGGGAGTTTTTCAACGCGGTGCCGGTGCAGAATGGCTTTGGCGTTTTCGAGCGTGGTCCCGACCGGGACGGTGATCAGATTGTCCTTGGTCATCAGGTCCGAAATACGGAGGTCCAGTCGGGTCTCGAAGCGGAGATCCCGGTTTGTCAGGATTCCCACGAGCTTCCCTTTGGAGGTGATGGGCAGCCCTGAGATCCTGTATTTCTTCATCACCTCCATGGCCTCGTGGATTTTCTGGTCCGGGGACATGGTGATCGGGTTGACGATCATGCCGCTCTCGGAACGCTTGACGCGGTCTACTTCTTCGGATTGAGCCTCCGGGGACATGTTTTTGTGGACGATGCCGATTCCGCCCTGCTGCGCCATGGCGATGGCCATGCGCGAGTCGGTGACGGTATCCATCGCAGCGCTGATCAGAGGGATGTTGAGGGCAATATCCCTGGTGAAACGTGTCGTGATGTCCACCTCGGATGGAATGACATCGCTCCTGGCGGGTTCCAGCAGCACATCATCAAAAGTGATCGCTTCCTTGAATATCAGCTCTCGGACCATGTTCCGTCTTCCGGGAAAATCACAGGATCAGTGGAAGAAGCCTGCCCCCATCCGCCGCACCGGGGGTGGGGGCTGTTCCATCGAGACCGTTGTGATCATTGACATTATGTATCGAATTCGCACTATGGCCGGCCTGTCTATTTGCCATGACATTTCTTGAACTTCTTGCCGCTGCCGCACGGGCAAGGATCGTTGCGCCCCACCTTGGCGACCTCACGCTTGCGCTGCGCCACAGACCCGTCGCCACCGGATCCGAAAACCAGGTTCTGCTCCTGGGCTCTCCTGCGCCGCGCCTCCTCCTGTTGGCGTGCGCGCGCCTCCTGTTCTTCGAGACTGATCGGCTCGAACAGGTAGAGGTAACGCAGGGTCTCCTCCTCCCTCCGCGCGTTCAGGTCCTCGAACATGCTGAAGCTTTCCTTCTTGTATTCGATGAGCGGATCCCTCTGACCGTATCCGCGCAAGCCGATTCCCTCTTTGAGGTGATCCAGCGCCAGCAGGTGGTCTTTCCACTGAGCATCGAGGACCTGGAGCATGATCATGCGCTCGTGGTAGCGCATGAACTCGGGGCCGACCCGCTTTTCCTTGTCCTCGTAAATCGTCTTGATTTTTTGCGTGAGGATCTCGGTCAGCTCCTCATGACTGGCATCCTTGACTTCAAATCCCAGATTCCGGATATCAAATCCGAACTGGTTGCCGGTGCTGATTCGCAGGGCCTCCAGGTCCCAGTCATGCGGATTCTTCTCCCGTGAAGCATGCTGTTCGATGAGTTCGAGCAGGATGTCCTCGGCGAGGGCCGTCACGTATTCCTTCTGGTCGACTCCCTCGAGCAGCTCGCGCCGGATCGCATAGATGGCTTCACGCTGCTTGTTCATGACGTCGTCGTATTCCAGCAGGTGTTTGCGGATTTCGAAGTTGCGCCCCTCCACCTGCTTCTGGGCCCTCTCGATCTGGCGGGTGATCAGCCTGCTTTCGATGGGGACGCCTTCCTCCATCCCAAGACTCTGCATAATGCCCGAGATGCGGTCGCTGGCGAAAATCCGCATCAAGTCGTCTTCCAGTGAGAGGTAAAACCGGGAAGATCCGGGATCCCCCTGCCGTCCCGCGCGGCCTCGCAGCTGGTTGTCGATGCGGCGAGCCTCGTGACGTTCGGTGCCGAGGATGTGGAGCCCGCCGAGGCCGACCACCTCGTCGTGCTCCTTCTGGCACACCGACAGCCAATGCTCCCGAATGCGTTCATATTCCTGGGGAGGAGCGGTTTCCGGGGTGAGGTTCCTCTCGCGGAGTGTCTGCACTGTGAGAAAGTCGGGATTTCCGCCGAGGAGGATGTCGGTGCCGCGGCCGGCCATGTTCGTCGCGATGGTGACGGCCTTCTTCCTGCCTGCCTGGGCTACAATTTCCGCCTCTTTTGCGTGGTACTTGGCGTTGAGAACGACATGGGGCACTCCGGAACGCTTGAGCAAGGAGCTCAATTTTTCGGATTTCTCGATGGAGATGGTCCCCACCAGGACCGGCCTGCTCGACTGGTAGAGGTCCTTGATCTCCTCCAGCACGGCGTTGTACTTCTCACGCTCTGTGCGGTAGATGATGTCGGGATACTCGGTCCGTATCAGTCTCCGGTTCGGCGGGATCACCACGACCTCAAGCTTATATATCTTGAAAAACTCCTCCGCTTCCGTCTCCGCGGTCCCCGTCATCCCCGAGAGCTTCTTGTACATGCGGAAGTAGTTCTGAAAGGTGATCGTCGCCAGGGTCTGGTTTTCCCGCTCGATCTTCACGTTCTCCTTGGCTTCCAGAGCCTGGTGGAGGCCGTCGCTGTAACGGCGCCCGGGCATGAGGCGGCCCGTGAACTCGTCGACGATCACCACCTCGGAATCCTTCACCATGTAATCCACATCTCTCTTGAACAGCAGATGAGCTTTCAATGCCTGGTAGATGTGGTGCACCCAGTCCATGTTCTGCGGGTCAAAAAGATTCCCCATGCCCAGGAGCTTTTCGGCTTTTTCGACCCCCTCTTCCGTGAGGTTTACCGTCCGGGCCTTTTCATCGACCTGAAAGTCGACGTCGCGCCGGAGCTTGGGGACGATGCGATCAATCCTGTAATATTTGTCGGTCGATTCCTCGGCAGGCCCGGAAATAATCAGGGGGGTGCGCGCCTCGTCAATCAGGATGGAATCCACCTCGTCGACGATCGCGAAGTTGAATCCGCGCTGGACGCAGTCGCGCAGGTCGTACTTCATGTTGTCGCGCAGATAGTCGAAGCCGAATTCGTTGTTGGTGCCGTAAGTAATGTCGGCCCCATAGGCCGCCCTCCGCTCCTCGTCGGTCAGCGGATGCTGGATACATCCGACCGAAAGCCCCATCCAGCGGTAGATCTTCCCCATCCACTCGCTGTCGCGGCCGGCCAGATAATCATTCACCGTGACGATATGTACGCCCTTCCCTTCCAGCGCGTTGAGATATGCCGGGAGAGTAGCGACCAGGGTTTTGCCTTCCCCCGTTTTCATCTCGGCGATCTTCCCATGGTGCAAAACCATGCCGCCGACCAGCTGCACGTCGAAGTGCCGCATCGACAAGGTGCGAAGCGATGCCTCCCTGACCGCAGCAAACGCCTCCGGCAAAACATCGTCCAGGGTCTCTCCCGCTGCGAGACGCCGGCGCAATTTCTCCGTCAACTCCGGAAACTGACCTTCCGTGAGCCGCTTCATTTCCGGCTCGAACGTGTTGATCCGGTCCACGAGCGGCCCGAGCTTCTTCAGATCCCGTTCATTTTTGCTGCCGATGAATTTTGTCAGGAGCGCGTTGAACATGCAGGAAGATCTCCGGCCGGATATAAACTTTAAAATCTAGCAGACCGGTGCAGCTCAGTCAACGTTTCCCTGCTGCAAAATTCTTATCCTGCTGTAACTTAAGCGGGTGGGCGGGCCGGGCCATTGCGGCGAGTTCCCGGCCCCGGGAGCATGGCGACCATCCGTGAGATGAGGGGAGTGCCATCAATTAAGGAAGCCCTGGCGCAGTTGCACGCCGATTGCACGGATATCGCGGAGGCAGTGTTGTTCCGGGTCCTTGGATAGCAGGATCGTGAGCTGGAATCCGTGCTCTAAGGCTTTATGCTGCGAGGATTCGCAAATGCCTGGATAAACTTCAAGGGGTTGATCGTCCGATCGTTCCGCCACAGCTCAAAATGGAGGTGTGGCCCTGTCGAACGTCCGGAGCTCCCCACATACCCGATGATCTCATGCCGGGTGACATGCTGGCCCACCTGGACATCCATGCGCAGCAAGTGCCCGTAACGCGTCGTCAGTCCAAACTTGTGATCGATGACAATCATTCTGCCGTATCCGGCGCGCTGCCCGGCGAAAATGACCGTTCCGTCGGCCGGCGCAACCACCCGTATGCCGGCAGGAGCGGAGATGTCGACTCCCGGATGGTATTCGGTCAGGGTCGAGCGAAGATATCTTCTTCGTGTAGGTAGTCAGCGAGTTGGCCAGATTGTCGGAAGCGGGCCGCGGCTGGTTGAGATTGCCCCCGACTCCGCCGACGCTCTGCTCCGAACTCATGCCCGAGAAGACCATCAGCTTGTGGGAAAGGCCCTCCAAAAAGTCGATCTTCTCCCCAAGCTGCGCCGCCTGCACCTTGAATTGGTCGTTCTCGGAGCGAAGTGAGTCGTTTTCGGAGACCCGGCGCTCGTAGTCAACCAGCATGAAGAGCATTTTCCTATACTGGAAAGCGCCCGCGCCGAGGGACATCGCTCCCAGGATCGCGACGATGCCCATACTTACGAGGATCGAATAGGGCAGCGACCCAAAGGGTGCTTTCGGAATCTTAAATCTATTCGCAGTCCGGCTTTTCCTGCCGCCAGGGAA
Source organism: Acidobacteriota bacterium (assembly GCA_017860135.1). GTDB lineage: Bacteria > Acidobacteriota > UBA6911 > UBA6911 > UBA6911 > JAFNAG01. The sequence continues at coordinate 31,200 of JAFNAG010000025.1, forward strand.
GATGCCCAAAGCGACCGCTGTCTCCGGGTCGGGTGCAATCGGAAGTGAGACTCAACAAAAAAGAATCTGTCAATGATCGTGTGTCAATTGTCATTTGGGGGCTCGGCAGGTTGGCTCCGCGCCCGGGTACTTCACCCGCTCCGAAAGGTTTGTAGCGGCCAGATGACAAATGACCATTGACCATTGACAAATTCTTTTGTCGTGGATCGTTGCGCGGCCTGAATTTTGCGAGGATTGAATCTCACTTCCGATTGCACCCTCCGGGCTCAAGGAGTTGACCGCGATGGCGCGGAAGTTGTATACTATTATGGAATCGTATCATTAGGGGGTGAACTGGATTCGACGGGGGTCAAGAGGCTGTAGAGGCGTGCCGAGTGCTCCGCGACTCGTAAAATCGTGGAAATAAAATAACTGCTGACACTCAGTTAGCACTGGCTGCTTAAGGCAGCCACGTCTCGCCGATTCTGCCTGCGGGATCGGATGGAGGCGTCGACCAGCAGGCTAGGTGACGATCCGCGCCCTGGGATCGAAGCCGAAACTCGTCAGGGCTAGCGGCGCATCGTCCTTGCCGGTTCGAACGCGGCGTTCGCAAAACTAAACGAAACGGATACGCATGTAGGCTCTGCTCGCTGAAGGCTTTCGGACGCGGGTTCGATTCCCGCCACCTCCACCACGGTACAGGGGCCGTCAGGCTGCTGATTCCAGCGGCCTGACGGCTTTTGTTTTTTGGTGGACACCGCATCCCTGACTGCTATTTAATCCAATGCGGGTCTATATGTGACCCTTGAAGTTTCCAGATGGCGGCAGGAGGCGGTATGAGCCCGGAGCCAATTCCCAGGATCCTGATTGCCGATGATCAGCCTGACGTCGTCGAGGCACTCCGCATTCTGCTCAAGTCTGAGGGATACCAGACGGAGGCGGCCACATCTCCCGCGGGGATCATCAAGACGCTGGAAGACAGGGATTTCGACCTCCTGCTGATGGATCTGAATTACACGCGCGACACCACGTCGGGGCAGGAGGGCCTGGACCTGCTGTCCCGGATTCAACTGCTCGACAGCGGGCTGCCGGTGGTGGTCATGACCGCGTGGAGCAGCGTCGAACTGGCAGTCGAGGCCATGCGACGCGGGGCAAGGGATTTTGTCCAAAAGCCCTGGGAAAACGCCCGCCTGCTGACCATCCTGCACACTCAGATCGAACTCAGCCGGGCCCTGAGGCGAGGGCGGCGGTTGGAGGCCCAGAACCGCCTGTTATGCAGTGAGCCCGGTCCCAGTCTTATCGCGGAATCCGCGTCCATGACGCCAGTGCTCGAGCTGATCGCGCGCGTCGGGCCTTCGGATGCAAACGTGCTCATCACCGGGGAGCACGGCACCGGCAAGGAGGTAGTGGCGAGAGCCCTGCATGCGGTTTCGCTCCGCGCGGGCAAACCAATGGTCACGGTCAATGCGGGCGGGCTTTCCGAGGGCGTCTTCGAAAGCGAGCTGTTCGGCCATGTGAAAGGCGCCTTCACGGATGCCAAGGCCGATCGGGTGGGGAGGTTTGAGCTTGCCGAAGGGGGCACCCTGTTCCTGGACGAGATCGCCAACATGCCGGCTGCGCTTCAGGCCAAACTGCTTCGTGTCCTCGAACTCGGCGAATACGAGCGCGTGGGATCCTCCAGGACGAGGAAGGCGGATGTGAGAATTCTGAGCGCCACCAACGCCGATCTGAGCGACGAGACTCGCACCGGCCGCTTCCGGCGGGACCTGCTGTATCGGTTGAATACGATCGAGATACATTTGCCGCCCCTCCGGGAAAGGGGAACGGATATACTGCTCCTCGCGGAGCACTTTCTCCGCCAGCACGCCGCACGTTACCGGAAGCCGCTGAAGGATTTCAGCAAGGCAGCTCAGGAGCTGCTGCGCAATCACTCCTGGCCGGGAAACGTACGCGAGCTCGATCACGTGGTGGAACGCAGCGTGCTCATGGCGGAGGGCAATCTCGTCGAGCCCGGACATCTCTGGCTGAAGGGCGAGGAGCCGGGGGAAGTGCAGCTGGAAAAAATGAGCCTCGAGGAAGCCGAGCGTTTCCTGATTCGCAAGGCTTTGACCCGATTTGACGGCAACGTAAGCCGGGCGGCAGACGCACTGGGGTTGAGCCGCAGCGCGCTATACCGTCGGCTGGAGCGATACGGCCTGTAGCTTGCAACCGAATAACCTCTCATCTCATCCATCATGAAGCCAACGGAACCGATACAGTCGGATCAGCACTTGAACGAAGCCCCGACCCCAGGACCGGCTCCTGCGCCCGAGGTCCAGATCCTGGCCCGCCAACAGGCTGCTCTGCGGGTTTCCATGCTGCGCCCGGAGAAATCGCTCTTCAACCAGGACTCCCGGGTCGTCATCATGGCCCTCGCCGCCGGCCTGCCCGCGGTCCTGGCTGCAATGGTCCTGCTCTGGACCGGCGGCTACTCTTCGCGAGTCGAGTGGACTCTGACGGTGGTCATCCTGGGCTTCTGGTTCGGGTTTTCTTTCGCTTTACGCAGCAAGGTGATTCGCCCCCTGCAGACCATCTCGAACCTGCTCGCAGCCCTGAGAGAGGGGGACTTCTCGATACGGGCGCGCGGGTACAGGCGCACAGATGCGCTGAGCAACGTCATGGCTGAAATCAATGACCTGGGCGCCACGCTGCAGGAGCAGCGGCTTGGCGCCGTAGAAGCCACAGCCCTGCTGGGAAAGGTCGTCGAGGAAACCGACGTCGCCGTGTTTGCATTCGACGGCGACAGGGTTCTGAAGCTGGTCAATCGGGCCGGCGAGCGTCTGCT
>JAFNAG010000137.1 GCA_017860135.1 Acidobacteriota bacterium
ACTTGATCCCGAACTGCCTGATCTGGTTTTCGCTCAGCCGCACGATCCCCTCCGTCTCGCCCGGCACCCGGCTCTCTTCCGCCTGCTGGCCGGAGATCTCTGAAGCGCCGGTAAACATGCTCCCGGGGAGGACTCCGCGCAGCACCATCGCCCCTGCGACAATCAAAGCAATCCCCAGGAGTGCTGCGATCAACACCACGTGCCTGCTTCTCATGGATCGTCTCCTTTACTTTTTCCGGTCCGGCCCGGCCTCCGGTATATCACACCGGGCAAGGCGCTCGATCTCCAGGGTTGCGCGCAATCCCGAGACCACCGCCTCGATGAACCTTCCCTGGAGTTCCGCATAGGTTCGCTGTGCATCCAGCACGTTCAGGTAGTCAAACTTGCCCAGCCGATAGCCTTCCTCGACCGCCGCTGCCGCTTCCTTCGCCCCCGGCAATGTGCTTTCCGTCAGGCTTTTTACCTCCAGCAGAGCGATTTCCCGATCCTGCCGCGCCTGCGCGAGGCCGGCGCGCAACCTACGCGCCAGAGCCTGCTCCGCGAGACGCGACTGGTCGAGCCGGATGCGCGCCTCGGCGATCGCGCCCTGGCGCTTGTCATGGATCGGCAGCGGAATCGATATGCCGGCGACCCAGACCGGAGCCCTCTCGGGATTCAAATACCGGAATCCGGCACTCACCGTGAGATCCGGTTTTCGCAATCCCAGCTCGAGCGCCAGCGCCGCATCGCGCGAATTCACATCCGCCGCTGCCAGCTTCAGCTCGGGGTTGTTTTCCATGCACAGATCAGCACTTCCGCTCCCGGCTTCCGGGATCGCGAAGGTTCCCCGCGCTGCTTCAATATCCTGGTACGTGCCGCCCCACAAAGCCGCGAGCTGCTCCTTGGCGGCAAGCAGCGCACGCAGGCGCTTGTCTGCTTCGAGTTGTGCGGCAGCCCGCGCAACAGCGGCACGCGTCTGCTCCACGGGGGATACTTTTCCCGCCGCTACCCGCTCGCTGACGGTCGCGTGGAACTGCTGGGCGAGCCGCGTCAGCGCCTGCTGGTTGGCAAACCTCTCCTGCTCCGCGAGCACATCGGTGAATGCCCTGGATGCCTCGAAAATCATTCCCCGCTTTTTGACCTCGAGCTGAATCGACGCAACAGCAAAATCCTTCTCGGCAGCAAGCACGCGCAATTCGCGCTTGCCGCCCAGTTCCAGCTTCTGACTGAACAGAAGAGAATTTTCACTGTACCGGAATACCCCGGGACCAACCCCAAGAGTTGAAAGATTCTCCGCCTCCGCGGTGATTTCAGGGTTCGGCTTGCGTCCGGCCTGCTCAATGCGCGCCGAGGCAGCCTGGATCTCCAGTTCGGAGACACCCAGCTCCGGATTACGCTCGAACATGCGTGCCAGGGCCTGCTCCAGGGTCAGAAGCGCGGGCCTCTCCGAGGCGCCCTGAGACGCTGCCGGTGTGACACGACCGGCGGCCGGGAGCATCGATCCGGTCAAACCTGTGAGAAGCAGTAAGGTGGAAAGCAATCGGGATCTCATATCCTCTCCGGTTCATTCTGCGGCTGTTTTGGAATGCCTGGAGAAAAACGTCCGGCAGATGATCGTTCTGTGCAACGGTAATGATGGGGACAGCGGCATGGAGCCGCGCCGACAGGATTGAGGATCTAAATGCGAAGGCAGGAGATCGATTCGGGATTCAGAATCCGGATACAGACCGGTTCCCTGGGAAGCTTGAAAAGGGCCCTCTGCAGCCGGAGGTCATAATGAGCGGAGAGCGAAGCTGCCGTGCCGGCACGGGCGCCGGCAGCCGGCGCCGAAGCCTGCTGCAAACCCATGTTCGTGTGCGCGACGGCGGCATTTTCGGAAATCATGTCGACACAAGGTTGCGAATGATCCGCGAACTCCCGATACGTCGCTGCTGCTGCCGGGCCCGCGTCCGATGCCGGCTCCGTTGCAGCCTGTCGGCACGGGTCATTGCTGAGCAGCTCCATGATCACGATCCCGTCCGCACGGATGCACTCCACGAGGAGAGGGGAAGACACCAGACCGTGCATCAGGGCAAGGCTCAACAGGAAGCGGGAAAGCGCGACAAGCTGTGTCCTTGGCCCCGATCCCCACCCCTTTCGACCTCGTCTCATGCGATCTTCTCAGATGCAAATGCCTGCAATTATGAATGTAACAGGTTATTCGGCATTGAGCACGAAGTCAACGGGAATCAGCCTGACGTGAGCACGCGCTTCAGCCCGAAGTGAGTGGGAGCTTTAGCCCGAAGTGAGCGCGGGCTTTAGCCCGCGCACACATGGCCGAAATCATTATTCGCTGATGCGGATCAAGTGCTGGCGTGAGGACAGTTTTCCCATACAATGTGGTATTGTGCTCCATGTTGACTGCATAGGACGATGCGGGGGAGATGATGTTCAGGCGTCAAAGATCGGGTTCGGTGCTCTGCAGCTCTTGCGGCAAGCTGGTGGGAGTCCGGGACCCGGTGTGCTTAAACTGTGGGCGGCGGAATCCAGGGCTGTGGGGATTCGGTTCGGTCCTGAGGGGACTGGGCCGCGACTTCGGATTCACCTCGCTGGTCATCGGCGCATGTGCATTCCTTTACGCCGCCACGTTAGTCACTGATCCGGCGGGCATCCGCGGCGGCGGACTCTTCTCATTCCTGTCCCCCAGCACGGGCAGCCTCTTTCGTTTCGGGGCGAGCGGCGCCATCCCGGTGTTCGGCTATGCGCGCTGGTGGACGATCTTCAGCGCATCCTGGCTGCACGGCAGCATCCTGCACATCTTCTTCAACATGCTCTGGGTGCGCCAGCTTGCGCCGGATGTCGTGGAGTTGTACGGGGCGCCGCGCACCGTCATCATTTATACTGCGGCGGGAATCGCAGGATTTGCTCTGAGCAGCTTCGCCGGGCTCTTCTTCGGCGGGATGCCGATTTTTTTCCTGCGCGGCGCAGGAATCACGATAGGCGCCTCGGCAGCGATATTCGGACTCCTGGGAGCCCTCGTCTATTATGGGCGCAGGGGCGGAAGCCGACACATTTCCGGGCAGGCGACTTCACTGGCGGTCGTGCTCTTCGTGTTCGGTTTTATTATGCCGAACATCGACAACTACGCCCACCTGGGCGGTTTTCTCGGCGGCTATGCCATGGCAAAGTGGCTGGATCCCCTTCAGCCTGAGAAGACGGATCACATGGTGTGGGCTCTCGCCTGCCTGGCGGCAACACTGGCATCCATTGTGGGCTCGGTCCTTTCGTGAGCGCGGGGTAAAGCCCGTGCGCTTCGAAACTCCTTACCTTCCCCCGTTATGAACATTATTATTTTTAAAGCGCGCGGGCTAAAGCCCGCGCTCACTACCCGCCGAGGCGGATCATCTCGATCTTTGTCCGATCCGCCGATCGGTAGTCTTTCCCCGAGCTGAGGGCCGCGTGCCGCTCCTCCGAATAGCGGTCGGCGCGCGCCTGCCAGACAGAACGGATGAATGCAAGAATCTCTTCATCCGAAGCTCCTCCGCGCAGTAGGGATTTCACGTCATGCCCGCTGGCGGAGAACAGGCAGGTTACGAGTTTTCCATCCGCCGTGAGGCGCAGTCGGGTACAACCTGCGCAGAACGGTTCTGTAACCGAAGCGATCACGCCGACTTCTCCCCGCCCGTCTTCGAAACCGTAGCCGATCGCAGGGGCGCCATGTTCCTCCCGACCGATTTCGCGCAACGGATAACGCGCGTGGATGATCTGAAGGATCTCCCGCTTGCTCACCAGCTTATCGGAATGCCACTGGTTCACATTTCCCACATCCATGAATTCGATGAAGCGAATTGCGAATCCATGATGCCGGGCGAAATCGACCATGGGAAGAATTTCCTTGTCGTTGACGCCACGGATGATTACGGCATTGATCTTGATCGGCAGCAACCCGCAGCGCCTGGCGGCGAGCAATCCGTCAAGCACCTGTGAGAGGTTGTCGCGACCGGTCATGCGGCGAAACGTTGCCGGATCCAGCGTGTCCACGCTGACGTTGATCCTCTTCAGACCTGCAGCTGCAAGCAATGGAGCCTGCTGTGCGAGAAGGACGCCATTTGTAGTCAGGCAGAGATCCCGAAGGCCCGCAAGCGCAGAGATTCCCGCCACCAGCTGATGAAGATCGCGCCGGACCAGCGCTTCTCCCCCCGTAATCCTGATCTTTTCGACACCGAGACGGACGAAGAGCCGTGCAAGCCGCGTGATCTCCTCGTAGGAAAGGATCTCCTCCCTATTGATCCACGTGTAGATCTCCAGGGGCATACAATAGGTACAGCGGAGATTGCAGCGGTCGGTCACTGAAATCCGGAGGTCCTTAACCCGTCGCTGCAAAACATCCACCAGCATGAATCCCTATCCACCTTTCCGCTGCTCATCCGCTACCGTACGGGCCAGCAGTTCATAATATCACAGCCACTGCCGGGGGAAACAGGCAGCTGTCGGCGGCATCACGCAATCGGCGGAGTCCGGCGCGGAGTTCAGTATCGGAAATGGGTTCGGAAGCGTTACCGCCTGCAGAGGGTATTCTTCTGACATCCTGGCACGGAGGGATGGCGATTGTGATGCCGATTCCGACCCCGGCGCAGACGGAGGCCTCGTTGCCGGACTGCCAGCATATCAAGGATCGGAGGACCGCAGCACGCGTGCAATCGGAGGTGAGACTCAACAAAAAAGAATCTGTCAATTGTCATTTGGGGGCTCGGCAGGTTGGCCCTGCGTTCGGGTACTTCACCCGCTCCGAACGCGATCAGGACCGCACAGGCCGAAGGTTTGCAGCGGCCAGATGACAAATGACCATTGATACATTCTTTATGTCGTTGATCGTTGCGCGGGCTGAATTTTGCGAGAATTGAGTCTCACTTCCGATTGCACTCCCGCAGCACGGAAAGTTTGTCCTTAGGACGTCACTTTCCTTTTTTATCATCTACCACACCGGGACGATCCTGTTCCGATCCACGTACATCAACGGGGCCGATGCTCTGATTATCCGTCTGCTGAGCGCACTGACTGTTCACTCCATGTTTGCTTCCGCGCTGGTCCTGCTCGCTTGCTTTGTGGTGTGGCAGTTGCGGACGCGGGCAAGCTGGAAAATCGACTCCGGGAAGCTGGCGGCGCTGTTTGGCGAGAGCCTTTTTTTCGCGTTGCTGCTGTTCCTGATCTTCGCATACCTGCCGGTGTATTTCCGCATGGCGGCAGGCGGTTTGCAAGCTCCGGGCGCGATCGAGAGACTCGTCCTGTATTGCGGAGCCGGCATTTATGAAGAGCTGGTGTTCCGCGGATTTCTGCTCGGCCTGCTGATGCTGGCAGCCACAAGGATCCTCGACATGAAACCCACCCGAGCCGCGGTCTGCTCGGCTCTGGTCGCAGCGCTCTTGTTCTCGCTGTTTCACTATGTGGGCCCGGCTGCGGACCGTTTTACATGGCCTTCCTTCCTGCAGCGCACCGCCGGAGGCCTCTATTTTTCTGCACTGTTCGTCACGCGCGGGTTTGGGGTTACGGCGGCCGCGCACGCATTCTACGACATGCTTGTCGGGCTCTTGCTCTGACGGTGCGACCGGCTGCGGGATGCCGTCAGTACAGAATTGTTGGCACTTTGGCGAGTTGGATGTATGCTCGATGTGGCCGGTACCACAATCTCCGGCAAGCAGCCGCCGGGAAAACAGCCGGCCCGCAGGCCGCGGGAGCACACGCACCTCGCGTGACATCTCACCCGGCAGGTTTTCGGGACGAGCGCTCCCGAAGTACATTCGGATCGGAAGCAACCCTGACGAAACGAGGAAGCCATGACACGCCCCCTCTCCACCTATTCCGTCGCTCCCCGCCTTCCCAAGGAGATTGAAACACTGCGGGAGCTTTCCTATAACCTGTCATGGACCTGGGACCATGAGATCGTCGAACTGTTCATGCGGCTCGATCCTGAGCTCTGGGAGGCGACGGACCACAATCCGTTGCTGATGATCGGGAGGATCCGCCAGGAAGCGCTCAATGCTGCGGCGCGCGATGATGCGTTCCTCGCGCATCTGGACAGGGCGCTCGGGCGGACCCGGGAATACATGAAGAATCCCTCGACCTGGTTCCAGAAGGCGCACGACGGAACAAAGCGGCATTCGATCGCCTATTTCTCCGCGGAATTCGGATTGACGGAGTGCATGGCAATCTACTCTGGAGGCCTGGGCTTGCTGGCAGGAGACCACCTCCGGTCTGCCAGCGACCTGGGCGTTCCCCTGATCGGAATCGGGCTTTTGTACCAGGAGGGCTATTTCCGGCAATATCTCAACCTGGACGGCTGGCAGCAGGAACGCTATCCCGAGAACGACTTCTACACCCTGCCGTTGCAGCTGATGCGCACCACGGAGGGCAAACCGGTGACAGTGGCGGTGGATTTTCCGGGCCGGTCCGTTTTCGCACAAGTATGGCTGGTTCAGGTCGGAAGAGTCCCACTCTACCTGCTCGACACCAATATTCCCGGCAATACCCCTGCGGACCAAAACATCACGGATCAACTCTACGGCGGGGACAGGGAGGTCCGCATTATGCAGGAGATCCTTCTGGGGATCGGCGGCTGCCGTGCACTGCATGCCCTCGGGCTGGAGCCGGTTGTCTGCCACATGAACGAAGGCCATTCCGCATTCCTGGCCCTGGAGCGCTGTCGCCGGCTCATATCCGAGCAGGGCCTCTCCTTCGCCGAGGCCCGCGAAGCCACAATGGCGGGCACGGTTTTCACGACGCACACCCCGGTGCCGTCAGGAAACGATTATTTCGCTCCGGCGCTGATGGAGAAGTTTTTCAACAGATTCGCGCACCAGCTGGGCCTTCCATTCCGCGACTTCCTGGCCCTGGGACGCCAGAACCCGGACGATCAGACGGAGGAGTTCTGCATGACGATCCTGGCGCTGCGCATGGCGGGACACAGCAACGGTGTCAGCAAACTTCATGGGTTAATATCGCGGCGCATGTGGCAGGCTGTCTGGCCTGGAATCTCCCTCGACGAGGTCCCGATCACTTCGATCACCAACGGCGTACACGCACCGACATGGGTGAGCAGGGACATGTCGGGGCTCCTCACCCGTTATCTGGGGCCGCGCTGGCGCGAGGATCCCGCCGACCAGGAACTGTCGCGCCGCATTAACCAAATCCCGGATGAAGAACTCTGGCGCACGCACGAACGACGCCGCGAGCGCCTGGTCGCCTTTGCGCGGCATCGCCTGCGTTCGCAGCTGGAATCGGTGGGCGCCACTCCGGCCCAGGTAGCTCAATCGGATGAGATTCTCGATCCGGAAGCCCTGACGATCGGCTTCGCGCGCCGCTTCGCCACATACAAGCGGGCAACGCTGTTGCTGCGCAATCCCGAGCGGTTGCTTCGCATCCTGAATAACCCGAACCGTCCGGTACAGCTCATCTTTGCCGGGAAGGCGCACCCGCACGACACCGCCGGTAAGGAGTTCATCCGCCAGATTATCCACTTCGCGCGCCGCGACGAGGTGCGCCATCGAATGGTGTTCCTCGAGGATTATGACATCACTGTGGGGCGCTACCTGGTGCAGGGAGTCGACGTCTGGCTCAACACGCCGCGCAGGCCCCTGGAAGCCAGCGGCACAAGCGGTATGAAGGCGGCGTTGAACGGCGTCTTGAACATCAGCATTCTGGATGGCTGGTGGGACGAAGCATATACTCCGGAAGCGGGGTGGGCCATCGGGTGCGGCGAGGAGTATGGAAACGAAGCGCACCAGGATGAGGTGGAATCCAATGCCCTGTACGACCTCATCGAGAAGGAAGTTGTACCTTTGTTTTTCAATCGGGCGGCCAACGGGCTCCCTCGCGCCTGGGTCGACAAGATGAAGGCCTCCATGCGCATTCTTGGACCGCAGTTCAACGCCAAGCGCATGGTGCGCGAATACACTGAAGAGGTCTACCTCCCCTCGCAAGAGCGCTACATGTTACTCGCAGCCGACGGATTCCGGCGATCCAGGGGGCTCGCTTCGTGGAAGGAACGCCTGCGGAATCATTGGGCGGGATTGAAAATCCTGGAGGTCAGAGGCGAATTTCGCGATGACCTCAAGGTCGGCGATCCTGTAACCGTGCGCGCGGCAGTGCGGCTGGGACAACTGACTCCGGACGATATTGCCGTCGAACTCTATCATGGACTGCTGGATGCCCGCGGCGATTTCGTGCAGCCCAATATCGTCCGCATGACGCCGAGCGGCACCGCCACAAAGGACGGCATGGAGTTTGTTGGCACGATGGAGCCGTCCACCAGCGGGCGGCACGGCTACACGGTACGGCTGCTCCCCAAAAATCCCGATCTCATCGATCCCCGAAAGGTGGGCCTGATCTTGTGGGCTTGATCCCGCATCTCATGCCGTCACTTCTCCGGCTCGTTCCGGTGGCGGCCGCTTTCCAGGTGGCGACCTGTCGCAGCCTTTCCTGCAATCTCTCGGGGATCTCACATGCTGAAGTGTCAACCCGTTGAAGCTGTCATCTATGACCTGGACGGACTTCTGCTCGATACCGAACATTTCTATACCGAGGCGTCGCAAAGCATAGCGGCGCGCTATGGAAAATCGTATGACTGGTCGCTGAAATCCCGCATGATCGGCAAGCGCGCCCCGGACTCCGCCCGTATTTTTACGGAGGCTCTCGGCTTGCCTCTGAGCCCGGAGGAGTATCTCGAGGCTCGCGCAGTGGTGCTGGAGCATCTGTTTCCGCAGGCGGAACCGATGCCCGGCGCGGTGCGCCTGACCGAACACCTCTACCGCAGCGGCGTGCCTCAGGCTGTCGCGACAAGTTCCGACCGGAGGCACTTTGATCTCAAGATCAGCCGCCACAAGGATTGGTTCCGGCTGTTCCGCTGCGTGGTGATCGGCGATGATCCGGAAATCAGACGCGGGAAACCGGCTCCCGATACCTTCCTGCTGGCGGCGGCAAGGCTGGGAGTCGCGCCGGCCCGGTGCCTGGTTTTCGAGGATTCGCCGGTAGGCGTTCAGGCGGCTCTTGCCGCGGGAATGCCGGTGATCGCAGTCCCGGATCCCAGGCTGCCGTCGGAGAGCCTGCAGGGGGCGAGCCAGGTCCTGAAAGACCTGCGCGAGTTCAATCCCGTATCATGGGGGCTCCCGGGATTTCCGGAGAAAACCACATCATGAACAGCTATCGAAAAACACTCGAATTCCGCGTCCCGTCCCGCATGGGCTTCGTCAACATCACCGCGCAGGTGCAGGCTGCACTCCGGGAGAGCGGCATCCGCGAAGGCCTGTGCCTGGTCAATGCCATGCACATAACGGCAAGCGTCTTTATCAACGACGACGAGCAGGGCCTGCTCGAAGACTATTCCCGGTGGCTGGAGCAGCTCGCCCCGTTTGACTCCGGCACCGAACGGTATCATCACAATCGCACCGGCGAAGTCAACGGGGACGCGCACCACAAGAGGCAGATCATGGGGCGTGAAGTTGTTGTCGCCGTCACGCAGGGCGCTCTGGATTTCGGACCCTGGGAGCAGATCTTTTACGCCGAGTTTGACGGCAGGCGCGCCAAGCGGGTGCTCGTCAAGATTATCGGCGAATGACCTGCCGCGCTGCCAAAGCAACGAAGACCGCATGGAAAAGCCCCGAAGGCCCCGGAGGCTTTCGCAGTTCCACCTTTTGGGGCCCGCGGAGCACGTGTCCCGCCTCAGGGCGGAGCGGGCCGTGATTCCAGCCAGCGCTGCGCCCGCAGCGCCGCCATGCAGCCGAATCCCGTTGCCGTGGCGGCCTGCCGGTATTCGGCATCGTGCACATCGCCGGCCGCAAAGACGCCTTCCACACTGGTTTCGACGTGATTGCGGGTCTTGATGTAGCCGCCGGGGTTCAGCTCCAGCACTCCGCCCAGAAACTCAGTGCTCGGCTTGTGGCCGATGGCCATGAACACGCCGTCGATGCGCTCGATCTTCTCCTCGCCCGTTACGAGGTTGCGGGTACCCACCCCTTCCAGGACATGTTCCCCGATATATCCCGTCAGAATCGTGTTCCAGAGGAACGTGATTTTGGGATTGCTGCGCGCACGATCCTCCATAATCCGGCTGGCCCGCAACTTGTCCCGGCGATGCACGACAATCACTTTCGCGGCATGGTGTGCGAGTGTGAGGGCTTCTTCCATGGCCGTGTCTCCCCCTCCGACCACCATGACATCCTTGCCCCGGAAGAACAGGCCGTCGCAGACGGCACACGCGGACAGGCCGCGGTTGCGCAGCTTCATCTCGTTCGGAAGGCCAAGCCAGGTGGCGCTGGCTCCGGTGGCTATGATGACCGCGCGCGCACTGCGCCATTCGCCCCCGGTGCGGAGCCGGAAGGGGCCGCGCTGCACGAAGTCCACTTCTTCAACATCCACTTCCACGATCTCGGTACCGAACCGCTCGGCCTGCAGGCGTATCCGATCCATAAGTTCCGGACCGGTGATCGCCGAAGGAAAGCCCGGAAAGTTTTCGATCTCGCTGGTGAACATGAGTTGTCCGCCGGGCAGCTGCAGCCCCTTCGGTTCCGATGCAATGAGAAGCGGAGACAGGCCGGCGCGGGCCGCATAAATTGCAGCCGTGTAGCCGGCCGGGCCGGAGCCGACAATGATCAGGTTTCGCATATTTCCCCCTTGGGTGGCGCGAGAGAATACCCGGCGCATCGCGGGACACGGCGCGCCGTGCCCCGCATTCGCCCATCATACGCGGGTCGCCGGAATTACAGGGATGCGGATGGATCCGCTCTACCTCGTCGTCTGCACAACGAGGTAGTTCGCAAGCCCCAGATCTCTGATTTGGTCCTGCTGTTCCTCCAACCCGTCCACGTGGGCTTCCTCGTCCTTAAGGAGTTTCTTCAGCAGTTCTGCCGTGCCGTTGTCCTTGGCTGCCACCGCGGCCTCGATCATGCCGTTGTACATGGTCACCGCCGCGTATTCGAGCGCCAGGTCGTTGCTGACCATATCCGGAACCTTCTGCCCGATGTTGAGCTTATGGTACTTGCTCAGGTTGGGAGTTCCCTCGAGAAAGAGAATCCGCTCGATCAATGCTTCGGCATGCTTCATTTCATCGATGGATTCCTTTTTGATGAAGGTGGCAAGCTTGTCATATCCCCAGTTTTCGCACATCTCCGAATGCACTATATACTGATTGATGGCCGTCAACTCCTCGCTCAACGCTTCATTGAGCGATTCCAGCACCTTCTTGTTGCCTTTCATGAACTGCCTCCTTGAATTGGGTTGAGTATTGCATGCGAGAACATGTTGCTTTCAGCCAATTTGCATTCTGCTCTGCAGGCGGTGGGGCAAAGGCCGGAATCTGCCTGCGTGCTCCGGCCTCAGTGCCCCGCGGTCTTGATTACGATGCGCTTGGTGTCCTTCCCGCCGTGCCGGGATGCCGTGTTGAATTCGACCCATCCTTCATTCCCGGTCATTTTCACCAGGAACCGGAAACGCCTGGAGTCCTTGCCGCGCAGGCGGAACTCGGCCTCGTTTGTGTTCATGGCGGCCGCCGGTTCCGTCACATTCAGCGCGTCCAGTCTGGGAGCTCCCGGCGGGATCTGAACCACGGCGATGTTGCCTGAGGTCGCGACGGTCAACTTATCGTTGACGGCGGTCCTCAGCAGAACCGATCGATCCGACGAAGTCGGGTAGACGCGTTCGTTTTTGACCGTGACGTCCACCCAGTAAAGGTCGCCGGTGGCCGGCGCCACCGATACCTCTCCCACTTCCACCCTGGGGAATTGACTGGCGCAATACAGTACGAACTGCGCCTGCTTGAACGCCTCTCCTTCCATATACCGGGCCGGCGGGGTTCTGTCCACATGCTTCCTGGTAGTCCCGCCGATCCAGATCTCCCCCAGGTCCGGATGCTGAAACTTGCGCGGGTTGATCCAACCCTCGCCGGTCAGCTCCGTGTCAATCCACATCATGCGCTCCTCTTCGTCGACCCTGCCATCCCCATTCTGATCGGCCTCCGAAACCGGGCTCCCCCACAGTTCGATCAGGTAAGCGAAGGCTCCCAGCATATAATAGGAATTTGCCTGCGCCTGCCCGGAAAGACCGCTGATGGTGGGATTGTAGTCCTTGAGGATGCGCGCCCCCTGCGTCACGATTGCCAGCTGGGCTTCCATGTCCGCCTGGTACTCGGGCGCCACCGTCCTGTTGAAGAGCTGCGCATACTTGTTGGTCTTGCGCATCTCCTGCAGCTGCTGTGTGATGCGGGCTTCGGCCTGCTGCCGCTGCTCGGCCGTCATGGCGCCGCGAGAATCCGGAGGCGCGGCGAACATGATCAGACGGCCCGTGTTGTGGAAATGGAAACTGGCGAAGATGTTGCTGTGTTTCCTCTGGAATTCGTAGACGTTGCGATTCTCGATCTCAGACAGCGGATACGGCCATCCGGACCCCAGGTCCCAGCCGAAGATATAATTCCGATTGGGGTCCGGGCCGCCGATGTCGTCTTCGTTGATGCGACCGTCTCCGTCGTTGTCGAAGCCCTCTTCGCCGATGCGCCGGAAACGCTTCGCTGCGTCGCCTGGGTCCGTGATCCGGACAAAGCGCCGGCTGTCGGGCGAAAGCTTGTAATCGCCGGCAGGATCTTCGATCCACATCGCCGATATTTCGCCGTCCTTGTCCACATCTTCGGTCTGGTCCTCGTCGTACAGCCCGTCGCCGTCGTTGTCTTCCGGCCGGTAGGGCTCTCGCGGATTATTCGCGGTGTTCGGGTAGGAAGCGTAGGAATCATTCGCATCCACATTCAGGCCGGGGAGGATGTAGAAGGTGTAAGTGTTGACGAGCCCGTACACGTAGGGATCGTAGTCGTAGCGAGTCAACAGGTACCACGCCGTGTACAGAGAGCAGGTCACACCGTTGATCTCGTTCCCGTGGATGGCGCCATCCACCCACATGGCGGTTTTTTCTTCCGGCTTGCCCGTGGATTTCGCGGTGATCGTCAGCAGATATTGATCCCTGCCCATCCGGCTCTTTCCGATGCTGCTGATGTCGGCGAGCTGGGGGTACTGCTTCTGCAGGTCATGCATGATCTTCGTCCACTGGGCGTAAGAGTAGTACTGCTTCCAGCTGATGGGGAAATCCAGCTCGCCGTGGTAGCCGCCGGGACTGGTCTGCAGTTTCTTCTGAGCGACAGCCGGAGAAAAACCCAGGACTGCAATGAGGGCGATCAGGATTAGCACCGGCAGTGAAACGTGATTTATTCTCGTATGCATGATTGGCCCCCGATCTAGTTGATTTTAAGTTCCCGGACTGCGGTCCCGCCCTTCTGCGACGTGAGCACAAGTTTGAGCGGTGAGTCGCCTTCTATGGCGATCAGCCATGTGATTTCCCGTGTATTGCCGGTCCCCTTTACCTGTTGGGCCTCCGGAGCCTGGCGTCGCGCCTGGCCGGGAATTCCCGGTCCCGGGGCTCCGCCCCCGCGCCCGCGGCCGGCTGCCGGGGCTGCCGAGGGTGCGGAAGGGACATAGCCGGGAATCCTCATGACGCCCTCCAGCACACCCAGACTCGTCCAGGGTGTGCCATTCAGGTACTGCACCTTGTCCCGGTCGCCGATCAGCCAGATCGCGTCTTCACGGTTTCCGGCGAGCTGGGCGCCGCGGGCGACCTGGGTCGGGAGTTCACCGAGGTTTTTTACGGTGGCGGTCACCTGGACGACCTTGTATTTCCCGACAGGTTTCCCCTTCGTCACGGTAAAGGTGTCGCCCTGCTGTTCCACACTGGCGCCGGCAGCGGTATCACTGGAGTACAGGAGTTTTGCCTGCGCGTCGCTGATCTCCAGGCGCGGCAGGAGGGTGGCGCGGAATCGCTCGAACTGCCAGTGCTGATCGCAAAGGGCCGTGAGCGGCGCTCCGGGAATCGCGTTGCTGCTGCTGTATCTGGAGATCCAGCCGCCGATCTCACCGGGACCGATGCCGGGATAATCGAAGGCCTTCCAGGGCAGAAACGCCTTTCCCCCCAACTGGGACTCCTGGTACTTGACATACGCGCTTTCCCAAAGGCCTCGATCGTTTTCGCCCGCATATCCCGGCAGGCCCTTGGAATCCCTCTGCCAACTCCAGAGTTCCGTGCTCAAAGCATAGGCGCCGAACTGGCCGTAAGCCCAATCGAGGAAAACCCCGTATCCGTATGGGGTCCTCTGCTCCTCGTTGTATGGATGTCTCCAGCCCTGCGGTCCCTGTGCCGCACTGCCGCCGCCTCCGCCTCGCCCGGCAGGCGGAGCGGCTGCCTGGGCGCCACCGGCTCCCCTGCCCCTCGCTGCCTGAGCAGGGACGGCCGCGCGCTGCTGTGCCGCTCCAGCTTGCGGGCGGCTGGTTTCCGTCCCGGACGCTTTCCACGCCGCGGGGATTTCCTCGCCGAGCAGTTCCAGGTACTTCATCCCCATGACACGGTCAAAGACGGCCAGATCCTTCGGATCCATGCGCGATTCGGGCCAGCGCGCATAGGGGCGGTACGTAAACCCTCCGGATGTGTGGAATGACTGCACCATCAGAATGTTGGTGTGGTTCGTGAAGAACTCGAGCACTGCCCTGGATTCGGGAGCAGATGACGGATAATATCCGCTACCTCCCTGAAAGCCGTCGTCCCGGAACCAGCCTTCCGGGAAGTTGCGGTTGACATCTATCCCGCGGGCCGAAGGCGGCATAGCCGGAGGAGGCGTGCTTCCGCCACGGCCCCCTGACGAAGGCCGGCCCTGGCCTTCCACAATCACAGTATAGCGATCGCGTGTCGTTGTTTCATTGGCTGCGATCTGCACGAGAACGCGCGGATCAGCCTCATAGAGGACGAACCTGCCGTTGGAGTCCTTAAACCGGAACTGCGAGATGACGCCGTCGCCGTTCAGGTCCCTGGGGATGTTGGGCTGAGCACCGCCTGCGGCATCGGGAGCGGGGGAGTTCTGGCGCTGCGAGATGCCCGCTTCCGTGCTGTTGTACACCCCGTCCGGATTCACAACAGGACAAAGATAGAATGTGTTTTCATCCACCAGCTTGGTGATTCCCGCATCCGCGCCGTAACCGGACACGAGCTTGTCGATGACGTAAAGACATACCTCCGTACCGGTGAACTCGTTGCCGTGGGTGCCCCCGTCGATCCAGATCCCGGGCTTCCCCTGGTACCGCTTCATGGGGACCACCGTCTGCGTGTTCGGCTCGTTCCGCATGTTGCGCAGTGCCACATGCGCATCGATGGTCGCTCCTGTCTTGAAATTGGAGATTACCAGAACATAGATCGGACGATCCTTGTTGCTTTTCCCTATTTCCAGGAGTTCGGCGATATTCGGGTAGGCCGCAGCGACTTTTTTGATGTAGTCGACTGTCCCGGAATAGCCATGATAGTCGTTGAATGTGACCGGAACCTGCTGCGCCGGCAGAGCCGGCATGGATCCGATCAGAAGGCAGATTCCCAGGACAAGCCCGACTCTGCCCCAGCTGACAGGCGCTACTTTCATCTTCTTGTTCCCCCCAACAATGGATGACACACCGCCGCTCGGACGGCGATGCTTTGCGACAGGTGCTAGTTTGCGACACCACGGGCAGAAATCTCCAGCAAATTCGTCGCGCACCCCTCATCAAACCAAGAAGACATCACAGATCCCGAACACGAGGCTTTGCGGCCGTTCCGGCCTTCCCCGTCCGGCACCAACAGCCCCTCGAGGGCAACCCGGTGCTTCCCGCGCACGCAGCCGGACGCGACGATTGACATGGCCAAAGCCCCGTTGCGTCCTTTACAATAGGGC
>JAFNAG010000430.1 GCA_017860135.1 Acidobacteriota bacterium
ATGGTTCGTGGGCAACTGCGGACTGCCGGCGCTCTGGTCATCATCAGAGTTTCACAGCGCGGCCGGCTGGCCGCAACCAATCTAAGCAACCACTCCTGGAAACGGCACAATCGGTATCGGAATCGGTATCGCTATCGGGATCGATTTCGGCATCATCGCGCTGCCGCCATCAATACTAAGGCGTCCGATCATGCACAGTTTTCGATAGCGATTGCGATACCGATTGTGCCAATTCTTAGGAGTCGTCGCTTCGCCTGGTTGCGGCCAGCCGGCCGCGCTGTGAAACTCTGATGATGACCAGAGCGCCGGCAGTCCGCAGTTGCCCACGAACCATGCCGATTGTCACATGTTTTGCTGGCCTACCAGGGTGAGGCCCGGATACTGGAAGCAGCTGACCCTGACAGGGTCGTGCAGGATAGCCCAGGGCGCAGGCTTCCGGGAAGAAGCACGCGTTTTCGCGCTTGGGAAACCACCTCCCCTCCAACCCGTGACGCCCGACACCCGACGCCGGGATCAGGTCCTGCCCTGCTCCGCCAGCAGGCGGCCGTCGCGCGTGACGGTGAAGTGGGCGCCGCGCCACACGGTTGTCTTCTTGGTATAGGCGAGAACGAAGGAAACCAGCGCCGCGGCATCGCGCAGCGGCAGCAGGTAGAGGCATCGCGGGCCCTCACGATCGCGGAGGCCCCACCGCAGGTTGATCGCGGCCGTGCCCGTTCTCACCAGCAGAGCTCCGGCCAGGATTGCCAGTCCAACCGGATCTCCCAGTCGCAGGGCGGCATACAGGAGTGCGAAAGGAATGGACCGTAAAATCAGGGTCGCAAAGAAACCAAAGGGCATGGCGGCGCGGTTGTTCTGGTCCCAATACACCTGATGTCCCCACCAGTGCGAGGGACTTCTGAGGTCCATGATGGTGTCAATGAAGTAGGGCAGGATCGCGTCCTTTTTTCCCAAAGCAAGGATGCGCCGGCCCATCTCGAAGTCCTCGACAAGGTAGTCCGCCAGCGCCGGCAGTCCGCCGATTTCCTCGAGGGTGGAGCGCCGCAGCGCGGTGGTGGCACCCAGGCAGAACCGTGCCGTCCCCGTGACATGGGCAAAAATTATGTTCGTCATCAAGTCCGCGTTCAGGGTCAGCATCTCGATCTTTTCATACCAGGAACGCGCGCCGACTGCCTTGTAGAGAGTGCAGACAAACCCCACCTGCGGATCGGCAAGAGGCGCTACGATGGTCTTCAGGTAATCGGGGCGCAACAGGACGTCACTGTCACTGATCACGAGAATCTCGTGCCGCGCATGTTTCAGGCCTCCGATCAGGTTGTTGATCTTGCCGTTGGTGCCTCTCGAACAGTCCTCGATCGCGATGGTAACTTTTTCTGAACCGAATTCCTTTTCAATCTCTTTTATCAGAGGGATCGCAGGATCGTCCCGCCTCTGCACCGATATAACCAGCTGGTATTCCGGGTAATCCTGGAGGCAGGCGCTGCGCAGGTTCTCCCGGAGGTTCTTTTCCAGACCGTGCACCGGCTTCAGTATGGTGACCGGAGGCCAGTGGACCGGGAACTGCCGCTTTGAGGTCTTGCTCCGCGTCCGGAACCGGATGATCACCAGCGAGGTTAATATCGCATATGCCGACCCGACCACCACCGGGATGAGAAGGACCGCTTCCAGGATGCGCAGCACGAAATGCAGATTCATTTTGCCTTTGCCGGAAGGAAGCCGTCCCCATTCCAAAGATACCCGGATCGACACAGGCCGCCCGCGGGAAAACCGATCCTTCCGAACGGAAACAAGATCATAGGCCCACCTTCCCTTCCTCGCAACATCCAATTTGATCCGACAACGCGGAACGGGTGCATTCCCACTCCCGTCCTCATTCGCTTCGCTTTAGCGCGGATTTGTGTTATGCATACCGGCCACGAACCGATGAGTGTACCGAAAAGCTGGAGGAATCATGGGGCACAGTCGCAAGGTTGCCATCGTGGGTCTGGGGTACGTGGGACTGCCGATTGCGGTAGCCTTTGGCAGAAAAGAACACGTGATCGCCTTCGACATCAATCAGGCGCGGGTGGAGGAGCTCAGGGCAGGCCACGATCGCAACAAGGACGTCTCACCATTTGATTTCGCGGGTGGAAAGGCCGAGTACACCTCGGATCCGTCCCGGTTGCGCGAGGCCGACTTCATGATCGTCGCCGTGCCCACTCCGGTCGACGAGGCCAAGCGCCCCGACCTGACGCCGCTGGTGCGCGCTTCGGAGACCGTAGGCCGCAACCTCCGGCCAGGCTCGATCGTGGTCTACGAATCGACCGTCTACCCGGGCGCCACCGAGGAAATCTGTGCCCCGATCCTGGAAAAGGAATCGGGATTCCGCTGCGGCCGCGAATTCAAAATCGGGTATTCCCCTGAGCGCATCAACCCCGGGGACAGCGAGCATACGTTCACCAGGATCCTCAAAGTCGTGTCCGGCCAGGATGCCGAGACGCTCGAGATCGTCGCATCGGTCTACGCGTCGGTCGTCGCCGCCGGCGTGCACAAAGCCGCCTCCATCAAGGTTGCCGAAGCGGCCAAGGTCATCGAGAACACCCAGAGAGATTTGAACATCGCGCTCATCAACGAGCTGGCAATCATCTTTCATCGCATCGGGATCGACACCAACGACGTGCTCGCGGCAGCAGGCACCAAGTGGAATTTCCTCCACTTCAGTCCGGGCCTGGTCGGCGGGCATTGCATCGGAGTCGATCCGTATTACCTGACCCACAAGGCGGAGCAGCTCGGCTACATCCCGCAGGTCATCCTGTCCGGACGGCGCATCAATGACGGCATGGGAGTATTTGTCGCCAAGGAAGTGGTCAAGCGGACGCTGGCCCGGGGCCGCGTGTGCTTCGACGGCGATCGTCCCGTCGCGACCATCCTGGGCTTCACATTCAAGGAGAATGTCAGCGATCTGCGCAACACCCGCGTCATCGACATGGTTCAGGCCCTCAGGTCCTACAGCTTCGACGTCCAGGTTTACGACCCGCTGGCCTATCCGGAGGAAGCGAAACACGAATACGGCATCCAACTCGTGCCCTTCGGGGATCTGAAGCCGGCGAACGCGGTCATCCTCGCCGTATCCCACGACCAGTTCCGGAATGACCCATGGAAACTGATCGCGGGGCTGCTCAAAGAGGGCCAGGGCGTGGTGGCGGACGTCCGCAATATCCTGCCCCGAGAATCGATCCCCTCGGGAATCACCTTATGGCGCTTGTGACGCCGGCAAATCGGTGCCAGGCTGCTCCGTCCTCTCGGAGAGTTTGCGCTATTCGATGCGGGGCAACTGCGGCAGATGGTCAAAATGGCGGTCGCGGGAATAAAGCAGCAGCCCGTGTTGCATGACCAGCGCCGCAATCCAAATGTCGTTGGTCGGGATGGGCGTGCCCTGCGCGCGGAGCTGGGCAAAAACGCGGGCGTAGTGGTGGGTCGTCTGGTTGTCTGCGCACAACAGGTGGACTCGCGGCCGGCTAAGGAAGCGCAGGAGCACGGCTTCGTTTTTGCGCGACAGCCGGCCGATGAGAAATCCGGCCCGAAGCTCGGCAAGGACGACGAAGGGCACGTGGATGGCATGCGCGGACGCGAAAACCCCAACCGCTGCGCTTTCGCCGGCACAGAAATCGCGGTAGCGGTTGGTGTCGATGGCAATGGTCATTTCCAGAGCTCCGGATCGATGCGGTCCATCTCCTCGACGGCCCGGTCGAATTCGGGATCATGGATCCAGGTTCCCGCGAGATCGTCCAGGTCGTCATATCGCACCTGGTCAGCGCCGAAACCCAAACCAGCCTTCAGCACCTGCAGCACGGTTTCATTCAGCGATTTCCCTTCCTCCGCAGCTCTCTCCCTGATTCGCGCATCCAGGCGCTCGGGAATCCCTCTGATCGTGTATTGAACGCTTTTCATGCATGCATTGTAGGCAATCCATGCCTGCAAGTCAATATCCGCATCAATCAGGTCAATCCGCCGCCAAGGCGCATGGGCACGAGAGGGTGTCCAACGGCTGATTCCCTGGGAGCGTGTGTGTCCTGCCCCCAAGGACCGGCCGCACCCGAGCCCTTTCGTATGGCACATTCACAAAGTACGCAACAAAAGTCACATGCAGGCAGAATCCACGCGAGTCTCGCGCGCAGCACGGGCGCTCTCCAGGGGGGAGCAATCCTGTTCCGGCTCATGGCGAACTGACCGTCGGACACCCTGACGAGCCCGAAGACATCTGCACTCTTCGCATTCGCCCCGCGGATAATCCTGCCTGCATTATTCCTCCGGGAGTGCTATTCTGC
>JAFNAG010000431.1 GCA_017860135.1 Acidobacteriota bacterium
CAGGCAGTAGTGTCGGTCGATCAGAGGCTTGAGCTGGGCGGTGAAGCCCCAGGCGTATACAGGCGTCGCGTATACGACGAGGTCAGCTGCCAGAATACGCTTGAGTATCCACACGGCATCATCATCGTCCTGGGCGCACCCCGGCTCATCAAGGACCTCGAAGCATGCATCACAGCCCAGACAGCCCCGGACTGCACAGTCCACGGCATTGATGCGCTCAACGGTGTGCTGATTCTCCAGGGCCAGGCGCTCAAAAGCTTCCAGGACTGCTGCGGTATTGCCGCGTTTGCGGGGACTTCCAAGCACAGTCACGAGCTTCACGACTCTGCCATCCTTTCTGTTATAGGCCAGATGCACGGCACGCCAGTGTCGCCCAGGTAGAGCAAAATGGAAAGGGGAAAGGGTGGACGGTGTGTGGATGTATGCTGTGATGAGGTCCGCTGGGTGCAACTTCACGAGGGGGTGTGGGTGAGGCATACGTTCCTGTCCCCCTTGATCAACCGCAGGGCATCGGATACAACCCGTATTATCCGTTGACATAAACACCCCTGCGGGAAGACAATTGCGACATACCAAGGTAAGTCTGTTATCAGCTCAAGTTCACGCTCCGGCACCAGATCGTTGGCGAAAGCGCTCCAGCCCCCGTCCCACGTAGAAGTTGGAAACGCTGTCAGGCGGCCATGCCGGGAGATTCCCCGCCCAACATTCGCTGCCCCGTTGTCTGACGGCCGCCCTACCGTCACGTCGGTGTCTGCCATGGGTCCCAAGAGGGGTCTGCCGGTCCTGACATGGGGAGCGGCCCTCAGCATAATGATCCGTACGTACGAGAACGCGGCCGGACGGAAACTTCAGGTGGCGCGCGCCTCCCGGCTCGGCGCTGGCCTGGAACATTCAAAGCTGAACGAAGTCGCGTTCAGCAAGAGGAGTCACGCATGAACAGGAATCCTGTCGTGTGGGAAACGGGAGTAGGCGGCATCAAAATCCTCCGACTCTGGGCACCAGGGCTGGAACCTGAATGGCCTCGGGTCTTGATTCTGGATTTGACAGCCGAACAATTCAGGGAATTTCAAAGGGACGTGCTGGCATTTTCGATGAGGCACGACCTTTTTCCGGACCAGCCCATGAGGTGGGTGTCGTGTGGGGTTCTTCCCACTGTGGGAGAGGGATTGCCGCCCCTTCCGGATGAAACATCGGAATGGAGAGTGGTAGTGCTTCACAGGCACGCCAGCATGGCCGTCTACGCGGCCTGCCCTCACGCTTGAAGTGACTGGGCGTGGAGCGGTTACAGCTCAGAACTGCAAACACTGGTAATGACCTGGCGGAAACTGCATATCCCCTGATGACTCTAGAGCAGAGGCGTCGGAGTCTGACTCGGAGCTTCACCTGTCCTGACGGGGGGCGTCGCTCCCACTACGGTGGCAGACCCAGACGATGGAGAATCTGCTGGAAGCGCGGATCCGCACGAAGGGGATCGAATGCGGGATCGACCTTCAGCCGCATCAGGTACGAGTCATGCTCGGCATAGGCCTTCTCCAGCCAGGTGATGCCCTGTGCGTTCTCTCCCAGGGCGACATGGACTTGCGCGAAGAAGGTCGGAGGCACGCAGGTTTCCTTCCCTCGCCCGCGCCATTCCTTCAGTTCGCCGCGCGCGATGGCTCCCCTCCCCGACAAAGCATAGGCCCGCGCAAGGCCCACGGCCCGATCCGGGTCGTCGTCGGAAAGGTCTGCCGCTTTTCGACATTCTGCGATGGCGCTTTCGTACATCTTCTTCGCCAGGAAGCAGAGCCCGAGGCAATCGTGGGCGCTGGCGGTGCCGGGTTCTGTTTCGACCACCTTCCTGCATTGCTCGATCGCCTCATCGTACCGCCGGCCGTAGTACAACACCCAGCCGAGGGTCACCTGGGCCGAAATGGAAAGTGGATCGAGTTCCCGAGCCCTCCTGATTTCCGCCAGCGCCTCGCTCAGCCGTCCCATTTGTGACAGGTAAGTTGAATACAGGCGATGGGCTTCTGTATCACCGGGACCCAACTGGAGGGCGCGCCGGAAGTGTTTCTCGGCACCCTGCGGGTTCCAGTCTGCGTAGAGTTCGATAACTGCCAGCGAGGAGTGTGCCGCGGCTAGGTTCGGGTCGAGCTGCAGGGCCTTGAGGGCGTACTCCTTCGCCTTGGGCATCGTTACTGTCGGAGGCTGCGCGTCCGCCAGCCAGTAACAGTCAGCTAGGCCGGCGTATGCGGGAGCATAGGTGGGATCTTTTTGCGCAGCCCGTTCGAAGTAGCGCCGGGCCGTCTGCAGCTCCTGCCCGGTTCCCCTATGCCAGTGAAAGCGTCCTTTGAGATAGGCCTCGTAGGCCTCAGGAATCACGGGACGCGCGCTGCCGAAACGTTCCCGTTCTTGTGGCGTGACAGCAACGTTGATTTCACCGGCAATAGCACTTGCTACTTCGGCTTGCAGTCGGAGAACGTCCTGGAGGTCGCGCTCATAGCTGTCAGCCCACAGATGCCGGTCCGTCGCCCCGTGGATCAACTGGGCAGTGATGCGCACCCGCCCGGCCACCAGTGTCACGCTGCCCTCGATGATCGCATCTACCCCCAGCTCGCGCGCGATCTTGGGCAGGGGCATCCGGGTGCTCTTGTACTGCATCACCGACGTCCTCGAGACTACTCGCACCGCGCTGATCCTGGCCAGACTGGTGATCAGCTCATCTGTCATTCCGTCGGCGAAGTATTCGTTCTCCGGATTCCCCGAGAGGTTTGCCAGCGGCAAGACCGCCAGGGACCTTATTGGACCTGGAGTGGGCATCCCTCTCAGCCAATACCGCAAGCTGCCCACATTGAAAATGACTGCTGCCGTCGCCAGGATCAGCACGGAGGCGCTCATCAGCACCGAGGGCCGCAGCCATGTCTTTCTCCTTCGCGCCACACGAATCGGCGGTACCGTCCGCGGTGCTGCCAATTGGCGAAGATCTACCTCCAAATCCCCGGCTGTCTGGTAGCGGTACTCGGGATCCTTCTCGAGGCATTTCAGTATAATCCGCTCCAGCTCCGGGGAAATTCTGGCGTTCCTGGCACGCGGACAGACAACAGGCTGGTGCAGGATGGCATCAGCCAACCGGGTGGAGGCCTCCTCACGGAACGGCCTCTCCCCTGTCGCCATCTCGTAAAGCACCGCTCCCGCGGCGTAAATATCACTGCGGCGGTCGACGGGTTCACACTGCAACTGCTCGGGCGACATATAGGGGAGAGTCCCAGCCATAGCTATGTGGCCGGAGGACGAATCAGGAGTAATGTCGCTCGCAGCAGACTTGATCGCCGGCATCAGCAGTTTCGCTATGCCAAAGTCCAGGATCTTCAACCGGCCGTCAGCGGTGATGCGAAGGTTTCCCGGCTTGAGATCGCAATGCACAACCCCCTCTCCGTGTGCGGCAGCCAACCCATCTGCCAGCTGTGCTCCCAGACGTGCGATCTCCTTTTCGGGCATCGCGCCGCCGGCCAACATGTCGCTCAGAGTCACCCCGGAAATGTACTCGACCACGAGGAACTCAACGTCACCCGCGGCGCTAAGTTCGAACAGGGTCTCGATATTGGGGTGGTTGAGCTTCGAAAGCACCCTGGCTTCTTTCCTGAGCCGCTTGCGCGACGGTTCGTCGGTCAGTGCAGCAGCAGGAAGGACCTTCAGCGCAACGTCGCGATCGAGGTTTTCGTCGTGCGCGCGATACACGACTCCCATACCTCCTGCGCCGATTTTTTCTTCGATCCTGTATCGACCTAGAACCGTGCCGATCATGGGGAAGGACCTCCCCGCCCGTCAGCGTTCGCAATCGAGGTGCACTCAGGAATTTGACTGCATTATAGCCCAGTCGGAACCGGACTGACAGTGGAATGGCGGGAGAAAGGTGGGGTCTTGCGCAGGCTTGACCGTCAATAACCGGGGACGCCTGCCTTGCGGTAAAGCTGCCGGACGCGCTTGAGTTCATCTTCAGCACCGGCGACACCGATCGATCGCATCATCTGCCCGATAGTGATGCCGGGATCGTTGGACCAGAACAGGCCACAATCTTCATCCAGGTAGTAGTGGAACCCTACCCGGTCACCATACTTGTTCCTGAGCGCTTCACCCTGCTGCAATTGCGGGCTCCAGGGGAGGATGGCGTAGCTGAGGTCGACCTGATCGACAAGAACCTGCTCGGGAGTCCTGATCTGCGAGGCGATCTTGCCGGTAGGCTCGAAGATCGAGGCATTGTCCCGCCAGGTGCTGGACACGATGTAGAAGCCGTGCCGCATCGCGCGCGAGGCCGGGTGCGCGG